>NZ_JBIRAW010000027.1:0-149021 GCF_044326315.1 Actinomadura sp. 9N407 | reverse complement strand
GGGCGTGTTCGCATTCCAAACGCCCCAACCCGGCGAACCCGCCACGAGTCAACGGGGTGGTGGCCCGGCTGCGGTGCCTCTGACGAAGGACACCTCGAACCACACTCGCAGGCGCCCGTCGTACAAGACCTCGTATCCCCAGCCCCGGGCGAGCATCTTCATGATGGGAAGGCCTCGCCCGCCCTCCCCGCACGGATCGTCCACGTAATGCGGGAGCGTGCCGCCGCCCCCGCCGTCGATGACTTCGATCCGCAGAACGGTGCCCTCCACATAGGCATCTATCACCACCGCCCCACCACCACCGTGCACGACCGCGTTGGTCAGAGCCTCGGACAGCAGCAGAACGCTGTCCTCACACGCGCTGTGCCTGGCACCGAGCAGCGGCGCCAGCTTGCCCTCCAGCCACTGCCGTCCCCTCGCCACGTTCTGCGGCGCCGCCGGGATGACACACGTACCGAGATGCCACCGAGTCATCTCCCGTCCACCGCCCGAGCGATCCGCGCGGCCGTCCCGGCCACGTCGCCCGCGACGCTCCACTGATTCCCGTACGTGTAGAGCCAGCGCCCGAGATGATCGACCGCCCCCACCCCGAGCCGCCGGGGACCGCCCGCGTACGGCACCCACAGCACCGGCTCGCCGCGCTGAGGATGAACGAGTATCGAGGTGCGATCCTGCCGCTCCCCGAGCTTGTAACAGAGATGCGCCAGAAGGCCGAACCGCACCTCATGCGGCCGAAGATCCGTTGACACCGTCGCTGCCCCTTCGCCGAGCACGCACGCGATCACGAATCACCCGGAAGTTCCGTGATCAAGCACCTACCGTGCGTGATGGTCACTATGGTCAGAGTGTGGAGTGAGCGCGATGTTTTTGTAAAGCTATAGAAGTGAGCCCGCTCAAAAAATCATGGTTCACCTGGTGGCCATATCTCTCAGGAAGGAACGAAGATGGCAAATAGGACAAGCCCAACCGTGCGCAGGCGCCGGCTCGCGTCCGAAATGCGAAAGCTTCGCAGAGAGGCGGGCAAGACCCGCGAGGAGGCGGCCAGGTTCGCTGACATCGCACCGGCCACAGTCAGCCGCATCGAGGCGGCGACCCACGCGCCGAAGGTCGCCGACATCATGGCGCTGTGCAAGTTCTATGGCCTCGACGACGAGCGAACCGAAGTCCTCGTCACCCTCGCCCGGCAGAGCCGCCAGCGCGGCTGGTGGCACCAGTACTCCGGATCAATCCCCGAGTGGTTCGAGGTCTACGTTGGCCTGGAAGAAGAAGCCTCCGAGATCTTGGATTACGCCCCTGAAGCTATTCCAGGCCCACTCCAGAGTGAAGGCTACATCCGCGCGATCTCACTCTCCGGCCTTCGAGTGCCGCCAGATAAGGAGCTAGAACACCTTGTCGAACTCCGACTCAGGCGTCAAGAGCGGCTGGTCAACGATGACCCGTCCAAAGTGTGGGCCATAATCAATGAAGGCGCTATCAGACGACAGGTGGGTGGCCGAGAAACGATGCGTGAGCAACTCGGCCATCTCATCAGGCTGTCCAGCTACAACCACATCAACATCGTTGTCCTGCCATTCACAACTGGAGCCCATCCAGGCATGGACGGGCCGTGCACTGTCCTGCGGTTTCCGGAGCCACACGATCCTGACGTGGCGTATATCCAGTATCGACTGGGAAGCATCTACCTAGAAGACCCTTCCCACGTAGCCGAATATATCGAGCTCTTCGATCACCTACGCGCCCGAGCTCTGGGCCCGGATGAGTCCCGGGACCTGATCGCTAGAGTGGCTGACGAGACGCCCTAGCAAAGCAAGCCGAGAGAGGCACGGGAACCATCATGAACCCCCCTCACATCATCTGGCGTACGAGCAGCCACAGCACTGATCAAGGCCACTGCGTCGAGGTCGGCACGTGGCACAAGAGCAGCTACAGCTCTCAACAAGGCAACTGCGTGGAGATAGGCGCCTGGCGCAAGAGCAGCCACAGCATCGGCAACGGCGGCGAGTGTGTGGAGGTGGCCGCTGACCAGGCACTCGTGGTGGCTCGGGACTCCAAAGACCCTGACGGGGCGGTGCTCGGCTTCGCTCCCGAGGACTGGCGGTCGTTCGTCCGGACGGTGAAGAGCGGGCGGCTCGACCTGAGCTGAGCGGTGTCGTAGGGAACCCGGCGGTCTTGGGAGACTGCCGGGGTGGACGACGAACGGCTGTCGATGATGGGTGCCCGGCGAGGTCATTTTCGCCTGGAGTCGGGGCATCACGGTGATCTCTGGCTTGAGCTCGATGCCCTGTTCCTCCGGCCGGCACGGCTCAGGCCCGCGATCACTTCGTTGGCGAAGCGGCTCGCCGGGCACGGTGTGGACATGGTCTGCGGTCCCCTGAGCGGGGGCGCGTTCGTGGCACAGATGATCGCGATCGGGCTCGACGCCGAGTTCTCCTACACTGAACGGGTCGTGGCTCCGCAGGCCGATGCCCTCTACTCCGCTCGGTACCGACTGCCGGACGGAATCCCGGTGGCCGGGCGCCGTGTGGCCGTGGTGGACGACGTGGTCAACGCCGGTTCGGCCGTACGGGCCACGCTGGCCGCGCTGCGCGAAGGCCAGGCCGAGCCGGTGGCGATCGGCGCGCTGCTCGTCCTGGGCCGGCCCGCCGCCGCTTTGGCGGAAGACCAGGGGCTGGCCCTGGAGACCGTCACGCACCTCGACAACTCGCTGTGGAAGCCACAGGACTGCGCGCTGTGCGCGTCCGGTGCTCCACTGGAGGACCTGATCGCCTGAGAGGCCCGGCCGCGTTACTCGACGGAACCGAGGGAGACTTCGCCCGCCCGCTCGTACGCCATGTAGACGACCCCGGCGTCGGTGACGCTCGAGCCGGTGAGCTTCAGCCCGGCCGGAACGGTGCCCTCGGCGAAGAGCCGCTTGCCCTGGCCGAGGATGAGGGGGAAGACGAGCAGGTGGTACTCGTCGACGAGGTCGGCCTCCTGCAGCGTACGGATGAGGTCGCTGCTGCCCTGGACGAGGATCACGCCGTCGGTGCGCTTCTTGAGATCGGCTACGGTCTGGGCGGCCTCCCCCACCAGGACCTCGGTGTTGCGCCACTCGGCGTTCATCGGGGACCGCGTGGCGACGTACTTCGGCATGCTGTTGATCTGGGCGCCGCCCTCCTCGTCGGGCACGCCGGGCCAGTGCGCCGCGAGGATGTCGTACGACCTGCGGCCGAGCAGCATGCCGTCCGCCCGTCCGAACACCTCGCCCATGATCCGGCCGAACCCCTCGTCGGCGTGCGGGGCCAGCCAGCCCCCGTACGGGAACCCGTTGGAGTCGTCCTCGCCGGGCCCGCCGGGAGCCTGCATGACGCCGTCCAGGGACACGAAGGTCGAAACCACCAGCTTGCTCGCCATCTGACACTCCTTCTCGCTGTGGAGGAGCGGGCCCATCCGGCCCGCTCCCTTCCTGCTGTCCTCAGCTTGGTGGAACGGGCTTACGGATTACTTAAGGCCTTCTTCTGCGGTACGGCATGTCATGTCGCCGGCGGCGTCTGGCGTCACCGGAGCCCGACGCCAGCGGACACCTGGTGCGAGCCGCGGAAGGATGCCAGGATCGCAAAATGCGCAAATCTCCCGACGCCATCGCGCGCGAGCAGCTCAACGCGGCCTACCGAAGGCTCGACTACTCCGACACCCCGACGCTCGACGTACGGATGGACGTCGGAGAGCTCGCCGCGCAGATCGCGCTCGTCGATGTCCTCCGCAGGATCGCCGACGATCTGGGAGCGATCAGGAGCGCACTGTCCGACGCGCCGCCGCAGACCTGAGCAAGTGATGTGGTGACGGCAGGCCCGCAGAAGTGGAGCGGGCCTGCCGTCAGCGTTCGCCGGGCTCTACTCCTCCTCGCAGTCGCCGGTCGTCCACCAACCAGTTGCCGACAGGCGTGCCGTGCGTCATGGAGCAGATGATGGTGTCGCCCTTCTCCTCGCCGTACCGGGCCTTGATCTCGGCACGCATCTCCGTCCACTGGCGGCGTGGGGCCGCCTAGGCTCCCCATCTATGGATCTTGAGTTGGGCGGGCGACGGGCACTGGTGACGGGCGGCAGCGGCGGGATCGGTGCCGAGATCGCCCGGCGGCTCGGCGCCGAAGGGTGCGCGGTGCTGGTGCACGGCCGCGACGCCACCCGTACGAACGAGGTCGTGGAGACCCTTCACGCGTCCGGCGTGACGTCCCGAGCCGTCCTGGGCGACCTGGCCGATGACGCCGGCGCGGCCGCCGTGGCCGAGAGCGCCCGCGGCTGGGGAGTGGACATCCTCGTCAACAACGCCGGTCCGTTCGCCGAGCACGACTGGGAGAGCGCGGAGCCCGCCGTGTGGCTGGACGCGTTCAACGGCAACGTGCTCTCGGCCGTACGGCTCATCCGCGCGCTCGTACCGGCGATGCGCGAGCGCGGCTGGGGACGGGTCGTCAACGTGGGCAGCCGGGCGGCGACGACGCCCTTGCCGAACATGGTCGAGTACTCGGCGGCGAAGGCGGCCGTGGTCAACATGACCACCGGGCTGGCCCGCCACCTGGCCGGCAGCGGGATCACGGCCAACACCGTCAGCCCCGGCGTGATCGTCACCGACGGCATGCGCCGGATGTTCGAGGAACGGGCCGTACGGGAGGGCCGCCCGGCGCCGTGGCCCGAACTGGAGGCCCAGGTGACGGCCGAGTACGCGCCCAACCCGGCCGGACGCCTGGGCACCGCCGCCGACATCGCCGCCACCGTCGCGTTCCTGGCCAGCCCGCTGGCCGGTTACATCAACGGCATCGACCTACGCGTCGACGGCGGCATCGTCCCCGTCCCTTGACTCGTGGCGTGTTAGCCCTTCCGGAACGGGGGACAGGCGAACACGCCACGAGTCAACGTGAGGGGCGGGGTCAGTGGCAGTGGTCGTGGGAGTCCTCGTGTGGGGGTGGGTCGTCGGGGATGGGGATCGGTGTGGGGGTGGACGCGCGTGTTCGGGGGCGCAGGGAGAGGATCTCGGCCACTACGGACAGGGCTATCTCGGGGGCTGTACGGGCGCCTATGTCGAGGCCTGCGGGGGTGTGGATCCGGTCGCCGTCCTCTAGTGCGGACTTCACCGATTTGCCTCGGGTGCGGCTCGCGATGAGGCCTATGTAGGGGATGCCGAATCGCAGGGCCTCGCTGAGGACTTCTTCCTCGTTCTGGCCGTGAGTGGCTACTACGAGGGCGGCGGCGTCCTTGACCACTGGGACGGGGTCAGTGCAGAGATTGGTCTCGTAGCCGGAGGCGCCGCCTACTTGTACGAGGGCTCTGGCTACGGGGCCGTCGCCGTAGACCTGGATCAGGGCGGGCGGAATGACGGCCTCCAGGAAGACGTCCAAGGTGCCGCCGGAAAGGCAGGGGTTCTCCACTGTCACCAGGCCGTCGAGGGCCTGGCTGATGGCCGGGTCCGCGGTTATGCGCAGGAGGGTCGACTCGCCCGTGTCCAGAAGGCGAAGAGCCTGGGTACGGACAGTGGAGGCAGCGCAAGAGCCGCCCACGAAGCCTTCCAAAGTGCCATCGGGAAGGACGAGCGCGCGGTCACCCGTACGGGCGCTGGTGGGCTTTTCCGTACGGACGACCGTGGCCAGCACGTAAGGCGTTCGCTGGCTGCGCAGGCGTTCTGCGAGGTCGTTCACGGGATCGCCAGATCCGTGCGGAACGGGCGGCCCTGGATGACGCGCCAGACATTGGCCGGAGTCAACGGCATGTCGGCGTGCTTGACGCCGTACGGCTGGAGCGCGTCGACGACGGCGTTCACAATGGCGGCGGGCGAGCCGACCGTGGCGGATTCGCCAACGCCCTTGGCTCCGAGAGGGTGGTGTGGGGAGGGGGTGACGGTCTCACCCAATTCCCAGGAGGGGCATTCCATCGTGGTGGGCAGCAGGTAGTCCATGAACGAGGCGCCCAGGTGGTTGCCGTCCTCGTCGAAGGCCATGACCTGCATCAGGGCCATCCCGACACCGTCCGCCAGCCCGCCGTGGACCTGGCCTTCCACGATCATCGGGTTGATCCGTACACCGCAGTCGTCGACGGCGATGAAGCGGCGGACCGAGACCTTTCCGGTGCCCGGATCGACCTCCACGACGGCGATGTACGCCCCGAACGGGTAGGTCAGGTTGGGCGGGTTGTAGACGGTCGTCGCGTCCAGGTGGCCTTCGACGCCCTCGGGGAGTTCGACGCTGCCGTGGGCGGCCATCGCGATTTCCTGCATGGTGACGGCCGTGCTCGGATCGCCCCGTACGGACCAGCTGCCGGGCGTCCATTCGAGGTCTTCGGGGGACGCCTCCAGCATCGCGCCGGCGACTATTCGAGCGCGCTCCCGTACCTTTCGCGCGACGACCGCCGTCGCGGCTCCGGAGACCGGGGTCGAACGGGAGCCGTACGTCCCCAGCCCGAAGGGCGTCTGGTCGGTGTCGCCGTGGACGACGTCGATGTCGTCCACGGGAATGCCCAATTCGTGCGAGACGATCTGCGCGAATGTCGTCTCATGGCCTTGGCCCTGCGACTGTACGGAGATGCGCAGCACGGCCTTGCCCGTGGGATGGACGCGGAGTTCCGCGCCATCGGCCATTCCCAGGCCGAGAATGTCCATGTGCTTGCGCGGCCCGGCGCCGACAGCCTCGGTGAAGAAGCTGATGCCGATCCCCATCAGGGAACCGGTGCCCTCGCGGCGGCGCTCGGCCTGCTCCGCGCGCAGCTTGTCGTACCCCGCGATGTCCATCGCGTGCCGCAGCGTGCGCGGGTAGTCGCCGGAGTCGTACTCCCAGCCGGTCGCCGAGGAGTACGGGAACTGCTCGGGCCGCAGCAGGTTGCGCAGCCGCAGCTCGGCCGGATCGGTGTCCAGCTCCGCGGCCAGCATGTCGATCATGCGCTCGATCAGGTAGGCGGCCTCGGTGATGCGGAACGAGCAGGCGTAGGCGACGCCGCCCGGGGCCTTGTTGGTGTAGACGCCGGTGACCGCGCAGTGCGCCGCCTCGATGTCGTACGAGCCGGTGAACACGTGGAAGAAGCCCGCCGGGAACTTCGTCGGCTGGGCCGTCCCGTTGAACGCGCCGTGGTCGGCCAGGACCTTCACCCGGATGCCGCGGATACGGCCGTCGCGGGTCGCGGCGATCTCGCCGCGCATGTGGAAGTCCCGGGCGAACGACGTCGTCATCAGGTTCTCGGAGCGGTCCTCCATCCACTTCACCGGAAGGCCCGTGACGATCGAGCCGACGATGGCGCAGACGTAGCCGGGATAGATGCCGACCTTGTTGCCGAAGCCGCCGCCGATGTCGGGCGAGACGACCCGGATCTTGTGCTCGGGCAGCCCGGCGACCAGCGCGTACACGGTGCGGTGGGCATGCGGGGCCTGGGTGGTGGTCCAGACGGTGAGCTTGCCGGTCACCTTGTCCATGTCGGCGACGATCCCGCACGTCTCCAGCGGGGCCGGATGGACGCGCGGGTACAGGATGTCCTGGGCGACGACGACGTCGGACTCGGCGAAGACCCGCTCAGCGTGCTCGGCGTCGCCCGCCTCCCAGTCGAAGATGTGGTTGCCGGTACGGTCCGCCAAGTCGTCGCGGATGACCGGGGCGTCCTCGTCCAGGGCGCGGCGGGCATCGATGACCGCAGGCAGCGCCTCGTAGTCGACGTCGATGAGTTCGAGGGCGTCGCGGGCGGCGTAGTGGCTCTCGGCGATGACGAACGCGACCTCCTGGCCCTGGAAGCGCACCTTGTCGGTGGCCAGCACGGACTGGACGTCGCCGGACAGCGTCGGCATCCAGGCCAGCCCGAGGCCGGCCAGCGTCTCACCTGTGATCACGGCTTTGACCTGCGGGTGCGCCTCGGCGGCGGTGGTGTCGACGGCGATCAGCCGGGCGTGCGCGTGCGGGCTGCGCAGCACCGCCCCGTACAGCATCCCCGGCACCTTGATGTCGTCGACGTAGGTGCCCTTGCCACGGATGAAGCGGGCGTCCTCCTTGCGGGGCACCCGGCCGAATCCGTGGTGCGGTGCCTGCGTCCCGGTGGTCTCGTCCACGGTCATGACGTCACGTCCTCTGGCTGGGACTCGGATGACTGGGAATCGGAAGACTGGGACTCGGGAACGCTCGGGTGATCGGCGGCCCAGCGCACGGAACGGACGATGTTCTCGTAGCCCGTACACCGGCAGATCTGCCCGGACAGCGCCTCGCGGATCTCGGTCTCGGACGGGTCGGGCCGGTGGTCCAGCAGCCAGCGGGACGTCATCAGCATCGCCGGCGTACAGAACCCGCACTGCAGGCCGTGGCACTCGGAGAACCCCTGCTGGACGGGATCGAGCACGCCGTCCTGCTCCAGGCCCTCGACGGTACGGACCTCCTTGCCGTCGGCCATGACGGCGAGGACCGTACAGGACTTGACCGGGACCTCGTCGAGCCAGACGACGCAGGCACCGCAGTTGGAGGTGTCGCAGCCCCAGTGCGTCCCGGTCAGGCGCAGGTCGTCCCGGAGGAAGTGGACGAGCAGCAGGCGCGGCTCGACGTCGGCGCTGTGCGGCTCGCCGTTCACCGTCACTGTGATCTTCATGGCCGGGCCCTTCCCATCGCACGGTGGTACGCGCGGCGCAGCGCGCGCGTGGTCAGCTCGCCGGCCAGATGGCGCTTGTAGTCGGCCGGTCCGCGCTGGTCGGAGCCCGGATCGCAGTGCTCGGCGGCGATCCGGCCGGCCTCGTGGAAGATCTCCTCGGACGGCTCGGCGCCGCGCAGCGCCTCCTCGGCCTCGGCGGCGACGAAGTGCCGGGCGCGGACGGCGGTGAGGCCGATCCCCGCCTCCGCGATCCGCAGGTCGCCGGACAGGGTGAGCACGGCGCCGGCGGCGGCGAGCGGCCAGTCGCCGGCCCGGCGCTCGACCTTCTCGTACGCGCTGGACCCGCCGGGCCTGATCGGGATCCGTAGCTCGGTGAGCAGCTCGCCCGCCTCCACGACGGTCTCGTACGGGCCGGTGTGGAACTCGCGGATCGGTACGGTGCGCTCGCCGCCCGGGCCGCGGATCACCGCCAGCGCGCGCAGCGCCCCGAACGCGGCGGACAGGTCCTCGGAGGGGTCGGCCTGGCAGAGCGAGCCGCCGACCGTGCCCCGGTTGCGGACGACCGGGTCCGCGATCACCCGTTCCGCGTCGTGCAGGATCGGGAAGTGCTCACCCGCGACGGCCGAGTCCAGCAGGTCGGCGTGCCGGGCCATCGCGCCCACGCAGAGCATGTCGCCTTCGATGCGGATGTGGGAGAGCTCCGCCACGTCGTTGATGTCCACCAACGCCTCGGGTTCGGCCAGCCGCAACTTCATCATGGGCAACAGGCTGTGACCTCCGGCGACGACCCGGGCCTCGGGGCCGTGCCGGGCCAGCAGCGCCAATGCCTCCTCGACGCTGGTCGCTCTCGCGTACTCGAAGCGTGCGGGAACCTGCATGGTTTTCCTCTGTGTCGTCGAGCACGGACGGGTGCGGGCCTGCGGATTCTCGTCCCGGCCGCAGGCGGCCACAACAGCCGGATAAGGAAAGGCTTAGGGTCCGCCAGACTGGCGGCATGACCCTCACCCAGCTGGGCGCGTTCGTCCTGGTGGCCAGATTCGGCTCGGTGAAGGAGGCCGCGCGTGCACTGAACGTGAGCGAGCCGGCGGTGTCGCAGGCCCTGGCCGCGCTGCGCCAGCACATGGACGACCCCCTGATCGTCCGGGGTCCCGGCGGGATGAGGCTGACCGAGGGCGGCACCCGGCTGCTGCCGATCGCCTCGCAGATGGTGGTGCTCGGCGCGGACGCCGAAGGTGTCGTACGGGCCGCGCGCGGTGCCCCCGAGACGCTGCGCGTGGTGGCGACGCCCGCCGTCGCCGAGTTCGTCGCGACCCCGCTCCTGGACGCGTTCGGCGGACGTTCCGCGCGGGAGGTCGACGGCAGCGCGGGCGTGGTCGCGGGACGCGAGATGCCCGTACTGCTGCACAACCGGCTGGCCGACGTCGCCCTCGGGCCGTGCCTGCGGAACGAGCCGGGCCTGGTCAGCGAGCCGGTCTTCCGCGCCCGGCTCGTCGCCGTCGGGACCACCGTCGTCCCGCGTCCGGTCTGGCTCGTCGACCCGTCCGGGACGGACCCGGGGAGCGAGACCAGCGCGCTGCTGCGGCGGCTCAAGGTCCCCGAGGACCGGATCCGCGTCTATCCCAACCAGACCGCCGCGTGCGCCGCCGCGGCGGACGGCGACGGGCTCGCGATCGCGCTCGCGCACCTGGTCGCGCCCCGCATCCAGCGCGGCGAGCTGCGCATCATCGCCACCCCGGCCACGCCCGTCGAGGTCCGCTGGCACGCCACGACGCTGCCGCCCGACCGACGGTCGCCGCTGGCCGGGGCGTTCTGCCGCTTCCTCACGACCGCCGACGCGCTGCACGTGATGCGCACACCGGGCTCGGGCGTCCCGCCGTCCCGGTTCCGGCCTCCGGTGTACGTGACGATCTGGAGTTAACCGCCTGCGGGACGTGAGCGGTTCCGAGACAGGGCCGCCCTGACGTTCTAGAGTCGTGGGCATGATCATGCGCCGTACGCTCACCGCGCTGCTCGGCGGAACGGCCGTCGCCCTGGCCACCGCCACTCCCGCCACCGCGACCGCGACCGTCCTGAGCCCGAACCCGAGCACCAACACGGGCACGGCCACGAGCCTGAAGGCCGATCTCGACGCCATCCTGGCGGACGAGCGCCTGGCGGGGGCCGGGGTCGGGGTCGGGGTCCAGGTACGCGACGCCGGCACCGGCGAGGTCCGGTACGCGCGCGGAGCCGCGACACCGCTGATGCCGGCCTCCAACATGAAGATCCACACGTCCGTCGCGGCGCTGGCGATCCTGGGGCCGGACCACCGGTTCCGTACGAGCGTGCACGCGCGCGAGGCCAGGGGCTCCACCCTCGCCGGGAACCTCTATCTCAAGGGCACCGGCGACCCCACCATGCGTCCCGCCGAGTACGACCGGCTGGCCGCCCGCGTCGCCGCGAAGGGGATCGAGCGGGTCACCGGCGATCTGATCGCCGACGACAGCTGGTTCGACGCCCAGCGCACCGCGCCCGGCTGGGACCCGACGGACTTCCCGTACGCCTACGCGGCC
Source organism: Actinomadura sp. 9N407 (assembly GCF_044326315.1). NCBI lineage: Bacteria > Bacillati > Actinomycetota > Actinomycetes > Streptosporangiales > Thermomonosporaceae > Actinomadura > Actinomadura sp. 9N407. Next base: position 137,893 of record NZ_JBIRAW010000027.1, on the reverse strand, counting down.
CGGATCTCCGCGCTCACCCTCTCCCCCGACGACGCGTTCAACGCGGGCTCGATCAAGGTGACGGTCACCCCGGGCAAGGCGGGCAAGCGGGTCAAGGTCGCGCTGGACCCGCCGACCGATCTGGTGAAGGTCGACAACCGGGCGGTGACGGGCCGGGCGGGAGGCACGTCCACGCTGTCGGTGGACCGGCCCGCCGGAGCCGACACGATCGTCCTCAGCGGCTCGTACCCGGCGGGCGCGGACCCGGTGGAGAACCTGCGGACGGTCGAGAAGCCCACGCTGTACGCGGCGGACGTCTTCCGCGACGCGCTGCGCAAGCGCGGCGTCAAGGTCGCCGGAACGACCCGGCGCGGCACGACGCCCGACGGTACGGCGACGCTCGCCACCCGTGACTCGATGCCGCTGGCGCAGCTCACGGCACCGTTCCTCAAGCTCAGCAACAACATGATCGCCGAGATCCTGGTGAAGTCGATCGGCCGCGAGACCAAGGGCCAGGGCAGCTGGCAGGCCGGGCTGCCGGTGATCGAGCGCTACCTGGCGAGCCAGGGCGTCCCGGCCGAGCGGCTGGAGATGACCGACGGCTCGGGGCTCTCCCGTTCCAACCGGACGACGCCGCAGGACATCGGCACCGTGCTGAAGAAGGCGCAGTCCAAGACGTGGTTCCCGGCCTGGTACCAGGCGCTGCCGATCGCGGGCGATCCCGACCCGATGACCGGCGGCACGCTGCGGAACCGGATGGCCAAGACCCCGGCGGCCGGGAACGTCCACGCCAAGACCGGCACGCTGACCGGCGCGACCGCGCTGTCGGGCTACGTCCGCGAACCGTCCGGGCGAAGGCTGATCTTCTCGATCGTCCTCAACGGGTACTCCGGCGGAGCGCCCAAGGACATCGAGGACCGGATCGCGGTACGGCTCGCGGGCGGCACGGGCGCGGGCGCACGGCGGGCCACGACGACCCGCCAGGCGCCCGCGATCGGTCCCCGGCTGGAATGCTCCTGGACGATGACCTGCTGACCCCTGCCTAGCGTCCCGCCGATGGCTCTGCCGACTGTGGCCCCGCTCCCTGGGTACGCAGGTGACGGGTACGCAGGTGACGGCGGCCGCGATCACCGCCGGCCGCCGTCCAGGAACCGTCCGGGGGGAAGTTCCGTGTCCGTTGAGGGAAGTACGAAGGCGGTGGTGACCGCGCTCGGGGCGAACCTGGGCATCGCGGTCACCAAGTTCGTGGCCTACCTGCTGACCAGTTCGTCGTCGATGCTGGCGGAGTCGATCCACTCGGTCGCCGACTCCAGCAACCAGGCGCTGCTGCTGATCGGCGGCAAGCGGGCCGCGCGGTCGGCGACGCCCGAGCATCCGTTCGGGTACGGCCGCGAGCGCTACATCTACGCCTTCATCGTCTCCATCGTGCTGTTCAGCGCCGGCGGACTGTTCGCGCTGTACGAGGGCTGGCACAAGATCAGCGACCCGCATCCGATCACCTCGTGGCACTGGGTCCCGATCGCGGTGCTGCTGGTCGCGATCGTGCTGGAGAGCATGGCGCTGCGGACGGCGGTGAAGGAGTCCAACGCCGTCCGCGGCTCGGCCGGCTGGGTGCAGTTCATCCGCCGCTCCAAGTCGCCCGAGCTGCCGGTGATCCTGCTGGAGGACACCGGCGCGCTCGCCGGGCTGCTGTTCGCGCTGGCCGGCGTGGGGCTCACGCTGGCCACCGGCGACGGGATCTGGGACGGCCTCGGCACCGCGGCGATCGGCGTGCTGCTGGTGGTGATCGCGTTCGTGCTGGCCACCGAGGTCAAGAGCCTGCTGATCGGGGAGTCGGCCGGCCCGGAGCAGATCAGCGCGATCGAGCGGGCGATCGTGGCCGGCGACGACGTGCCCTCGGTGATCCACATGCGCACCCTGCACCTGGGACCGGACGAGCTGCTCGTCGCCGCCAAGATCGCCATCGATGTGGCGGACGACGCCTACCAGGTGGCCGCGGCGATCAACGGCGCCGAGGACCGGATCCGGCAGGCGGTCCCGATCGCCAGGCTCATCTACCTCGAACCCGACATCCTCCGCCGCCCCTGACCTGGCTTCGCTGCACCCTTCGCATCTTCTCCCTCATTGCGTGTAGTCGTCGAGGTAGACCGTGCTGGTGTGCACGTTCGACGGCCAGTTCGGGATGGCGAGGCGGGCCGTACGGCTGCCGCCCCGCTGCCGGGTCTCGATGGTCACGGTGCCGTTCGCCTGGGCCGAAGCGGGCAGGTAGATGTCGGCGCCGGTCATGAACGGCAGGATCGGGAACAGGCCGATGCTCTGGTTGACGTTGGTCCGCCGGTCGGAGCGCCAGTCGTACGCGAAGAGGCCGATCGCCCGCTTGCTGCGCGCGGCGGTCGTCGCGGTGAGCACGTTGGTGCCGTTGAGGCTCAGCGTGTCGCCGTTCGCGCCCTGATCGCCCCACCATTCCTTGTTGCGGTACGCCAGCAGCGCGCTATGGGCGGCGTTGCGCTCGACGAGCCCGTCGACCAGGCTGCCCGGGTCGGAGCCCATCAGGCGCAGCGAGAGATCGGTCCGGCGCAGCGGCGGGACGTAGTGGTGGTGCCGCCGCTCGGTGTCGGTACGGATGATCCGGAACTCGTAGAACGCGGTCGGGCTGCCGGTGAACGGCCCGAACGAGCCGTCACCGGTGAGGGCCACGTTCGCGACCGGTCCCGTACCGGTCGGCCGCCCGGTCGCCGGATCGAGTTCGTACACCTCCAGCCGCGCGTTGCCGCCGGTGTAGCCGACGTTGTACGGGAAGAGCACGGCGCGGCCGGCGATCTGGATCGTCCCGGCCTGCGGCACGACCTGGGTCGTCGCGGGGGCCGTACCGTTGAAGAACCGGTACATCTCGGCGAACGAGGCGGCCGAGGTCGCCGTCTCCACGTGCGACTCGTTCGGGTGCCGGACGTTGGTGGCCCCGGTGATCGAGCCGTCGTTGCCCTCGCCCCAGATCGCCAGGGTCGGGACGCCGCCCGGCAGCGCCTCGGCCCCGCCGCCGTCGACGTTGACGTAGTGCGCCACGTTCGCCGCCCGGGCCGCCGAGCCGTTCAGGTACTCCTGCGACACCCGGGTCCCGAGCGAGTGCCCGACCAGCTCGACCTTGTCGGCGCCCGTCGCGGCCTTCAGCCGGGCGATGCGCTGGTCGAGCGCGGCGTGGACCTGCTCCATCGTGTTGTTGGCGAACAGCGAGTCGTAGTCGTGTCCCTCGATGTGGGTCGCCGGATAGCCGTTGCCGGCGAACCGCTTCGCCTGCGTCTGGAACTGGCTCCCGGATCCGAAGAATCCATGCACGAAGATGATCGGTCGAATGGCCTGCCGAGCGCGCGCGGGCTCGGCGTTCGCGGTCACCGCCGGGCTCGCGGTCAGCAGCAGGACCATCGCGCACAGCAGCGCGAGCAGTCGCCGCGCTGGTCCCATCAGGTCGGCTCGTCTTATCGGGGCGGCTCGTCTTATCGGGGCGGCTCGGGTCATCGATCGGCTCCGCTCATGGGTCGGCATTTCCGGCCAGCCGTTCGCTGGTCAGGGCCCCGCCGTGCGGCCGGCGGCGGCGCTCGCCGCAACTATGAACGGCACCCGGCGGCGTCCATAGCGGCCACTTGCGAGCCATGAGCGCCCGCGTTTATCGAGGACCGATAGAACAGCGCTGAGCGCGGATGGAACTGTGCCGAGCAGAGACGGAACGGCGCCCCTGCCCGGGCTTTCACCCGGGCAGGGGCACCTTCCACGCTCGCCGCTACGCGACGGTCCTCGCCGCTACGCGACGGTCCTCGCCGCTACGCGACGGTGTCGCGCGGGGCCTCGGCGTACGAGTCGAACTGCATCGTGTACGCGGCGCGGCCCGACGTGGCGCTGCGCAGGTCGCCCACGTACCCGAACATCCTCGCCAGCGGCACCAGCGCCTCGACGACCCGGGCACCCGACCGCTCGCTCATCGCGGTGATCCGGCCCCGGCGGGCGTTGAGGTCGCCGATGACCTCGCCCATGTACTCCTCCGGCGTGGTGACCTCGACGGCCATCACCGGTTCGAGCAGCACGGGCGACGCACGGCGCGCGGCCTCCTTGAACGCCTGCGAGCCGGCGATCCTGAAGTCCAGCTCGGACGAGTCGATCTGGTGGAAGTCGCCGTCGAGCAGGATGACGCGCACGCCCGTCATCTCGTACCCGGCCAGCACGCCGGCCCGCATCGCCTCCTGGCAGCCCGCGTCCACGGAGGGGATGAACTCCTTCGGAACGCGGCCGCCGGTGACCCGGTTGACGAACTCGTACGTCCCCCCGTCCGTGATCGGCTCGATCGAGATCCGCACCTTGGCGTAGTGGCCCTTGCCGCCGGTCTGCTTCCGGTACGTGACGTCGACCTTGCCGACCGCCTTCCGGATCGTCTCGCGGTAGGCGACCCGGGGCCGGCCGACGCTCGCCTCGACCGCGAACTCCTCCTTCATCCGGTCGATCAGGATCTCCAGGTGGAGCTCGCCCATCCCGCCGATGACGGTCTGGCCGGTCTCCGCGTCGGTGTGCACCTGGAAGGACGGATCCTCCTCGGCCAGCCGCTGGATGGCCGTGGCCAGCTTCTCCTGGTCGCCCCGGGACCGGGGCTCGACGGCGACCTCGATCACCGGGGCCGGGAAGTCCATCGACTCCAGGATCACCGGATCCGTACCGGAGCAGAGCGTCTCGCCCGTCGTGGTCTGTTTCAGCCCCATGACGGCGACGATGTCGCCGGCGCCCGCCGACGCGATCTCCTCGCGCTTGTTCGCGTGCACGCGATAGATCTTGCCGATGCGCTCCTTCCCGCCCTTGATCGGATTGAGCACGGCGCCGCCCGATTCCAGCCGGCCCGAGTAGACGCGGACGTAGGTGAGCCGGCCCAGATGCGGGTCGCTCATGATCTTGAACGCCAGCGCCGCGAGCGGCTCGTCGTCGGACGGCCGCCGTACGACCGTCTCACCACCCGCAGTGCCCGCCCTGCCTGCCGTCCCCGCCGTGCCTGCCGTCCCCTCGATGCCGGCCACGTCGAGCGGCGACGGAAGGTAGCGCACGACCGCGTCGAGCAGGGGCTGGACGCCCTTGTTCTTGAACGCGCTCCCGCACAGCACCGGAGTGAACCTCCTGCCCGAGAGGACAGGCGCCAGCGTGAGCCGGCGGATCGCGGCGTGCAGCGGTTCCTCGCCGGGCTCGGTGCCCGTGAGGTACAGCTCCATGACCTCGTCGTCGTGCTCGGCGATCGTGTCGATCAGGCGGCGGCGCCATCGGGCCGCCGCCCCGGTATGGGCGGCCGGGATCTCGACGACGTCGTAGTCCTCGCCGAGTTCCGCTTCGGCCGACCACACCAGCGCCTTCATCGCGACCAGGTCCACGACGCCCGTAAAGTCTGCTTCGGCACCGATCGGCAGCTGGACGACCAGCGGGACCGCGCCGAGGCGTTCGGCGATCATGTCCACGCAGCGGTGGAAGTCGGCGCCCGGACGGTCCAGCTTGTTGACGAAGCAGACGCGCGGAACGCCGTACCGGTCGGCCTGGCGCCAGACGGTCTCCGACTGGGGCTCGACCCCGGCGACGCCGTCGAACACCGTCACGGCACCGTCGAGGACCCGCAGGCAGCGCTCCACCTCGACGGTGAAGTCGACATGCCCCGGGGTGTCGATGATCGTGATGGTGTGATCCACCCCTGCGCCTTCCGAGGGGGGACGACCCCCCACGCCCCCCGAGGCACCTCCGGCGCCGCTGAGAGACCACTGACAGGTCGTCGCGGCGGACGTGATCGTGATGCCGCGGGCCTTCTCCTGCTTCATCCAGTCCATGGTCGCGGCGCCGTCGTGGACCTCGCCGATCCGGTACGAGACACCGGTGTAGAACAGGATCCGCTCGGTGGTCGTCGTCTTGCCCGCGTCGATGTGGGCCATGATCCCGATGTTGCGGACGTTCGCCAGGACCTTGTGCGTCAGGTCCTTGGTCGCGGAAACCTTGCGCGTGGTACCCATGGGGCGTCGTCCTCCTTGATCTCGATTCGGTGATCGGCCCGGCTCGACCGATCGTTGACGACCGCCGGCGGTGATCGTGACGCTAACCGCCCGCGCGGGACCGGCGCCAAGGGTTTTCGCCCCGGTCTGACCGGGAATGGTGACGGGACGCGTTCAACCTGTGGCGGCCTGTGGCAAAGAGCAATTTACGAAATCCAGGCGAACCCACTGGGAAGATTCACCGGCATCTCGCGTTAGAACGGTTGTGACCGGTAGTGAAGGGAGGATCCAGACAATGATCCAGACGACGATGGCCGCTTCTCTGGCCAACCCGCGGCGGACGAGGATCGACGCCTGGCCCCCGCCCCGTACGGAGTCCTCGGCACCGCGGGACGCCGGCCGTACCGACGCCGCAGCGCCGGATACGGCGGACGAGCGGCACTCGGGCGGCTGACCGACCCGTGCTGATCGGGGCCTGCCGAACGGGCCCGTGCTGATCGGCCCGTGCTGATCGGGCCGTGCTCCGGCGGCCGATTGGACGCACGCATGACCTGAACCTGACAATTCTGGGTAGATTCCTATCCCCTGGGGCGACTCGCCAGTAATGTTTGCGCTTTGAAAGGTGGGAGTCGTGCGCAAACAGGTGGATCGCTCGATCGCCATCGGCAGCATCGTCGCCGTGGCCGTCGTGCCGACGGTGCTGGTCCTGATGCCGTGGCAGGAGTTCGAGCCGGCCGGGACGAAGAGCAACAACTCCTCTCCGACCACCCCGGCCGACGGACTGCTCATGCCGCCGAGTCCGAATCGTTCACCGGGGGCCGAGCGGGCACCGTCCGCCGCAGGTCAGGACCCGCTGCCGCTGCCCGACATCGACACCCCGGCCGCCGGCGGCGGCGGAGGCGGGACGAGTGGCAACGGTTCGGCGGGCAACGGCCGGGCGACGCTCAAGCCGGCCGATGACGGCGCCCGGATCACCGCCGTGAAGTGGCATGGAAAGCGGCAGGCCGACGTCAGCATCGCGTCGCCGGCGCTGGGTTCCACGCAGAAGGTCCGGGTGCTGCTGCCCCGGGCGTGGAGTGCCACGGCGAACCGGACCTGGCCGGTCCTGCACGCCTACCACGGCGGCAGCGACACCTACCTCTCGTGGACCCGCAGCACCGACATCGAGCAGCTGGCCGCGAAGTACGACGTGCTGGTGGCCCTGCCCGAAGGGGCCAACGGCTCGTACGTGGACTGGTACAACGACGGCAAGGGCGGCATCCCTCGCTGGGAGACGTTCCACACCCAGGAAGTACGGCAGATCCTCGAGCGCAACTTCCGTGCGGGCTCGGCACGGGCGGCCATGGGGATCTCCTCGGGTGCGCAGGGCGCCGTCACCTACGCAGGCCGCTACCCCGGCATGTTCAAGTACGCCGGCGGCTTCAGCGGCGTGTTGTCGATGCTCTCGCCGGGCATTCCGGCGCTGCTGCAGTACATCAACGCCCGGCCCGGCCACGACCAGAGCGCGTCCATGATCTGGGGCGACCCGATCCGCGACCGCGCCAACTGGGTCGCGCACGACCCGTACCACCTGGCGCCCAACATGCGCGGGACCAGGATCCACGTGTCGTCGGGCAACGGCAGCAAGGGGCCGCTGGACAAGACGAACCACGCCCCCTGGGACATCAGGTACCTGAGCGAGTCGCAGGTCGAGCGCACCAACCGCGACTTCGTCCGGTCGGCGAAGTCGGCCGGCGTTCCGCTCACCACCAACTTCTACGGGGCCGGCTCGCACACCTGGGGCTACTGGAAGCGCGAGATGCACAGCCAGTGGCCGACGATGATGAGCGCGATCAGGGCCCGCAAGTACTGATCCCCGGTCGGGAGCCGGGGCGAATGGTCTGTCCCGGTTAGTCTGGCCCGGTGACCACCGAGCTGACCTTGCTGTCGCGGGTGGCCTTCCGCGGCGAGGAGATCGCCGGCCCCCGGCTGCGCGCTCTCATCGCCCTCATGGCGTGGGACCTGCGCGCGGGGTCGAGCGGCGCCCGGCTCATCGACGGGCTCTGGCCGGACGAGCGGCCTGACGAACGGCCCGCGAACCCGTCCAAGGCACTCCAGGTCCTGGTGTCCCGTGCGCGGGCCCAGCTGGGTCCCGGCGTCATCGCCAGCACGTCCACCGGTTACCGCCTGTCACTGGGCGAGGAGCAGGTGGACGCCTCCGCCGTCCTGCTCAATGCGTCCGCGAGCGCCCGGCATGCTCGCGACGGCGACCACAAGGCGGCGCTCGCGCAGGCCGAAGCGGGCCTCGCGCTGTGGGAGGGCGCACCGGAACGGGACGAGTCCGCCGCGCTCAGCGGTCCGCCGGATCCGCTGGCCGCGCTCCGGCTCGAACGTGCATCGACGTACCACTCGCTGGTACGGTCCCGCGCGCTCGCCCAGGCGCGACTGGGCCGCCACGAGGAGGCGGCCGGCCCCCTGGCCGATCTCGTACGGGAGCATCCGCGCGACGAGGAGCTGCTGCTCGCACTGCTGCGGTGCGAGGCGGCGACGGCAGGGGCGTCCACGGCGCTGGGCCGGTACGACGCGTACCGCCGCGCCCTGCGCGACGAGTTCGGCACCGATCCCGGGGCGGCGCTCCAGGCCGTACACCAGGAGCTGCTGCGGCAGGAGACGCCTCCCGTACGATCAGGCGTCCCGCACGAGCCCAACCCGCTCCTGGGCCGCGACGGCGATCTTGCGGCCGTCCTGGAACTGCTGCGGACGTCCCGGGTCACCTCGATCGTCGGTCCCGGCGGGCTGGGCAAGACCCGGCTGGCGACCGCGGTGAGCCGCGCGGCCGAGCAGCGCGTGGTGCATCTGGTCGCGCTCGCCGGTGTGGAACGGGACGAGGACGTCGCCACCGAGGTCGCGTCGGCGCTCGGCGCCGGCGACTCCCCGCGCGCCACGGCCGGCCGGCCCGTCAGGCCGGGAGACCTGCCCGCGAGCATCGCCGCCGAGCTCGGCCCCGGCCCCGCGCTGCTGGTGCTCGACAACTGCGAGCACGTCGTCCGGGGCGCCGCCGAGCTGGTGGGTGCACTGGTGGCGATGGCACGGGACGTGCGCGTGCTCACGACCAGCCGCGCGCCGCTGGAGCTGTCGTCGGAATCGGTCTACCCACTACCGGAACTGGACCCGCGCACGGCCGCCGAGCTGTTCGCCCAGCGCGCGCGGGCCGCGCGTCCGGGAGTGGACCTGCCGGCGGACGCGGTCGAGGAACTGTGCCGCCATCTCGACGGGCTGCCGCTCGCGGTGGAGCTGGCGGCCGCGCGGGTCCGGGCGATGTCGGTCGCCGAGATCGCCCGCGCCCTGGACGACCGCTTCGCCCTGCTGCGCGGCGGCGCCCGCGACGTTCCGGAACGGCACCGTACGCTGCACGCCGTCGTCGACTGGAGCTGGAACCTCCTCGACCCCGGCGAACGGGCCGCGCTGCGGGCGCTCTCCATCTTCCCCGGCGGGTTCACCGCCGACGCGGCACGCCACCTGCTTCCAGGCGACGCCCTTGCAGGCGACGACGTACCGCAAGGCGACGGCGTCCGCGAGACTCTGGAACGGCTGGCGGGGCAATCGCTGCTCGGCGTGACCGACACCGAGACCGGTACCCGCTTCCGGATGCTGGAGACCGTACGCGAGTTCTGCGCGGCCCATCGAGAAGCGGCCAGCGAGACCGGACGGGTGACCGCCGGATTCCTGGCGTGGGCCCGCGACTTCGGGGAGACGCGGCACGATCCCCTGGCCGGGCCCGCCCCCGCTCCGGCCGTCGAACGGATCCGCGCGGAGCAGGACAACCTCGTCCAGGCACTGCGTCTCGGGCTCGCCCGGGAGGACGGTGCGGCCGTCTCGGCGGTGGCGACCGTGCTCGGCAGCCTGTGGACGATCGAGTCCAACTACAGCCGCGTCGCGACCCTGTGTGCGGACATCTCCGGACTCCTGACGCGGTTCCGTCCCGGGCCCGAGGCCGCCGAGATCACCCGGGCGGCGCTGACGCTGTGCACGCTGAGCACGTTCCTGGCCGAGGGGCCGCGCGGCGTGCGCACGCTGGTGGCGCTGCGCCGGCTGCCGGACGTACCGCCGGACACGCTGCTCCAGGCCCTGGGCACCGTGCTCTGCGCGTCCCCCGAGATCCACGGCCCTGACCACCCGGTGCTGCGCGGGATGTGCGAGAGCGAGAAACCGATGCTGGCCGGGGTCGCCAACGCCGTGGCGAGCCACCTGTGGGAGAACGAGGGGGAGCCGGACGCGGCGCTGCGGGCCGCCGAGCGGATGCTCTCCGCGTTCGAGCGCGCGCGGAGCCCGCTGATGGAGGTCATGACCCGTTCCCGGCTCAGCGAGCTGTGCCTGCAGGTCGAGCGCGGCGACGCGGCCGAGCGCCACGTACAGGCGGCGCTGCCGCTGCTGCCCGAGCTGGGTGACCTGACCGACGTGGCCTCGATCCGGTGGGCGATGGCCCTGGCCGCGCTCCAGCAGGGCAGGCTCGACGAGTCCGCGCACTGGCTGGAGCAGGCGGAGGTGACCGGACCCGGCGAGACGTACGGGGCGGCCACGTTCACCCTCGGGGTGCGGGCGGAGATCGCGCTGGCCGGCGGCGATGCCGAGGGCGGCCTGCGGCTGTGGCGCACCACGGCGGGGCTGTCCTGGGACGCCGAGTCCCTGACCGCCCGGACCAGCGGCTCCGCGCAGGACCCGTGGACCCTGGAGGTCCTGGCCGTCACCGTGATCGCGCACGCGTACGAGGGGCGGCTCGGCCTCGTCCGGGACATCCTCGCCGAGCTGCCGGGCGAGCTGGCGGCGATGCTGGGCAGCCCCCTGCTGTTCGCCCCGACGCCTGCGTTCACCGGCTTCACGGTCTGCGGCACGCTGCTGCTCGCGCTGGGCCTCGCGGACCTCGGCGCCGGCGATACCGCCGGCCACCGGCGCGGGGCCCGGATGGTCGCGCTGGCCGAGCGCTTCCGCTTCAGCCACAGCATGCAGCCGACCATGTCCGCCGAGCGCGCCCGCCGAGCGGCCGAGGAGGCCGACGGGCCGGCGTACGCCGACGCGGTGTCGTCGTACGCCGGCCTGAGCCGCAGGGAGCTGCGGGACGCCGCCCTGGAGGCACTCCGGGCCCGCGAACCGTCCACGAGCCGAGGTCTTCACCCCTGACGGCGCGGAACCAGCGCGGCGGCCGCGGATTCCGCCGGATGGGCGCCGATGCCGCACACGACTTGCTCGGCCGCTGGCCAGAACTTCACGGAGACCAGAACTTTCAAGTAGACATGGACGTCTATCTGGTCCGGATGATCTTCTATGAGGCGAGCCACGGAGGTCGAACTTGGTCGCACCGCTTCTTCCCGCCGATCCGCGCCAGCTGGGCGCCTTCTATCTCGACGGACGGCTCGGCGCGGGAGGCCAAGGGGTCGTTTACGAGGGCTATGGGCCGGGTGGCGAGCGCGTGGCCGTGAAGGCGCTGCACGGCGTGAGCGACCGGGACCGCGACCTGTTGCGCAGGGAGGTCTCGGCGTGGCGCAAGGTGGCGCCCTTCTGTACGACCAAGGTGCTCCACACCGACGTGGACGGTCCGGTCCCGTTCGTGGTCAGCGAGTACGTGGCGGGCCCGGACCTGCGGCAGGCCGTCCGGGAATCGGACGGCCACTACGGACCGGAGCAGCTCCGCCGGCTGGCGATCGGCCTGGCCACGGCCCTGGTGGCGATCCACCGGGCGGGAGTGGTGCACCGGGATCTGAAGCCCGAGAACATCCTGCTCGGCTCCGACGGCCCCCGGGTGATCGATTTCGGCATCGCCGGCGTCGAGGAGCTGTCCACCACCGGCGGGGTCAAGGGCACCCTTCGCTACATGCCGCCCGAGCGCTACCGGGGGCTGCGTAGTGACGCCAAGGTCGATGTGTGGGGCTGGGGCGCCGTCATCCTGTTCGCCGCGACGGGCCGCCCCGCCTTCGACGGTGAGACCGTTCCCGCCATCGCGCATCAGGTCGCCACCCACGAGCCCGACACGTCGGTGCTCGACGAGCCGCTGCGTTCGCTGGTGGCGGCGGCGCTGTCCAAGGACCCCGCCGACCGGCCGACATCGCAGGAGCTGCTGCTGGGCCTGGCCGGTGGAGTGAGCCTGGCCGAGGCCGCGGGCAAGGCCGTTCCCCTGGACACCCCTGGGCACGTCGAACGCTCCCGCGCAGAACTGGCCGAGACCGTGTACAACGACCTCGACCCGGTGGCACGGGAGGCGTTCCCGCGGATGTGCCTACGCCTGGTCGCCCCGGGCGAGCGCGCCGAGGACACGCTGCGTTCGGCGCACAGGCGCGAGTTCGCCGACGACCAGACCGACGCGCAGGCCGTGGAGCGGACCCTGCGCGCCTTCACCGCCGCCGGGATCCTGGTCTGGGAAGGCGAGACGGTCACGCTCGCCGGCGCGGCGCTGATCAGAGCCTGGCCTCGGCTGCGCGCGTGGGTGGAGGACGAACGGGCAGGGCTGAGCGTCCATCAGGACCTCGTCGGCGCCTCCCGGCTCTGGGACGGTCATGGCCGCAAGAGCAGCGACCTCTATCAGGGGACGGTGCTGGACCGGGCGCAGTCCTGGGCCGCGACGGGACGCCGTCACCTCACGCTCAACCTGGTCGAGCGTGCCTTCCTGGACGCGGCGGCGATGCTGGCCCGGCGCCGCGGCCGGTTGCGCACTCTGCTCAGCGCCGTGCTCGCCGTGCTGCTGGTCATCGCGGTCGGTGCCGCCGCCGTCGCGGTCGACCAGCGGCAGACGGTCGCCGGCCAGCGTGACCGCGCCGCCTCCGCCCAGGTCGCCGGCCTCGCGCTGGCGCTGCGCCGTACCGACCCGCGACTGGCCCGGCGCCTGGCCGTGGCGGCGTGGTCGATCTCCGGTACGACCGAGGCGTGGTCGGCCCTGCTGACGACCCGGCATCAGTGGGAGGACAAGTCCGTCAAGATCCCCGATTTCGAGGCGTCCCAGTCGGACCTGGACGGCACCGGACGGACCCTGCTCGCCGCCTCCGGCACCCGGGTGAGTCTGTGGGACGTCGACACGGGCCGGCGGCTCGGCTCCTACACGGCCGCCTCCGCCGTCAACCGGATGGACATCTCCGATGACGGCCGCACGGTCGCGGTGCGTACCGGACGGGACCAGCAGACCGTCATCCTGGACGCGCCGGGACTGCGGCCTCGCAACGGCCACCGCTACCAGGCCGCCGGCGACTTCGGCGAAGGCGAGATAGCGCTCAGCCCGTCCGGTACCTTCCTCGCGGTGACCGGCCCCGGCGGTGACGGGAAGGGAGCCGCGGTCTGGGACACCCGGACGGGGCGACGCGTGTTCGAGCAGGCCGGCGGCGAACACCTCGTGCCGTCCTTCGACCCGCATGAGGACAGGTTGTCCCTCACCTGGAGGGACAAGGTCGAATGGATCGACCTGGCCACCGGCGAGAAGGTCGCCGTTCCCGATCTCCATCGCGACGACTTCGGGCACGTCCCGGTCCGGTTCAGCCCGGACGGGCGGAGTGCCGTGCTACCGAACAAGGACGGAGGCCGTCTGGTCCCGCTGGGCGGCGGAGTGGACAACGATCTCAAGAGCCCGCCGGGCACCCCGACGGTGGAGATGCGGTTCAGCCATGACGGGAGGTACATCGCCGCGGGCTTCACCGTCTGGGAACTGTCCAGCTTCGGTGACATCGAGCCCGCCCTCCGGTACGAGACCACCGCGGACGAGTGCGAGCCGCACACCAGCCGGTTCTCGGCCGACGATTCGGAGTTGCGATGCGTCGGCACCGACGGCGTCCTGCGTTCCCTCGACATCGCGCGCATCACCGGACCCGCGGTGGCGGAGGGGGACGGGTACGGCGCGACGGCCGCCGGCCGAGACGGCTCCACCCTCGCGCTCTCCGCCGGCAGCGACATCGAGATCTGGTCGACCGCACCACCGGCCAAACGGTTCGTCCTGCCACCGTCCGACCTCTCAGGCTCCGAACCAGTGCTCAAGCTCAGCCGGGACGGCCGGCTGCTCGCCCTGGGGCACGGCAGCAGGGACGATGAGATCGAGATCTGGGACCTCGCCAAGCGATCCCGGCTCGGGGTCCTGCCCGAATCGGTTCCTCCCAGGAGCGATACGGGGTCGGACTTCGCACGACATCTGGACTTCTCTCCGGACAACAGATCACTGGTCCGCAGCCATACCGAGCGGGGAACCGCCCGGCTCACGTTCTGGGACCTGACCACGATGACGAAGATCCGCGAGATACGCGCAGGGGCCGGTTCGGTGGAGTTCCGGCCGGACGGGAAGGCCGTGCTGGCCGCCCCCGGGCCCGGTCTTCTCGCCTTCCCGTCCGGAAAGGTCATCACAGGTGGAGCCGGGAGCCTGTGGGCGAGCCGGTTCAGCACCGACGGAAGGACGCTGTACCAGCACCCCGAAGGCAACGCCGGCAAGATCCTCACCTACGACGCACGGACCCTGCGGCGCAAGGGAGACGGACTGCGCACCGGGCCGCTCCCGGTCGGAGTGAGCTCCCCTCCCGTCGCCCATTCCTCCGACGACCGCCTGATCGCCACCCCGCACGGTGACTCGGATTCCAACGAGATCAAGCTCTGGGACCTCGAGAGCCGTACCCAGCTCGGCAGCGCGCTGACCGGGCACCTGGACTTCGTCGTCGAGATGACCTTCACCCCCGATGACTCCGCGCTGATCAGCGTGGATCAGAGCGGCAGGTTCGCCCGACACACGATCGCGCCGCGTCTGCTGACCGATGAGCTCTGCGCCAAGGCGGACGCCCTGACCGAGGCGGAGTGGAAGACGCGGATCCCCGACGTCCCCTACCGCAAGACCTGCTGACCGCTGGTACCGGCGGCCGCCGGTACCGCTGGTACTGGCGGCCGCCGGTACGACGTCGGCCTGGTCGGCGCTAGGCCATCTCGCGCTTGAACAGCCGCTTCGACCAGAGGTAGCCGCCTACCCCGATGACGGCGCACCAGGCCAGCGAGATCACCGCGTGGCTCCCGATCGGGGTTCCCATCAGCAGCCCCCGGATCGTCTCGTTCAGCGACGTGAACGGCTGGTACTCGGCGAACCAGCGCACCCCCGCCGGCATCGACTCCGGCGGGACGACCGCGCTGCCGATGAAAGGCAGGAACTGCAGCAGGATGGGGCTGTTGCTGGCCCCCTCGGGGGTCTTGGCCATCAGGCCGAGCCCCACCGCCAGCCAGGTCAGCGCCAGCGACAGGAGGCTCAGCAGCGCGAACGCCACCAGCCACTCGACCGCGCTCGCGTCCGGACGGAAGCCCATCAGGACCGCGACCGCGGCGACCAGCGCCGTGCTGACCATCGTCTGGATGATGCTGCCGACGACATGGCCGGTCAGCAGCGACGTCCGGGAGATCGGCATGGTACGGAACCGGGCGACGATCCCCTCGGTCATGTCCGTGCAGACCGACACCGACGTCACCATGCATCCGGAGGTCACCCCCATCAGGATGATCCCGGGCGCGATGTAGTCGATGTAGTCACCGCCGCCGCTGATCCCGGCACCGAGCGCGCCGCCGAAGACGCCGACGAACAGCAGCAGCATGATGATCGGCGTCCCCATCGTGGCGATCGTCATGCCGGGGTAGCGCTGCGCGTGCCGCAGGTTGCGGCGGGTCATCGTGACCGAGTCGCGCGCGGCGAACGAGAGCGTGGTCATCGCGTGGTCACCCCTGTCGGCCGGCCCGTGGTCGGCTGGTCCGTGGTCGGCTGGCCCGTGGTCGGCTGGCCCGTGGTGGGCTGGCCCGTACGGGGCGCGTTCTGGCCGGTGAGGGCGAGGAAGACGTCGTCCAGGTCCGGGGTGTGCACCGACAGTTCGGCCACCTCGACCGAGGCGCGCTCCACCAGGTCCAGCACGTCCCGCAGCGACCGGACGCCGCCGTTCCCCGGCACCTGGAGGGTGAGCGCCTCGTCGTCGCGCCGTACCTCGTGCAGCCGCCGGCTCTCGCCGAACGCCCGCGCCGCCGCGTCGAGCGCGGCCTGCTCGGCGAACCGCAGCTGGACATGGCCGCCGGGAACGAGCCGCTTGAGCTCGGCGGGGGTCCCCTCGGCCACCAGCCGGCCCCCGTCCAGGACCGCGATCCGGTCGGCCAGCCGGTCGGCCTCCTCCAGATACTGCGTGGTCAGGAAGACCGTGACCCCGCCGTGCACCAGCTCGCGGATGATCTGCCACATGGTGCGCCGGCTGCGCGGGTCGAGGCCGGTGGTCGGCTCGTCGAGGAAGATGATCCGCGGCTCGCTGACCAGCGTCATCGCCAGGTCCAGCCGGCGCTTCATGCCACCGGAGTAGGTCGCGGCGTTCTGCCCGGCCGCCTCGGTCAGCTCGAACGTGCCCAGCAGCCCGGCCGCCCGCCGCCGCCCCTCGTCCCGGCCCAGATGATGCAGATCCGCCATCATGACCAGGTTCTCCTCGCCGGTGAGCAGGCCGTCCACCGCCGAGTACTGGCCGGTCACGCCGATCGCGGCGCGGACCGCGTCCGGCTCTTCGGCCAGATCGTGGCCGGCGACCCGGGCCCGGCCGGCATCGGCGGCGATCAATGTGGAAAGGATCTTCACCACGGTCGTCTTGCCGGCGCCGTTGGGGCCGAGCAGCGAGAAGACCGAGCCCTGCGGCACGGTGAGGTCGATCCCGTCGAGCACGACCTTGTCGCCGTACGACCGGCGCAGGCCGGCGACCTCGATCGCCGGCGGGGCCGCGCTCGCCCGTGGGGCCGGGTGCGTCGGTGGTGTCGGGTCCACCGGTGGTATCGGGTTCACCGGTGGTATCGGGTTCGTCGTCATGGCACCGATGCTGCGGGTGGCGGGTGTTACCTCGGTTTCACGGCGGTTTCACTGCACCCGTGCAATAGCGTGTCGAACGCAGAAAGGCGGCGCGGTTAATCTCGTACGACACGGATCTCTTATCGGCGCGGATCTCAGATCGGCGCGGGGGAACGTCACTTCAGGGGGCCAGGGTGGGGCAGGGAACGGGAGACCTGGGCGGCCGCTTCCTGCGCTGGCTGCCCTTCGGGGTGATGGCCGTCATCGGGACGGCCGACTTCCTCGGCGGCCCCGGCGCCGGCTACCTCCCGCTGCTGTCCCTCGGTCCCGCGTTCGCCAGCCTCTCCAGCGGTGTCCGCCGTACCGCCTGGATCGGCCTGCTGTCCGTCGGCCTCTGCGTGGCGCTGGCCGTCTACAACCACCTGCTCGGCAGCCGGGGCTCCTACCTCGCCCTGCTGTCGATCGTCGGTGTCACCGCCGCCGCGATGCTGGCCGCCGAGTCGCGCGAGCGCAAGGAACGCGAGCTGCACGACATCCGTACCGTCGCCGAGGTCGCCCAGCGGGTCCTGCTCAGGCCGGTCCCCCGCCGGGCCGGCTCCATCCACGCCGCGGTCTCGTACACCTCGGCGACGGCTCGCGCCCGGATCGGCGGCGACCTGTACGAGGTGGTGACCACCCCCGACGGTGTACGGGTCATCGTCGGCGACGTCCAGGGCAAAGGCCTGGACGCGGTGGAGACCGCCGCCGTCGTGCTCGGCGCGTTCCGCGAGGCCGCGTACGACGAGCCCGATCTGCCCGGCGTCGCGCTCCGCCTGGAGCGGGCGCTCAGCCGGCATCTGACCGGCGAGCAGTTCGTCACCGCCGTGCTCGCCGAGCTCGGCCCCGGCGACAAGGCCGGCCTGCTCAACTACGGCCACCCGCCGCCCCTGATGATCCGCCCGGACGGCCGTACCGAGCTGGCCGAGCCGCCCGACGTCGCGCCGCCGCTCGGCCTGATGGACCTGACCACGTCCCGGCCGCCGTCCTTCGAGATCGACTTCGGTCCCGGCGACCAGATGCTGCTCTACACCGACGGCGTGATCGAGGCCCGCGACGCGGCCGGCCGGTTCTACCCGCTCGTGGACCGTGCCCACCTGCTGACGGCCGCCGAGCCGCAGGAGGCCCTCGACAAGCTCCAGAACGACCTGATCGAGCACGTCGGCGGCCCCATCACCGACGACGCCGCCATGCTCCTTCTGCGGCACCGCCACAAGTGACCGGCACCGCCGCGAGCGAGCCGAACGACCCGAACGATCCGGACGAGGCATACCGAACGGAATTTCGCGGCACCCGGCGGCGCCCGCCACTCTGGTGAGACACTGGCCCTGGGCCCGTTCCAATCCCACCGGCTTCATTCCCTGCCGGCTTCACTGTCTCGCCCGCTTCACTACCCCGCCGGCTTCACTACCCCGCCCGCTTCACTGCATGAGGAGCAGAGGTGAACGCGCTTCCGAGCGGTCATTCCTGGACGGCGGCGCGCGCGCACGGGGGACCGACCGTGCTGCGCATCCTGCTCGGCGGGCAGCTGCGGCGGCTCCGGGAGGCGAACGGCATCTCCCGCGAGGCCGCCGGCGACGCGATCCGGGCCTCCGGCTCCAAGATCAGCCGGCTGGAGCTCGGCCGGGTGGGGTTCAAGCAGCGCGACGTCGCCGACCTGCTCACCCTGTACGGCGTGCATGACAAGGACGAGCGCGAGGCGCTGCTCGGACTCGTCTACCGGGCCAACGCACCCGGCTGGTGGCATCGCTACGGCGACATCCTCCCGCCGTGGTTCGAGGTCTACATCGGGCTGGAGGAGGCCGCCTGCACGCTGCGGATCCACGAGACGCGGTTCGTTCCGGAGCTGCTGCAGACGACGGAGTACGCGACGGCCTCGATCGCGCTGGCCCGCCCCGACGCGCCGCCGTGCGAGATCGAGCGCAGGGTCAGCCTGCTGATGCGCCGCCAGGAGGTCCTGCGGCGGGCCGACGCCCCGCAGCTGTGGGCGGTGGTCGACGAGGCCGCGCTGCGCCGCCGGGTCGGCGGCGAGGACATCATGCGGGCCCAGCTGGCCGCGCTGATCCAGGCGGTACGGTCCCCGGCGATCACCGTGCAGATCGTGCCGCCCGGCCACGGCGCGGTCGCCGCGTTCACCGGTCCGTTCTCGCTGCTGCGGTTCGCCGAGACGGGGCTGCCCGACATCGTCTACCTGGAGCAGCTGACGAGCGCGCTCTACCTGGACAAGCCCGCCGACCTGGCCGTCTACAAGAGGTGCCTCGACCGGCTGTCGGTCAACGCCGCTCCCCCGACGGCGACGGCCGGCATCTGCGCCGGCATCCTGGCCGAGTGATCCCGCGCAGGCATACGGCGCAGGCATACGGCGTGGGCATGCAGCGCAGCCCTACAGCGCGAGTATCCGCGGAACAGTCGGCGTAGAAGTGTGGCGTAAACATTTCACTCGATACCACTAAGGCTTGCCGATTATCGACACACCCGGTCAGACTTGAGGCGCCATCGCCGAGGACGCCGTCGGAAGGTGACCGCAATGACCGGTAACTCGTACGCCCCCGGCCCCGGTCCGGAGATCGAGATCGAGATCGACACGAGCGTGGCGCATCCGGCGCGGGTCTGGGACTACTGGCTCGGCGGCAAGGACAACTATCCCGCCGACCAGGAGCTGGGCGACCACCTCAACGAGACCATGCCCGAGGTGGTGATCTGGGCGCGCGCCGACCGCGAGTTCCTCGGCCGCGCCGTCCGCTACATGGTCACCGAGGCGGGGCTGCGGCAGTTCCTCGACATCGGCACCGGGATCCCCACCGCCGACAACACCCACGAGGTCGCGCAGCGGCTCGCCCCCGAGAGCCGCGTCGTGTATGTGGACAACGACCCGATCGTGCTGGCGCACGCGCGGGCGCTGCTCAACAGCGCGCCGGGCGGCGCGACCGACTACATCGACGCCGACGTGCGCGATCCGGACGCGATCCTGGCGGCCGCGGCCCGCACGCTCGACTTCTCCCAGCCGGTCGGGATCACGCTGCTGGGCATCCTGGAGTTCATCACCACCGACGAGGCGTACACGATCGTCGGCCGGCTGGTGGACGCGATGCCGTCCGGCAGCCATCTGGTGATCGCCTGCCCCACCGACGAGGTCAACGGCGAGGCGGTGCGGCGGGTCGTCCAGGACTGGAACGAGAGCGGCGCGACCCCGGCCGTACTGCGCAGCGGCGCCGAACTCGCCCGCTTCTTCGACGGCCTGGACCTGCTGGAGCCGGGCGTGGTCTCCCTCCCGAAATGGCGCCCCGAACTCAGCACCCTCTACGCCGACCGCGAGATCGGCTTCTTCTGCGCCGCCGGCCGCAAGCCCTGACCGAACGACGCCCGACCGTGCTCTGCCTGACTGCGTGGTGTCTGTCTGCACCGTGCCTGACTACGCGGTGCCTGACTACGCGGTGCCTGTCTGCGCTGCACTGCCCTCCCTTGGCGTCAATGTAAGTTGACACGCTCGCCACGTCAACTTACGTTGACGGCATGGACTCTCATGGAACGAACGTCGCGACGCGCGCCCTGCTGGCCTGCGGTGTGGTCGCCGGGCCGCTGTTCACCGCCGCGTACCTCATCGAAGGCGCCACGCGCGCCGGCTACAGCACCCTGCGGCATCCGGTCAGCTCGCTGGCGCTGGGCGAGTACGGCTGGACGCAGACCGCCAACTTCCTCGTGGCAGGAGTGCTGGTCGTGGCGTTCGCCGCCGGGGTCTGGCGCGCGGCACCGAGACCCGTCGGCGGGCCGTTCTGGGGCCCGGCCCTGATCGGGCTCTGGGGCGCCGGCCTGCTCGGCGCCGGGGCCTTCCGTGCCGACCCGGTAAGCGGCTACCCGAGCGGAACGCCCGATCTGCTCGAGGAGTACACGACGCTCGGCGCCCTGCACGACGGCGTGTCGATCATCGGATTCCTGGGGATGGCCGCGGTGTGCTTCGTGTTCACGCGGCGCTTCGCCCGCGTACGTTCCACCGGACGGGCCGTCCTCTCGGCCACCGCCGGTCTCCTCTTCCTGGTGCTGATGGAACTGTCCAACGTGGCGTTCTCGCAGAACGAGGCCCTGGTCGACCACGGCGGCCTCCTGCAGCGCGGAGCGGTCACCGTCGTGTGGGTGTGGATGGCCTGGCTCGCACTGCACCTGCTACGGAACGCGACCGCTTCCGGTCACCGCAAGGAGCACGCGACCGCCGATAGTTGATCTCAATGAGGATGACGCAGCGGCGAGCGGAACGCCTGCTCCTATGGACCGTGTGGTTCGACCGGCCCGGGTTCCACTGGTGGAACCAATCGATGCGCGACACCAGTCGTCGAGCATGGTCCAAACTCACGGAGGCGAGCGAGGACGGCGGCCCGGCCCTCACGGTGCTGGTGCGTCTGGCCGTCGGCAACGAGTACCTTTTGCATCCCCGCCGTGAGGCCGCCCGTGAATTGCTGGCTCACCGCTGGGTACGTGATCGCCGCCCGGTGCTGCGGCAAGCGGTCGGTGAACATGGCATGTCGCTGGCCGAGGACCTTGCATCGTGGGTGGCCGTCGTTCTGCGGAACGACTGGAGCCTGCATCTCATGTCCGCCGGCGACGACTCCCCGATCGATCTGCTCGCCGACACCGACGAGAAGGTGCGCGAAAGCACCGCCCGGGTTTGGGGTGACACCGCCGAACCCCTTCTCGGAGCCTTATGGGACATGCTTCTCCCGGTCTCCTCCGCCAGGCGGGAGATCCTGCTGGAGGTCCTGCGGCGCAACCCCCATCCCCTCTCACCGGACTCGCTTCACACCGCATGGCGGCTCTGGCTGGACGAGCCGTGCGCGTCCTTGTCGGAGTTCCTCCGTACCCTGGCCCTGCCCGCACCCGCGTCAGGGGACGGGGAGACCCGCCGGCTGAGCCTGCTCGTCCTCGGGTCCGCCTCTCCACAGGACCTGTGCCGTGCGGTGATCTCGGCGCGGACGCCCGAACATGTACGGCGGATCGTCGCCGGGACCTGCGCGGAACGCGCGATACTGCCGTCCGATCCACCCGAACGCGCACTGTTCCTCCTGTTGGCCGGACAGCTGACCAGGGAGTCGGCGGGGCAGCCGGCCGGGCACAGCACGGATGCCGCGGCGCTGGCCGCCGCGTACGGCAAGGCCCCGGAGGAACTGCGCGAACGGCTTCGTGCGGCGATCACCGCAACGGAGAACCTGGATCTGATCCGCAGGTTCGTGGGCATCGCCGGGCCGGGCTCGGTGACCGTACGCGACCGCGGTTCCCTGGCCGATCACCTGGTCGCGCGGCGAGCGTGGCCGGAGCTGTGGCGACTGGCGCTCGGCCTCCCGCTCGCTGAGGCGATCGCGACCGTGCAGCGGATCGAGGGATGGCGGGGGCCGGACGACACGGGCGCGCTGCTCGACCGCATGCTCGCGCTGGGTCCCGAACGCGCCGCCGCCGCGCTGAGCGCGTTCGGCACGCTGGAGCCCATCCGGCCCGAACCGGACGGCGCGGGGATCGAGATCCAGTGCTGTGCCCTCTCCCCGGATGGCACGCGCCTGGCCGTCGGCATGCTGCCGGCCGTCGGCACGCTGGATCGTCCGTCGCTCCGCCTCATGGAGTTCGCCCTGCCGGAAGCACGCGTCATCGCCCAGTACACCCCCCTACCGCTGGCGGGCAGGAGCGAATGGGCGGGAATCGTGCACACCGGTGAGGCCGTCCTGGCACTCCAGAACAGCTCGGACGAATCAGCCCTGATGCGGTACGAGAAAGGTGCGGACGAGCGCATCCACCACGCCACCGAGTGGGGCGAGTTACTCCAATCCATCCGGTTCTCTCCGCGTGGCCTGGTCGTCGGCTCCAACAGCAGAATCAGCTTGTTTCCACCGCCCTTCGACGGTGCCCATCACAGCGTCGATCTCCGCAGGCTCCGACTGATGTGGCCGGCACGTTCGATCGCCGTGGAACCCCGGACCGGACGAATCGCCGTGGGCGATTCCGACATCGCCGTGCTGGACGCGGACGCCGACCGCGTCCTCGCTCGCACGCACGTGCATCTGGCGGAGCCTCGCGGGCTCGTCTTCTCCTCCCCGCACCGGCTGATCACCCTGGACCGGGGAGTCGAGGTGACCGCCTGGCGGCGTGACGCCGGCACCCTGGTCGCCGACCGGACCGCACGACTGGCCACCTCCGTCGAAGGGATCACCGCGCTTCCGGCCTCCGGCCACATCGCCGCCGCGTGCGAGGGAGTCGTCCATTTGGACCCGTCGACACTGGAGCCGGCGGAGCCGCCGTTCATCCCAGGGCTGGACACCGTCTCGCTGGTCTGCTCCACGCCCTCGGGCGACCATGTGGCGTTCTCCGACGGAACGCAGGTGGAGGTGCACGGGACGTACCGGGATCGGGCCGGGCGGCTGCTCGACCGGCCGCTCGCGGACGCCACCGTCCCGGCGGATCTCGAAGCCATCGAGGCGCTGCTGGCCTCCGGCTCGTACCGCGGGGACGCGGCGGAACTGCTCCGGATCTTCCGGCTCTGCCTGCTGGAACGCTGGGAGGCTTGATGGCGATGTCACGGCGGAGAGCGGACCGGCTGGTCCGCTGGTCGGCGCGTCCCTGGGAGAACCGCTGGGCGAGCCGCTTCTCGCTGCGGGCCTGGATCACTCTCGTCAAGGCGAGTGAGCATGACGACCATGCTCGAGCCGCGCTGCTGCGGCTCGCGACCGGCGATGAGCACCGCACGCACTTCTGGCGCGAGGACACCCGGGACCTTGTGGCGGAAGTGTGGGCGAAAGAGCGCGATCACGCGTTCCGTGCGGTGGTACTCGAGCACGGCCTGATCCCGAAACACGGGAAGGAACGGTGGACGGCCGCCGCCCTGAACGGCCGCCTGCTCGAATGCTGGGCACCGGACGCCGGTCCGGCCGTCGCCGAGTTGCTGGACGACGATGACGAGGACGTCCGTACCGGCGCCGTCCGGGCCTGTGGCGAGGCCGCCGAGCCCGTTCTCGGAAACCTGTGGCAAGCGCTCGCCTCCGCGGCCGCAGGGCCGGGGAGCGACGCCTTGCTCCGCGAACTTCTCCGCAATCCCCGTCCCCTCGAACCGGACACGCTGGGGTTCGCCTGGCGGCATTGGCTGAACGACCCAGGAGACCCGTTGTGGGAGTTCCTCCGTGCGATCGGCCGCCCGGCGCCGACGGCGGGGGAAGGAGTCGTCCGGCGGCTGAGCCTGCTCGCCCTCGGGTCCGCCGCACCCGCGGACCTGTGCCGGGCAGTGATCTCGGAGCGGACACCCGACGCCGTGCGGCGGATCGTGATCGCGACCTGCGTGGAGCGGGGGCTGCAGCCGTCCGATCCGGCCGAACGGGTCATCTTCCTGCTGCTCACCGGTCAGAGCGCGCGAAGCCGGGAGGCAGATCCCGATGGAGCGCTGCTGGCCGCCGCGTACGCGAAGGCACCGGCCGGACTGCGCTCCCGGCTGAACGCGGCGGTTGCCGTCGCGGAGGAACCTGACCTCGTACGGGTCCTGCTGGGCACTGCGGAGCGGCGGGCGATGAGCGTCGAGGAGCGCGGGCTCCTGGCCGGCGGGCTGGCCGCCGGCGGCGCGTGGCCTGAGCTGTGGCGGCTGGCGCGCGACCTCCCGCTGGTGGAGGCGATCGCGGCCGTTCACCTGATCGAGGAGTGGCGGCCCTCGGGCGACGCGGGCGCGGTGTTCGACCGGCTGCGGCGCATGGAGCCGGAGCCGGCCGTCGCCGCACTGGAGTCGCTGAACCGGCGCGATCCCATCCGGCTGAACACCGGACTCGAGCAGATCGAGGGCTGCGCGCTCTCCCCGGACGGTAGCCGCCTGGCCGTCTTCGGACACAGCGTGCCCGGCGGCCGCATGTGCCACCACCTCATCGAGTTCGCCCTGCCGGAGGGACGGGTCGTCGCAACGTACGAGGGCGGCAGGGGCGGGGTGGGCGACAGTTCATGGCGGGAAGCCGTGCACACGGGCGACGACATCATCGCGATCGCCGGCAGCACGACCGGCTCGCTGGTGCGGTATGCCGGAGGAGAGCGCGAGCGCTTCTACGACTTCGACCTCGGCGGCCAGGTCGGTGCCGTCAGACTCGCGCCGAACGGGGTGGTGGCCACGAGCTTCGGTGGCGTCCATCTGTTCTCGCCGCCGTACGGCGTCCCCTCGCACGGGGTCCCCTCGCACAGTGGCCCCGCGTTCCATGCCCGCACCGAGGACCTCGGGCTGAAGCGGCCGTGGGCGTTCTCGTTCGCCGTGGAGCCGGAGAGCGGGCTGATCGCCATCGGCGACCGCGACCTCGCCGTGCTGGACGCCGGCGCGGGACGGGTCCTGGCCCGAACGCACGGCCTCCCCCGGACGCACCGAGGCGGCACCACCGACTTCCGCATGTTCGCCTTCGCGTCCCCGCACCGGATCATCACCGTGGACGACTCGTACCGTGTCGCCGCCTGGCGCCTCGACGGCGCCTCGCTGACCCTCGAACGCACGGCGCCGTTTCGGTTTCCCGTCCTGGGCCGGTGGATCACCGCCCTTCCCGCGAACGACCGCATCGCCGTGTGCGAGGGACGGCCGGTCTACCTGGACCCATCGACGCTCGAACGGACCGACCCACCGGTCGTCGGCAAGCTGGACGCCCACCACATCTGGTCGACGCCATCGGGCGAGCATGTGGCGTTCGGCGACCGGACGTGTATCGAGGTGCACGGGCCGTACCTCGACCCCGCCGGGCTCCTGCTCCAACGCCCGCTCGCCGGCACCGTTCCGGAGGACCTCGCGGCGATCGGCGAGCTCATCGCCTCCGAACGCTACGGCGGCGACGTCGCCGAGCTACTGACCCTTTTCCGCATCTGCCTGGGGGAACGTCACGGCGAGCAGGTCACCCTTGGGCGCGGCGGCGCCACGGAAGCCGCCGGCGCGGACTGACCACCAGCGAGAGGTTGCCCTTCTCCGTCACGTACGGCTCGATCCCGTACCCGGGAACGGGCGGCCGCGCCGGGGCCGGCAGCCGCCGCTCGTCGGCCGAACCGCCGGCCGCGATCCCGTACGACACGTCCCAGCGGCCGGGCGCCAGGCCCTTGAGCGGGATCCGGCCGGTGGCCCGCACGCCCTCGTCCGTATGCCGCGTCCGCAGCGGCGTCACGGTCACCGTCTCGGCGCCGCGCCTCCGCAGCACCGCGGTGATCGCGATCTCGGCGGGCACCGCGGCCCGCGGTTCCAGGGTCAGCTCCAGGGCCGGGCCTTCGACCAGCGCCGCCGCGAACGTGGTGACCGGTGCGGGGTGGCCTTCCAGCCCGCCGCAGTGCAGCGCGAGCACACCGCGACCACGGGTGAAGTAGGGCGTCACATAAGGGGCACCGCTCTTGACCGGGAGAATGCGGGAACCAGGCGGCTCGACCTCGGCAGCCGGGGACAGCGGCCCCTCACGGGTGAGGTCGCCGGCCTTCGTCACGGCGACGATGTCCCAGCGTCCGGCCGGCAGCGGGCCGCCGCCCGCGAGATCGATGTCGGCGACCATGCACGGAAGCTCCGCGTCGCCGGACGCCCTGTCGCAGAACGCCCCGTCCATGGTCTCCGCTTGGAACGGCACCCGGAACTCCATCGCGCCGTCGCGCTCGCGCAGGACCAGCTCAGCGGACTGGTCCCGCTCGCCGATCTCGGTCAGGGAGGCGTGCCCGCGGACCCGCAGCCGATCCCCCCGCCACTCCACCGTGTCCAGCCGGCGCCGCTGCCGCACCCGGTGCGTGATCTCGTAGTTCTCGTCGGGCACATGCTCATCTGGCACCTGCTCGTCCGGCACGGCCGTGCCGGGCAGGGCGTCCCGGAACCCGGGATAGAGCTGGAAGACCCGCGCCCCTTCGACCAATACCTCGGGCGGAGGGCCGTCCATCCCGCACGCGACGACTCGCGCGAGCAGATCGTCCAGACCCTCGGTCACGCAGTGGACGATCAGCCGCCCCCTGGCGCCGAACCGCTCGGCCACCCCGGGCGTCCACCATTGCTCGAACAGCGGCCGGGCCCCGTCCCGCGTCGCGGCCTGCTCCGCCGCGTCCAGGCCCGGGTAGCGCCGCCCGAACCGGGAGAAGATCTCGTTCAGGAAATGCCGGGCCATCAGCCGGTCGCGGTCGGGTCCCGGCGGCACCTGCTCCGCGATGTACCGCATCAGCTCGGCGATGCACGCGAAATGCGGGCCGGCCGTCGGGCCGCCCTGCTGCAGGACGCTGGTGCCGTCCTCACGATCGACCCAGTAGTAGCAGTCGTACTCCCCCACCACCGAGATCCCGTCGGCGCCGAAGTAGGCCCGCGCCGCGAACAGTTGGTCCTCGTACGCCAGCAGCCCGGCGGGGAACCGCAGCTCCAGCCGGTCGATCAGGGACCGCCGGAACAGCTTCAGCACCGACAGCGAGTCGTACACCGGCGGGTCCGCCGCGAGCACGGTCGTCCGCGCGACGTCGCGCTCGAACCGCGGCGCCTTGCGCCCGATGCCCACGTACCGGCCGATCACCACGTCGGTGCCGTTGGCGTCGGCCATCGCGCACATGCGTTCCAGCGCCTCGTCGCCCAGGTAGTCGTCGGCGTCGAGGAAGAAGACGTACTCGCCGGTGGCGTGCTCCAGCCCGGTGTTCCGCGGCCCGCCTGGCCCGCCCGAATTGGGCTGGTGAACGACCCGCAGCCACGGCCACCGCGCCGCCCACCGGTCCAGCTCCTCCCCGCTGCCGTCGGTGGAGCCGTCATCGACCGCGACGACCTCCAGCGCGTCCACGCCGATGCTCTGCGCGGACACCGACCGGAGCGCACGTTCCAGGCTGGGCCGGCAGTCGTAGACCGGCATGATCACGCTGACCTTCACGGGAACGATCCTCCACAGCGACAACGCGGGGCCATCGCGCCGCCGGTCCCGTACCGAGGCCCTCGTACTGGGAAATCCTCCGGCCTGCGCGCCTTCGGCGATGGCCCCCGGATTTTAGTCGCCGCGCTGACCACACCTCCCCTCAACGGACCGTTCCGGCACGCTCACACACGGCCGCTTCCGGCCCGCGAGGGCCCGCACCGGCGCGCCCGGCACGTTGACTCGTGGCGGTCGGCGAGGAGCTGCTGGCGGATGCCGGCGAAAAAGGTGACGAGGGTGTCGACGCACTCCTCGAGGTCGGGGTAGCGGCCTTCGAGGTGGCCGACGGCCATCGCCTCGGTCAGGGCGGTGACGCCGTCGGCGACCATCTCCAGGCGGGCCTTCTGGGACGGGGTCTCGGCGGTCAGCCCGGCGGCGGCGAGGTCCTCGACCATCTGGTCCCGGGTCTCGGCGGCCCGGCGGCGGGCGGCGTCACCGAGCGGGGAGGCGCGGTCGAAGCGGGCACGCACGCTCAGCCTGAAGAACTCGGGATGCCCGCACATCATCTCCAGGGGGACGCGGAACGCCTCGCGGAGCCGTTCGGCGCTGTGCGGGGCGGCGCTGGAACGCCGCCTGGCCTCGCGGACGACCGGGCCCGTCCGGCGGCGGGCCTCCTCGCCGAGATCCTCCAGCAGGTCCTGCATGTTGCGGAAGTGCACGTAGAACGTGGACTGGGCGATGCCCGCGTTGCGGCAGACATTGCCGGTGGAGAGCCCTGCCTCACCCTCGGTGTCGAGGATCCGCAGGGCCGAGGCGAGCAGCCGGCGCCTGGTCAGGTCCTTGGCCTCGCGCCGGCTCATCGTCACGTCTGGCATCCGCCCCCCTGCTCGATCCCTCTACTCGATCTCACTGCGCGATCCCTGCGCAGTCCCGCTGCTCGATGCTCGGCCCGCCGCTCGATGGTTCGGCGATAAGCCTACCGGTAGGGGATCTCCGCACTTATATGGGACGAACCAGGTGCAGTCAAGGCATTCCCTTCCGGGTTCGCCGATAGTACTATCGCCGAAAATCGTGACTCTGATCACTCTGTGACGAGCACTGTGGCGATCACCCTGTGACGATCGACCTGGTCATGACCTGGCGGGGCACTGCCGAGAGGGGCGCACGTGACATTCACGACAGCGAGGGGGCGGCGGAGGTCCGCGCTGCCCCTGATGGCAATCGGAACGTGCGCGGTGCTGCTCACGGCGGCCTGTTCCGGCTCGGGCGGAGGGACGGCCACCGGTCCGGCCAACGGCCCGGAGGGCAAGCCCGTACCGGGCGGGAAGCTGGTGTACGGCATCGGCGCCGACGCCAACGGCTTCAACCCGAACAAGGACTCGTACGCGCCGCAGACCTACACCATGGCCGGCACCATCATCGAGGGCCTGACCACGGTCGACGGCAGCGGCCAGTGGCGGCCGATGCTCGCCGAGTCGATCAAGCCGGCCGAGAACGGCTCGCAGTGGACGATCAAGGTCCGCAAGGGCGTCACGTTCTCCAACGGTGAGCAGCTGACCGCCGAGGTCGTCAAGGCCAACCTGGACGCGCAGAAGGCGTCGGCGCTCACCGCGGCGGTGCTGGCCCCGGTGCGGGGCATCGAGGTCCTGGACGAGAGCACCGTCCAGGTCCATCTCAGCCAGCCCTGGATGAGCTTCCCGAACACGCTGACCAGCCAGATCGGGTTGATCATTCCGAAGTCGTCGCTGGCCGACCCGGCGGGCGCCAGCCGGACGCCGGTGGGCACCGGGCCGTTCGTGTTCCAGAGCTACACGCCGGACAACCGCTTCATCGTCAAGAAGAACCCCAAGTACTGGCGCCAGGGCCTGCCGTACCTCGACCAGATCGAGTTCCGCATCCTGCCGGACTTCCAGACCCGGGCGCAGACGCTGGAGTCGGGCGGGCTGACCGCCATGGCGACGCAGCGCGACAACGACATCGTGAAGTTCAGCAAGCTCGCCGAGCAGGGCACGTACCAGGTGCACCGGGCCACCGGCATGTCGGTGCCCGAGCTGGCCTTCATGCTCAACACCGCGAAGGCCCCGCTGGACGACATCCGGGTCCGCAAGGCGATGGCGCACGCGACCGACCGCGACGCGTTCATCAAGACGCTGCGCTCGGGCCTGACCAAGCCGGCCGACGGACCCTGGTCGCCCGACTCCAAGTGGTACAGCCCCGGCGGCTATCCCGCGTTCGACCTGAACCAGGCCAAGGCCCTGGTCAGCGAGTACGAGAAGGACAAGGGCCCGATCAAGGTCGAGCTGATGACCGTGCCCGACCAGTCCTCGATGCAGAACGCCGAGCTGGTGCAGGACATGTGGAACAAGGCCGGGATGGAGATCAGCATCCGGCAGGCCGACCAGGCCGACCTGATCCAGCGCGCGATCACCGGCAACTACGGCGCGATCGTCTGGACCCAGTTCAACTCGGCCGATCCCGACGGCGAGTACTCCTGGCTGCACTCCCGGTTCGCCCAGCCGGTCGGATCGATCTCGATCAACATGAGCCGGATCAAGGACGACCAGCTCAGCGCGGCACTGGACGCGGGCCGGCGGACGGGCGACGAGGCGGCGCGCAAGACGGCGTACGCGACCGTGCAGAAGCGGCTGCGCGAGCTGCTGCCGTTCATCTGGGTCGACCACCTGACCACCAGCTCGGTGATCGCCAAGGGGACCGTCAAGGGCCTGAAGCAGTACGAACTGCCGGACGGGTCGATGGGCAAGCCGCTCGTCGGGACGACCACGCACAAGTTCGACCACATCTGGATCAGCAGGTAGCCGCGGATGCTCATGGTCACGCTGCGCCGCGGCGCGCAGCTGCTCTTCGTCCTGCTCGTGGTCACCGTGCTCGCGTTCTGGATGATCACCCTGCTGCCCGGCGACCCCGCCACCCAGATCCTGGGGTACGGGGGCGACCAGGCGGCGCTGGCGCAGGTCCGGGACGAGCTGGGGCTGAACGACCCGTTCCTCAGCCGCTACCTCGACTGGCTGGGCGGGGCGGTCACCGGTGATCTCGGTACCTCCTACATCTCCAGCTTCCCGGTCTCGGAGTCCCTGGCCGGCCGGCTGCCGGTCACCCTGGAACTGCTGCTGCTGTCCCAGGTGATCTCGCTCGGGCTGGCGGTGCCCGCCGGAGTGGCGGCGGCGCGCCGGGCGGGCGGGCTGCTGGACCGGACGCTCACCACCGTGAGCTTCGGGCTGCTGTCCACCCCGGTGTTCGTGTCCGGCGTGGTGCTGATCATGATCTTCGCGGTCAAGTGGCCGCTGCTGCCCGCCACCGGGTACACGCCGTTCAGCACCGCCCCGCTGGAGAACCTGCGGTCGATGCTGCTGCCCGCGGTGACGCTCGCCGCCGGCCAGCTCGCGGTGTACGCCCGGCTGCTGCGCTCCGACATGATCACGACGCTCCAGGAGGACTACATCACGCTGGCCCGCGCCCGCGGCCTGTCACCGCGCCGCATCCTGTGGCGGCACGCCCTGCGCCCGTCGGCGATCTCGCTGGTGACCATCGTGGGGCTCAACCTCGGAGCACTGATCGGAGGAGCGGTCATCACCGAAACGCTGTTCGGCCTGCCCGGCGTGGGCCGCCTCATCGTCGAGGCGATCCTGTCCCGCGACTACCTGGTGGTCCAGGGCGGGGTCCTGGTGGTCGCGGTCGGCTACGTCCTGGTCAACTTCGGCATCGACCTGCTCTACGGTGCCCTCGACCCGAGGATCCGCCATGCCTCCTGAACGAGACGTACCGGCCGCCGCCATGCCAGCCAACCCAGAGCCGGCCAGCACAGAATCGACCGACGTGGTGGCCTCCGCGGAATCGGCCGAGAAAGTACCGGCGGATGCGCCCAAGCGGCGCGGGAAGCGCGGAAAGCCCAGGAAGCTCGGCTGGGGCTTCCGGCTCGCGGTGCTGTGGATCGTGCTGGTGATCGGTGCGGCGCTGACCGCCGACGTGCTGCCGATGCCGCACTACGACGCGACGCTGTCCGGCGAGCCCAAGACGGGGCCCAGCCTCAGCCATCCGCTGGGCACCGACGGCCTCGGCCGGGACATGCTCAGCCGGGTCGTGCACGGCGCCCGGGTGTCGCTGGGCGTGGGCATCGGCGCGACCCTGCTCGGACTGCTGATCGGCGGGCCGCTCGGGCTGCTCGCGGGCTACCGGCGCGGGCGGGTCGACCGGGTCATCATGACGGCCAACGACATCGTGCTGGCCTTCCCCGCGCTGGTCTTCGCGCTGGCGGTGGTGGCGTTCGCCGGTGCCGGTGTCCGCAACATCCTGCTGGTGCTGGGCCTGCTCGGCGTCCCGGCCTGGGTACGGCTGATCCGCAGCGTGACGCTGTCGTTCGCGCAGCGCGAGTTCGTCACCGCCGCCCGGGCGCTGGGCGCACGCGGCGGCACCGTGATGTGGCGGGAGATCAGCCCGAACGTGGTGATGCCCGCCCTCTCCTACGCGTTCACGATCATGGCCGTGATCGTGGTGGCCGAGGGCAGCCTGGCGTTCCTCGGCCTCTCGGTACAGGCCCCCACGCCCACCTGGGGCGGCATGATCAACGAGGGTCGCAGCACGATGGACACGGCCATGCACACCGTGCTGGGCCCGTCCGCCGTGATGTTCCTGACCGTGCTGGCGTTCAACCTCGTCGGCGACCGGCTGCAGGAGCTCACCAGCTACCGGCAGAGCGGGCTGGAGCCGTCCCGCCGTACCCGCCGCGCCCAGCGCGCCGCCGCGACCGCCGCGACCGCCAAGGCGGAGAAGGCAGAGAAGGCCGCGGCCGAAACCGTGCCAGCCGAGCCCGTGCCAGCCAAAACCACCCCAGCCGACACCGTCCCGGTCACCCCGCGCGAGGGACCGGCGCCGCTGCTCGAGGTGATCGACGCCCAGACCGGCTTCCGTACGGAACGGGGCCTCGTACGGGCCGTCGACGGCGTCTCGTTCACCCTCGAACGCGGCCGTACCCTCGCCATCGTCGGCGAGTCGGGCAGCGGGAAGTCGATGCTGATCCGGTCCATCCTCGGCCTGCTGCCCGCCGCCGGCGTCGAACGGTCCGGACGGATCCACCTGGACGGCCGGGACCTCACCGACGTGGGCCCCGAGGGCATGCGCGAGGTCCTCGGCACCCGGATGGCCGCCGTCTTCCAGGACCCGATGACCGCGCTCAACCCGGTCCGTACCATCGGCACCCAGGTCACCGAGCCGCTGCGGGTGCACCTCGAGATGAGCCGGAACGAGGCGTACGAGAAGGCCGAGAGCCTGCTCGCCTCGGTCGGCATCCCCGAGCCGCGCCGGGTGCTGCGCGGCTACCCGCACCAGCTGTCGGGCGGGATGCGGCAGCGGATCACGATCGCGATGGCGCTGTCGTGCGATCCCGAGGTGCTGTTCGCGGACGAGCCCACCACGGCACTGGACGTGACCGTACAGAAGCAGATCCTCAAGCTGCTGCACCGGCAGCGGGACGAGCGGGACATGGCGATGATCCTGGTCAGCCATGACCTGGCGGTGGTCGCCGACCATGCCGACGAGGTGATCGTCATGTACGCGGGCAAGGTGGTCGAGCGCGGACCGGCCGACGCGCTGTTCGCCGCGCCCCGGATGCGCTACACCGAGGCGCTGCTGCGGGCGGCGCCCGTGCTGTCCACGCCGAGCCACACCCGGCTGGAGGTCATCGACGGCCGCCCGCCGGACCTGGCCGCCCCGCCGGCGGGCTGCCGGTTCAACCCGCGCTGCCCGTTCGCGCAGGACCGCTGCAGGACCGAGGAACCACCGCTCGTGACCGACGAGGCGACAGGCCGCTCGTTCGCCTGCTGGTACCCGGCCGACACGGCCGAGCCGGCCCAGCTGGAAGGGAGCGTCCCGCATGGCGGGTAGTGGAACCGCGCATCTGCGCGACGGCGAGGAGGTCCTGCGGGTCGAGGACCTGACGGTCACGTTCCCGGCCGGGCGGCGCCGTACGGTGCACGCGGTCTCGGGCATCAGCTTCGACGTGGCCAAGGGCGAGACGCTCGGCATCGTCGGCGAGTCCGGCTGCGGCAAGTCGTCCGCCGCCCGCGCGATCATGCAGCTGCCACCACCGGCCTCCGGTTCGATCCGGCTGAACGGGGTGGAGCTGACCGCGCTGAACGGCGAGGCCCTCCGACGGACCCGGCAGCGGCTTCAGATGATCTTCCAGGACCCGATCTCGTCGCTCAACCCGCGCCGCCGGGTCCGCGACATCGTCGCCGAGGGCCCGCGCGTCTGGGGCACGCTGAACGGCGAGGTCGACCGGATCGACGAGGCCCTGGAAGCCGTCGGCCTCGACCCGTCCACCGCCGCCGACCGCCGCCCGCACGAGTTCTCCGGCGGCCAGTGCCAGCGGATCAGCATCGCCCGCGCGCTGGCCCTGGAACCCGAGGTCGTCATCTGCGACGAGCCGGTGTCGGCGCTGGACGTGTCCGTCCAGGCACAGATCCTCAACCTGCTGGAGGACCTCAAGGAGCGGTACGGGCTCACGCTCGTCTTCATCGCCCACGACCTCGCGGTCATCAAGAACATCAGCGACCGCGTTCTGGTCATGTACCTGGGCAAGACCTGCGAGCTGGCTCCGAGCGCGGAACTGGTCGAGAACCCCGCGCACCCGTACACCCGCGCCCTGCTGTCG
This sequence comes from Actinomadura sp. 9N407, assembly GCF_044326315.1. Classification (NCBI taxonomy): domain Bacteria; kingdom Bacillati; phylum Actinomycetota; class Actinomycetes; order Streptosporangiales; family Thermomonosporaceae; genus Actinomadura; species Actinomadura sp. 9N407. The sequence continues at coordinate 103,603 of NZ_JBIRAW010000027.1, read as the reverse complement.
TCGATCCCGAAGGGCCCGCTCAAGCTCACCGCCGAGGAGGAGGACCGGATGGGCGGCGAGCCGCCCTCCCCGATCGCCCCGCCGAGCGGCTGCCGCTTCCGTACCCGCTGCCCCCGGGCCGACGACCGCTGCGCCACCGAGGAACCCCTGATGCGCCCGCTCTTTCCCTCGCAGGGCGCGTCCGACAACAGGCCCGACCACTGGATCGCCTGCCACCACCCGGTCATCGACTAGCGAGTTCCGTGGTTGCGAGTGAGCGGGTTTCTCGTGACGCAGTTTTTAGAGTGACTCAGCGGGCAGCGGATCACCCGTGGGGGATATCGATCTTGTCTTCGTGATCGCGGGCGCCGCCGCACTGCTCGCGGCGGCGCTCCCCGCACTGATCGACCGGCTGCCGGTGTCGCTGCCGGTGCTCTTCCTGGCCGGCGGGCTGCTGCTGTACGCGCTGCCGCTGCCGGTGGAGCTGCCCGCGCCCGATCCCCTCGGGCAGCGCGAGGAGCTGGAGCACCTCACCGAGATCACCCTGATCGTCTCGCTGATGGGTGCCGGGCTGGCACTGAATCGCCCGTTCGGCCTGCGCACCTGGTCGAGTACCGCGCGGCTGCTGGCGATCGTGCTTCCGCTGACGACGCTGCTGGCCGCCGGCGCGGCGTACACCTTGCTGGCCTGGCCGCTGGCCGCGGCGCTGCTGCTGGGAGCGGCACTGGCGCCCACCGATCCGGTGCTGGCGTCCGACGTGCGGGTGGGCGAGCCCACCGACGACCCCGAGCACGATGACGACGAGGTGCGGTTCTCGCTCACCTCGGAGGCGGGCCTGAACGACGGGCTGGCGTTCCCGTTCGTGTACGCGGCGATCGCGCTGGCGGGCACCGGCGGGCTCATCACGTGGATCGCGGTCGACTTCTTCTACGCCATCGCCGCGGGCGTCGCCGTCGGCCTCGCGGTGGGCTGGGCACTGGGACGGCTGTTCTTCGGCTCCGACCGGCCACCGCTGCGCCTGGCCGAGCGGAACGAGGGCTTCGTCGCCCTCGCCGCGACGCTGCTCTCGTACGGGATCGCCGAGATGGCGCACGGGTACGGGTTCGTCGCGGTGTTCGCCACGGCCTGCGCCATCCGCGCGGCGGAACGTTCCCACGGGTACCACAGCGTCCTGCACGGCTTCGTCGAGCAGGTCGAGCGGCTGTTCACGGCCTGGCTGCTGCTGCTCCTGGGCGGCTTCGTCGCGACCGGCGGGCTGGCCGCGCTCACCTGGCAGGGCGCCGCGGTCGGCGTGCTTCTGCTGGTCGTGATCCGGCCCGTGGTCGCGTGGGCCTCGCTGTACCGGGGCCTGGCCGATCATCGGGAACGGCGCGCGATCGCCTTCTTCGGAGTACGCGGGATCGGCTCGCTGTTCTATCTCGCCTACGCCCTCGGCCAGGCCGATTTCGGGGTCGATCCGGCCGAACTGTGGGCCGTGGTCGCGTTCACCGTGCTCGGCTCGGTCTGCCTGCACGGCCTGACGTCCACGCCCGTCCTGAGCTGGCTCGACCGGATACGCCACCGCCGCGTCCGCGCCCCCGGCCTCTGACGATGGCGGTCTCCCGCCCCCTCGACCGTCCGGGGTACGGGCACGCTGCGCGGGTATGAGCCGGCCATGAAAGATCGCGGTTCCGAGGAAGAGGACACCGAGGCGACCACCGATACGCCCGTCAGTGGTACGGGCGTGCCCGGTGTGCGCTCCAACCATCCCGACACGCTGCCGCCCGACGAGGAGGGTGTCAGCGAGGCTGAACGTACCGACGACACGGGCGACCAAGGCTGGGCGGCCCGGCCCGGACGCCCGCCCCGTCCCGGCGCCTGAGCGCTTCCGGCCGCTGACTCGTATCGGGCACTTTGGTAATACTCGGGCACTTTGGTAACACTTGGGCCCCTTGGTAATACGCTGGCCGCCGGGAGGCAATGTGCGGCGGTTCGGGGTAGCGGAACGACGGTCCAGGCTCGGGGTACGGCACCGGCTGGCGCCCGGGACGGCGGCGGGTGATCCGATCGAGGTGGCACGCTCGCTGGTGGCGGTGCACAGCACCGATCCGTCCTCGGTCTATCTGAGCACGCTCGCCAGGATGACGGACGGGGACCTCGGTACCGTCGAGCGCGCCCTCTACGACGACCGGACGCTGATCCGGCTGCTGGCCATGCGCCGTACCGTGTTCGTCACCTCGCTCGACATCGCGCCGGTCATCCAGGCCGCGTGCTCGCGCGGGGTGGCCGCGCGGGAGCGCCGCAAGATGATCGGGATGCTCGTCGAGGCCGGCGTCGGCGGCACCGATCCCGAGGCCTGGCTGGACGCGGCCGAGGCCGCCGGGGTCCGGGAGCTGGCCGCGCGCGGCGAGGCGACGGCGGCCGAGCTGGCCGCCGCCGATCCCTACCTGGGGACGGAGCTGGTGCTCTCCAAGGGCAAAAAGTACGAGGGGCGGCAGAACGTCTCCAGCCGGGTCCTGCTCCTGCTCGCCGCGCAGGGACGGGCCGTACGAGGCAGGCCCCGCGGCTCGTGGGCCTCGCACCAGTACCGCTGGTCGCCGCTTGAGCTGTGGTGCCCGGACGGCCTGGACGGCTGGGCGACCGAAGCCGCCGAGGTGGAGCTGGCCCGCCGCTGGCTGCACGCGTACGGCCCGGCCACGGCCGACGACCTGCGCTGGTGGACCGGCTGGACCAAGACCCAGACCAAGCGCGTCCTCACCGAACTGAAGCCCGCCGAAGTGGATCTCGACGGCGTGGACGGCATCGCCCTCGCCGACGATCTGGAGCCCGTACCGGAGGCGGAGCCGTGGGCGGCGCTGCTCCCGGCGCTGGACTCGACGCCGATGGGCTGGCAGCACCGCGAATGGTTCCTCGGCGACCACGGCCCGCGGCTGTTCGACCGGATGGGCAACGTCGGCCCCACGCTCTGGTGGGACGGCCGGATCGTGGGCGGCTGGGCCCAGGACGCGGCGGGCGAGATCGTGTGCCGGTTCCTGGAGGACGCCGGTTCCGACGCGGTCGCCGCCGTCGAGGCCGCGGCCGCACGGCGGACGGTCCTGCTCGGCGGCGCACGCCTCGCCGCCCGTACCCGGGGCAAGACCTGGCTGGAAGAGGAACTGGCAGGCTGAACCGGCGCCGCGCCGCCACCACCCGAGTCGCCACCCGAGTCGTCACCACCTGCATCGCCACCACCTGCATCGCCACCCCAGACTCGCCAACATTCGACCGGCCATCACCTGAGTTGCCATCACCCGAGGGATTCGCTCCGTTGGAATACAGCGCGCAAGGGACCCGGCTGAACAAGCGGGGCCTGGAGACACGCAGGCGCTTCCTCGCCGCGGCGGTCGAGCGCCTGGCCACGGGCGGCCCGGACGCGGCCAGCGCCAACCGGATCGCCCAGGACGCGGGGCTCACCTGGGGCACCATCCAGCACCAGTTCGGGGACGTCGACGGCGTGTGGGCCGCCGTTCTGGAGCATTGCCTGAAGCACAGCGCGTCGCTGTTCGACCGTTCCAAGCAGGAGCCCGCCTCGCCCCGCCGCCGGATCGCCGCGATCATCGACGCGCTGTTCCACGCCTTCGACGCCCCGGCCGCCCAGGCCGTCCAGAACCTCCGGCTGGCCCTGCCCCGCGACCGCGAGTCGCTGGAGGGGCTGTTCCCCAAGACGGCGGCGATGCTCCGGCAGGGCGACGCCACCTGGACGCGCGAATGGGAGACCCTCTTCGAGGGCATCGACGTCTCCCCCGAGAAGCTGCGCCGGGTCCGCAGCTTCGTCCCGGGTGCGGTCCAGGGCCTGTACGACCAGTCCCGGCTGACCTCGTTCACCGATCTCGGCGACGCGCGCGAGGGCCTGATCGACGCGATCGTCGCCTACCTGCGCTGAGACGAGCCCCGGCGCAGCCCTTCACCCCGCTCCCCCCTGATCCACACGGGCTGATCCCAGCCGTATGGACACGGGCCGGTATCGGCCTCGCTGGCGGGCTTTCTTTCGCCCCCGGGGGATGGCTAGCTTCCTTTCGCAATCCCCCCACGGAGGAGTCGACCATGAGACCGACCCACCGGGGCCTGTTCCGTGCCGCCACAGCGGCCACGGCACTCGCCCTCCCCTTAGCACTCGCCTCGCCGGCCGGCGCCGACCCGGACACCGGACGGCAGCAGCAAGCGCTCAAGTCCATCAAGGCACCGAACGCCATGCGGCATCTGCAGGCGTTCCAGAAGATCGCCGACGCCAACGGCGGGACGCGCGCCTCGGGGACCCCCGGCTACGCCGCGTCCAAGGACTACGTCGCCGGCAAGCTCAAGGCGGCCGGCTACAACGTCACGATCCAGCCGTTCCAGTTCCCGTTCTTCCAGGAGAACGCGACGTCCGAGCTCCAGCAGACCGCGCCGGACGCCACGACGTACGAGCCGACCCCGCCGGACGGCAGCACGCTCGGCGACTTCGCCACCATGACCTACTCGGGGTCCGGCGAGGTCACCGGGACGGTCCAGGGCGTGGACCTCACGCTGCCGCCGTCGCCGGCGCCCGGCTCCAGCAGCGGCTGCGAGGCCACCGACTTCGCCGGGTTCACCGCCGGCAACATCGCGCTGCTCCAGCGCGGTACCTGCGACTTCGAGGTCAAGGCCGCCAACGCCCAGGCCGCGGGCGCGACCGGCGCGATCATCTTCAACGAGGGCCAGGAGGGCCGTACCGACGCGTTCGTCGGGACGCTCAACCGGCCCTTCACGATCCCGGTCCTCGGCGCGAGCTTCGCGACCGGCAACGACCTGGCCTCCCCCGCGGGCACGACCGTACGGATGAGGACCGACACCGCCAGCGAGGTCCGGACCACCTGGAACGTCCTGGCCGAGTCCAAGAAGGGCCGCGCCGACAAGGTCGTCATGAGCGGCGCCCACCTCGACGCCGTGCTCGCCGGGCCCGGCATCAACGACAACGGCTCGGGCAGCGCCGCGCTGCTGGAGGTCGCCGTCCAGATCGCCAAGCTGCCGCCCAAGAACAAGCTGCGCTTCGCCTGGTGGGGCGCCGAGGAGCTGAGCCTGCTGGGCTCCGAGCACTACGTCGCCACGCTGCCGGAGACCGAGCGCGACCGGATCGGCCTCTACCTGAACTACGACATGGTCGCCTCCCCGAACCACATGTTCGGGATCTATGACGGCGACGACTCCGACGCCACCGGCGCCCCGGCCGGCCCGCCCGGATCGGACCACATCGAGAAGACCTTCGAGCGCTACTTCGACACGCTGAAGCTCGGCCATGTCGGCACGGACTTCACCGGCCGCTCCGACTACGGCCCGTTCATCGCGGTCGGCATCCCGGCCGGCGGCCTGTTCACCGGCGCCGAAGGGATCAAGACCGAGGCGGAGGCCGCACTGTTCGGCGGGACCGCAGGCGCGCCGTACGACCCCTGCTACCACCAGGCCTGCGACGACCTGTCCAACATCAACGAGAAGGCCCTGCAGGCCAACATGGGCGCCATCGGATTCACGACGCTCACGTACGCCTACAGCCGCGACCTCCCCGGCGCGGACGCACCCGCCACCACCAAGGCCACCGCTGGCACCGCGACCGGCACCGGCCACCAGCACGGCGGCCTCGCCAGGTAACACCGGCGCCCTGCATACACCGACATAGACAGCCGACCGGACACCTGTCCAAATTGCCCGCCCGCACCCCTTGCGGGCGGGCATCGGCATTCAGAATGCTGGGCTCCATGGACGATCTGCCCGAGCTGGGCTTCTACGGACTGGCCGGGCACTCCGGCACTCCCCGCGATCTCCTCGGCCAGGTCCGCGACGGCGAGCGCCTGGGCCTGGGCGCGGTGTTCCTGTCGGAACGCTTCACCACCAAGGAGGCCGCGACGCTGTCGGGCGCGGCCGGCGCGGTCAGCGAGCGGATCGGCATCGCCACCGCCGCCACCAACCACAACACCCGGCATCCGCTGCTCACCGCGACGTTCGCCACCACGATGCACCGGCTCACCGAGGGACGGTTCGCGCTCGGCCTCGGCCGCGGCTTCGACATGCTCTTCGACGTCATGGGGCTGCCCCGGGTCACGGCGGCGCAGCTGGAGGACTTCATCGGGATCATGCGCCGGCTCTGGCGCGGCGAAGCGGTGATCGACCACCACGGCCCGGCGGGCGACTTCCCGTACCTCAACCAGGACGCCGCGTTCGACGAGGACATCCCGATCCTGCTGACCGCGATGGGCGAGCGCACGCTGGAGTTCGCCGGGTCGGTCGCCGACGGCGTCGTCCTGCACACCTTCTTCACCGACGAGACCCTGCACCGTTCGGTGGCCGCCGTACGGCGCGGCGCCGACAAGGCGGGGCGCGACCCGGCGTCGGTACGGGTGTGGTCGGTGCTGGCCACCGTCGGCGACCATCTCGACGAGGAGGCACGGCTGCGCAAGCTGGTCGGGCGGCTGGCCACCTACCTGCAGGGGTACGGCGACCTGCTGGTACGGGTCAACGGCTGGGACCCGGCGGCGCTGGCCCGGTTCCGCGCCGACGACCTGGTCTCCGGCTTCCCCGGCGCGTTCGACGCGATCGGAACGAAGGCCCAACTGGAGCACGTGGCCGGACTGCTGCCGGACGAATGGCTCGCCGCCGCCGCGACCGGCGATCCGGCCCGCTGCGCCCAGCACGTGGCCGGCCAGTTCCAGCAGGGCGCGGACGGCGTCATCCTGCACGGCGTCACCCCGGCCGAGGTCGAACCGGTCGTCACCGCGTACCGCGAGATCAGGCCACCCGGCATCGCCGAACGGAACCCGGCCGGCGGCACGGCCGTCCTCAACCCGGGGCGGGCCCGATGACGATCGGAGACGCCGCCGAGCTCACCCCCGAATGGCTGAGCGAGGCGCTCGGAACGCCGGTGAAGGCGGTCGAGCGGGAACGGATCGGCGCCGGCCAGATCGGTACCTGCTACCGCCTCCACCTGGACACGGGCGAGGTCGGCCCGCGCACCCTCATCGCCAAGCTGCCCACCGAGGACGTCGCCGCGCGCGCCTTCCTCGCCCCCGCCTACCACGCGGAGGTCTCCTTCTACCGGGACCTGGCCTCCACCGTGGCCGTCCGGACGCCGCACTGCCACTACAGCGCCATCTCCGACGACCACGCCACCTTCGTCCTGCTCCTGGACGACCTGTCCCCCGCCACGCCGGGCGACCAGCTCGCCGGATGCACGCCCCATCAGGCCGCCGACGCCGTGACCAACCTCGCCGGCCTGCACGGTCCCCGCTGGTCCGACCCCACGCTCCTCGACCTGCCCTGGCTCAACGCGATCGGGCCGGACGACGCCGGCGCCCTGGCCGAGGTCTTCGGACCGGCCGTCGAGACGTTCACCGAACGGTTCGCGGGCGAGCTCCATGAGAGTGACGTCCGCACCCTGCACGAGGTCGCGGAGGCCGTAGGCCCTTGGGTGCTGGGTCGCCCCGAACGGTTCGGTCTCGTCCACGGTGACTACCGGCTGGACAACCTGATCTTCCCGGCATCGCCCCGTACCGGCGTCACCGCCGTGGACTGGCAGACCCTCAGCCTCGGTCATCCCGTCCGCGACCTGGCGTTCTTCCTCGGGACGAGCCTGGACCCCGACCAGCGCGCCGCCCACGAGCACTCGCTGGTCGAGACTTACCACGCCGCCCTGCTCCGCCACGGCGTCACCGGCTACGACCTCGCCGAATGCGTCGACGACTACCGCTTCGGTGCCGTACAGGGACCGCTGATCACCGTCCTCGGCTGCGTGTACGGCACGCCGACCGAACGCGGTGACCGGATGTTCCTCGCCATGGCGGCCCGCTCCTGCGCCGCCGTACGCGACCTCGACACGCTCAGCCTCATCTAGCCCCACGTTGACTCGTGGCGTGGTCGCCTCCACAGGCGACGCCAGAGGCGAACACGCCACGAGTCAACGAGGTCAGCGGACGGGCTCGCAGATCACTAGTGGAATCTCGCGGCCGGCCCATGACTGGTAGCGGTCGATGTCGGCGTAGAGGTCCGCGAAGCGGGGCCACAGCGCCTCGCGCTCGGCGGGAGTGGCCGTACGAGCGCGCATCCGGCGCAGGTCCCCGCGTACCCGCACCAGCACGTTCGGATCGGCGGTGAGGTTGAGGTACCACATCGGGTGCTTGGGCAGGCCCCCTTGCGAGGCGATCAGGACCACCCGGTCACCGTCCGGCAGGAACAGCAGCGGCTGCGTGCGGCGCTGCCCGGTCTTGCGGCCGGTGGTGGTGAGCAGGCAGACCGGCACGCCCTTGGGGAAGGCGCTGCCGATCCGCCACTTGCCGCCGATCCGGCCGTCGGTGATCCGGTAGACCTCGACGTTCAGCCGCGAGGCGTACTTGAGGATCTTGGGTACGAGCGGTGAGTCGAGCCCTGGGGGACGCGGTTGCGACATGGCCTACCTCTCGTCGAACACGGGCTGGTCGAACATGGGCGGGTGAAGCACAGGCTGATCAAACGCGGGCGGGAACCTTCGGCTCCTCGTCGAGGTGCTCGCGCAGCCCCTCCCCCTCGATGTCGATGTTGGGCAGCGCGCGCCCGAGCCATCGTGGCAGCCACCAGGCGCGGTGGTCCAGCAGCGACATCACGGCCGGGACGATCGTCATCCGGACCACGAACGCGTCGATCGCGACGCCGATCGCCAGCGCGAAGCCCATCGACTTGATGATCGGGTCGTCCATCAGCACGAAGCCGCCGAAGACCGCGATCATGATCAGCGCGGCGGCGGTGACCACCCGGGCACCGTGTCCCATCCCGGAGATCGTCGCCTGCCGGGCCGTGTCGCCGTGCGTGAAGTCCTCGCGCATCCGGGAGACCAGGAAGACCTGGTAGTCCATCGCCAGCCCGAACAGGATGCCGATCATCAGGATGGGCAGGAAGCTGACCAGCGGGCCCGGCGTGTCCACGCCCAGCAGCCCGGCCAGATGCCCCTTCTGGAAGACGGCGACCGTGATCCCGAACGTGGCGCCCACGGTGAGCAGGAAGCCGAGCGCGGCCTTGATCGGGACCAGGATCGAGCGGAAGACCAGCATCAGCAGCAGCACCGACAGCCCGACGACGAGCAGCAGATAGACCGGCAGCGCGTCGGCGAGCTTCTCCGAGACGTCCACCCCGACCGCGGTCTGCCCGGTCAGCGCGACGCCGCCGGTCTCGCCCCCGCCGATCCCCTGGACGTTGTCGCGGACGTCGTGGATGAGCGTCTCGGTGGCCGGGTCGGACGGTCCGGTGGCCGGGATGATGCCCAGGAGCGCCGTCGTTCCCGAGGCGTTGAACTGCGGCGGCGCGACGGTGACCACGCCCTCGGTGCCCTTGATCGCGCCGAGCGCCTGCTGCGTCGCCTGTGCCGTGGCCTCCTTGGAGTCGCCGGTGACGACGGCGGCCAGCCGCCCGTTGAATCCGGGGCCGAAGCCCTCGGTGGTGAGGTCGTACGCCTCGCGCTGCGCCGTCCCCTCCGCCGACGTACCGGCGTCGGGCAGCGCCAGGTGCATGTTCGCGGCCGGCAGTGCCAGCGCGCCCAGGACGGCGACCCCGGCCAGGATGAACGGCACGCGGTACCGGGTGACGATGTACGCCCAGCGGAAGCCGAACGCGGGCCGCTCATGCCGAGCCCTACCGGCGGGCTTGCCGCCACCGGCACCCTTGCCGCCACCGGCACCCTTGCCCCCAGCACCCTTGGCCCCCTCACCGCGCCGGCCGCGCGGCAGCACCCGCCGTCCGGCGAAGCCGAGCAGGGCGGGCTGCAGCGTGATGGCCACGAGCACCGCGACCGCGACCGTGGCCGAGGCGGCCAGGCCCATCACCGTCAGGAACGGGATACCGACCACGGCGAGCCCGGCCAGGGCGATCACGACCGTGGCGCCCGCGAAGACGACGGCCGACCCAGCGGTGCCCACGGCCCGCGCCGCGGCCTCTTCCGGTTCGAGCCCGTCCATCAGGTTCTGCCGGTGCCGGGAGCCGATGAACAGCGAGTAGTCGATGCCCACGGCCAGTCCGAGCATGAGCGCCAGAACGGGAGCGGTACTGGTCAGCTCGACCATGCCGCTCATCGCGTACAGCCCGGCCATCCCGGCGCCGACCCCGACCAGCGCGGTCAGCAGCGTCATCCCGGCGGCGACCAGGGAACCGAACGTGATGATCAGGACCACCGCCGCGACGGCGACGCCGATGGCCTCGGTGCTGCCCATCTCCGGCTCGCTCGACAGCACCTCGCCGCCGTGCTCGACCTGGAGTCCGGCCGCCTCGGCGGTCTTGCCGGAGTTCTCGTACGCGGTCCGCTGCGTTTCGGTGATCTCGTCGGCGGACTCGGTGAACTGCACCTGGACGAGCGCGTGCCGGCCGTCCTCGGAGACGGAGCCCGCCTGGAACGGATCGACCGCGCCCATCACGCCGGGCAGCCCGGAGGCCTCCTTGGCGAGAGCCTGGACGGCGGCGCGGTTGTCCGGAGAGGCCAGCGCCTCCCCCTCGGGAACGGCGACCACGATCGTGCCGGTCGCCCCCGAAGCCTGCGGGAACTGCTTGCCGAGGGTGTCGAGAGCGCGCTGGGACTCGGTCCCCGGGATGCTGAAGTCGCTGGCCGTCGGCCCCATGAACGCCGCGGCGGACCCGCCCAAGGCCGCCAGAAGGGCGATCCACAGGGCGAGCACCAACCGCCGATGGCGGAACGAGGCGCGGCCGAGCCGATAGAGCAGTGTGGCCATGGGAGAACAGGGTCCTTCAGTGGTCGAGGGTCCGCAGCGCACTGCGGACGAGGACGGCGCGCAACTCTTCGTCGGGCATCTCGGCCTGCTTGGCGCAGGCCACCGGGATGCCGCCGAGCACCAGCAGCGCGGCCACGCGGGCGGCCGGATCGGGCGAACGGCCGGCGAGCGCCTCGATCAGGCGCTCGATCGTCTCCTGCACATCGCCCAGCGCGGGATGCCGCAGCATCTGCTCGATGTCGTCGTAGAGGATCTTGACCTCGCGCCGGAACCGCAGCACGAGGTCGACGAACCCCTCGACGGCCGCATGGACGGCCTCGCGGTCGTCCAGCCCGGACAGCCGCGCGTTCAGCACGCCGAGCTCCCCGGCCGCCGGGGTCAGCAGCTCGGTGAGGATCTGGTCCTTGCTCGCGAAGTGGTACAGCAGGGACGCCTTCGAGCACCCCACGCCGTCCGCGATGTCCTGCAGCGAGGTGCCCTTGAACCCGGTCACGACGAACAGCCCCGCCGCGATGTCCAGGATCTGTCCCCGCCTGTTGCGTGCCATGACATCCACGCTAACTGACCGAACGGTCAAGTCTGGCCGATCGGTCAGTTTCCCTCATATGGCCTTGAACACACCCATCACGCCGCCACGGCCGGCCCCTTCCCCTGCCGGCCGTCCCGCTGACCGGCCCTCTGTTCCCGCTGCTGAACGGCCTGCTGCGCGGCGATTCGTCGTTCGGCCTCGTCCCAGTCGATGGGGAGATCGCCGGCGGGGACCGTCCAGAAGACGAAGGTGGAGTCACGCATCACGGAGCGCTGGCGGACCATCGTGGACTTGTGCGGCTCGGTGCCCGCGTACGCGTACAGGGCGGCCTTGTCGGTCCAGGCGGAGAGCGTCCAGAACGTCCGCCGGAACGGCTGGGCCCTGAGCGAGACGCCGATCGCACCGGACGCGCCACGGGCCTGGCGCAGCAGGCGCATCGACGCGATGAAGAAGGACGGCACGTGGCGCAGCGAGCGCACCTCGAAGCGCGACGCCATGATCACGGATTCGGCACCGGGCTCCGGGTCTCGGACGGTGAACCAGGGCAGGGTCGGCATGGCGGTTCCTCTCGGTTCCTTCAAGGACTCGGTTCCTTCAAGGATGGAATCTTGACAGTGCCTAGACTGCTCCCCCTCAGGCAAACTTGTCAATGGTAAGATCCGAGCCATCGGAAGCGGGCGGCACAGTGACCAGCACACTGTGATCGGCACACAGTGAGCGGCCCAGCGAGCGGGACGATGCGGGAGGCGAGAGCGATCGGTACGGGCGGCTATCACCACGGCAACCTGCGGCGCGTCATCATCGACGCGGCCGTCGAGGCGATCACCGAATCGGGCACGGCGACCTGGAGCCTGCGGGAACTGGCCCGGCGGGCGGGCGTCTCGCATGCCGCGCCCGCGCATCACTTCGGCGACAAGGCAGGGCTGCTCACCGCCGTCGCGGCGGAGGGCTACCGGCTCTTCGCCGACGCGCTCGCAGCGGGCGGCGACGACTTCCTGGAGGTCGGAACGTCATACGTGCGCTTCGCCACCGACCAGCGCGGCTACTTCGAGGTGATGTTCAGGCCCGCGCTCTACCGGGCCGACGACGCCGAGGTCATCGCCTGCAGAGACGCCGCGGGGGCCATCCTGGCGAGGGGAGCGCGAACGGTCTCCGGCGATCCGGAACGAGCCCGGACGATCGAGATCGCCGCCTGGTCGGTCGTCCACGGCTTCGCCGAACTGTGGCTCAGCGGCGCGCTCCCCGACGACATCGGCGACTCACCCGCCGACGCGGCACGTTCCATGCTCAGCGTCCTCTTCGAGCCCTGAGCCCTCAGGACCGCCGACCCCTTTCGACCGCTGAGCGCGTTCAAGCCCAGAGCCTTCCGTCCCCGGGACTCAGCCGACCCGGTCGCCGTACATCTCGCCGAGCGGGTCGGCGAGCAGTTCGAGCCGGGCACCGTCGGGGTCGCGGAAGTAGAGCGAAACGTCGCTCTCCAACAGGTACGGCACGTCCGCCGCGTCCAGCTTGGCGCGCAGCCGTTCCCACTGGACGGGCTCCACCGAGATCGCCACGTGGTGCAGGCCGCCGAGGACCTCCGTGTACGGGCCGAGGTCCAGTCCGGGGAAGTCGAAGAAGGCCAGCAGGTTGCCGTTGCCGATATCGAAGAAGAAGTGGTTGGAGCCCTGGTAGTCGCGGTTCTCGAAGATCTCCGTCAGCGGGAACTCCAGCAACTCCTGGTAGAACCGGATCGTCCGCTCGACGTCCGAGGACAGCAGCGCCATGTGATGCAGGCCCCGGGCGGAGCTCGCCGGTCGCTCCGCCCGGAGATATGCCTGCTTCAGCCGTTCCCGTTCCGCCTCGACCGCGGCCACGTCGACCATCACGCCACCCCAAACAGTTGAAAGTCCAACCGTATCGAGGCCTACCCGATGACCGTACGGTCACGCCCGCGTGTCACGAGTGCGCCGACCACATACGTTCACCGGCTCCCGGACGGCGCCCTCCCCGTTGACTCGTGGCGTGTTCGCCCTACTCGTATTCGGTCCCGCCCTTGCGGGTGAGGTAGGCGGGCGAGACGAACTTGGCGATCGCGCGGCCCGCGGTCACCGGGCTGTACCGGCCGTCGGCGGAACGTACGACCAGCCCCTCGCGCAGGTGCTCGGCCGTACCGGACACCGTCTCGCGACCGCTGGCCAGCTCGATCAGGGCCGCCTCGTCGTACGGGCCCTCGTACAGGACGGGGACGGCGGGCAGGCCGGTCTTGTCGAGCACCTCGGTGAGCTCGTCGGGGTTCAGCCAGCGCGGCGGGTCCACGCCGACCGCGACCTTGATGTCGAAGACGGCGTAGCCGAGCTGCTCGCTGGTCCCGTTGGCGCCGTACGAGAGGTCCTGGACGCCGCGTCCGAAGACCTCACCGAACACGCCGACCCGTCCGGCGCCGAACATCTCCGCGATACGGCGGGCGGCGTCCGCGACGCCGTACGACTCGATCGCGCGCCAGTAGAGGTTCTGGGGATTGTGCACCAGGGCCATGTTCCTGGAGCCGAAGCCCTTGGACGACACGAACTCTTCGCCGTCCTTCTCTCCGCCGTCCCCCTCGCCGCCGCTCCCGTCCCCGCCGCTCCCGTCTCCGTCGAGCACGAGGGAGTAGAGGCAGGCCGTGCCGTGGATCTTCTCGGTGGCGACCACCGGCTCGCCGGCCTCGAAGATGCCCGGATAGCGCTTGATGTCCTCGATCTCGATCCATTTGAGGAGATCCGGAGCGGAGACCACGTCGCCGGACATGCTCACGGGGATCGGCGGGATCCACTTGGTCACACCGAGCTCGCCGGCGAAGTCGCGGTCGCCCGCGGTCGCCAGGTCCACGTCCCGTACGGCAGCGGGAAGGCAGACGACGCCCTGGGACAGCTCGCCGCGCAGCCGTACGGCCTTGATGCGGTTCTTCTTGGAGCCCGCGAGCTTGCCGGTCAGGCCGAGCTCGGCGATCAACTCGTCCGGTAGCTGCGCGCCCTCCGGGATGTACAGGGCCCAGTCACCGGTACGGAACTGCCCCTTCCCGACGACCGCACGGTAGAGACCGACCTGGGCCAGTTCCAGCGCATCGGCGTTGTCGTGCGGGTGGATGGTCAGCCGCTCGGCGGTCACGCGCAGTGTGGACATCGGTTTCCCTTTCGTACGGTCCCGCAAGGGTGGCAATGCCGATATGCGGCAAGCAACCGAATATCCGTCTTGCGGGAACTGATTTCCGGTGTTAAGCCAGAGCATGAGCCGTAATCGGTGGTGGCGGATCGGTGCCGTGTGCGCCGCGATTCTCGTCACGGTGTCCGTGGTCCTGTGGCGGTGGCCCTCGCCGAGCGGTGACGCGCTCACGACCGGCGCGCCCACGGCCGGCGCGCTCACGGCCGGCGCGCTCACGGCCGAGGAACGGCGCAGCCTCGACACGTTGCGCGTGGTCGATCCAGGGCATCCGCTGCTGGCGATGACCCTGTACGCGCCGTACGACGCACTCCGCCCGGTCGCCGTCGCGCCACGTACGGACGCTCCTCTGGCGTGCTCGCTTTTCGTGGCCGCCAAGGGACCGCGCGGACCGCTGTTCGGACGCAATTTCGACTGGACCGCCAATCCGGCGATGGTGCTGACCACCCGGGATTCGATTTCGCTCGTCGATATCTCGTACCTGGGAATCACCCGCGCGGACGCCGGCCGGGTGATGACGGATCCGGCGCTGCGGCGCAAGCTGCTGAACGCGGCGGCGCTGCCGTTCGACGGCATGAACAGGCACGGCCTGGCCGTCGGAATGGCACAGATTCCCGGCGCCGAGCCGCCGCGGACGGCGGGCAATCCCGTGGTCGGCACCGTGCGCATCCTGCGGCTCGTGCTCGACCAGGCCCGTACGGTCGACGAGGCGATCGCCGTGTTCGGCCGCTACAACGTCGAGTTCGATCCGGGCGAGCCCGCGCTGCACTACCTGATCGCGGACGCGACCGGACGGTCGGCGGCCGTGGAGTTCGTCGACGGCCGGGTGCGCGTGATCCCCGGCGCGGGCGACTGGCACAACATGGTCAACTTCGTGCTGACCGGGGCCGGCGAGGACGTCAAGCGCGCCGATGACCGCTACTCGGCCATCGCGAAGCGGATGCGGGACACCGGAGGAAGCCTCGACCCCGACCAGGCGATGGGCCTGCTGTCCAAGGTGGCGCAGCCACACACCCGCTGGTCGACGGTGTACGAGCTGAACCACCGGATCGTCCACGTAGCCCTGGACCGCGACTACGGCAAGCGCCACACCTTCCGCCTGCCCTGACATCGCCTGTCCTGACACCGGCTCCCCTGACGCCGCCTGCGCTGACACTGGCTGCCCTGGCACCGGCTGCCCTGACACTGGCTGTCCGGTCACAGGCCGGCCCTGTCATCCACCGACCACTACATCCGCCACTACGAGTGCGGGCGCGTTCCGGGGACGGCGAGGCCGGTCTCGTACGCGGCGATGACGGCCTGGACCCGGTCGCGCAGCCCGAGCTTGGACAGCACGTTGCTGACATGCGTCTTCACCGTGTGCCCGCTGACCACCATGGCCTCGGCGATCTCCGCGTTGGACAGCCCTTCGGCGATCATCCGCAGTACCTCACGCTCGCGGACGGTCAGCACGTCCAGCCGTCCAGGCCGCAGCGGTGCGGGGGCGGCGCCCGCCGCGAACGCCTCGACCAGCCGCCGCGTCACCGACGGCGCCAGCAGGGAGTCGCCGCTCGCGACGACCCGTACCGCATGGACGAGATCGTCGCGGCGCACGTCCTTGAGCAGGAACCCGCTCGCCCCCGCCCGCAGCGCGTCGAAAACGTAGTCGTCGAGATCGAAGGTGGTCAGCATGACGACCTTGCAGTCCGTCTCGGCGCACACGATCCGGGCGGCCTCGATGCCGTCCATGCCCGGCATCCGGATGTCGAGCAGCGCCACGTCCGGACGATGCTCGCGGACCGCCGCGACCGCCTGGAACCCGTCATTGGCCTCGGCGACGACCTCGATGTCCGGCTGCACGTCCAGGATCAGCGCGAACCCGGCCCGTACCAGCTCCTGATCGTCGGCGACCACGACCCGGACCGTCACGAGGCACCGCTCAGCGGCAGCGACGCCCGTACCTGGAAGCCCAGGCCGTCCGGACCTGGTCCGGCGGAGGCGGTACCACCGCAGGCGGAGGCGCGTTCCCGGATGCCGATCAGCCCATGGCCCCCGGAGGGCAGCCCGCCGGCGGAGGATGGCCGCCCACCGGCGCGGACCTCCAGGCCTGCTCCCACGCCCGCCGCCACACCAGCCGACGTGCCGCGCCCGTCGTCCACGATCTCGATCACCACGTCCTCGTCCCGCCAGCGAAGCCGTACCTCGACCCGGCAGGCACCCGCGTGCTTGACCACGTTGGTGAGTGCCTCCTGCGCGATCCGGTACGCGGCGACCCCGCAGTCGGGCGGCAGCGGACGAGGCTCGCCCTCGGTCTCGCACGACACTTCCAGCCCGGCACCGGCGACCTGCGCGGCCAGCGTGGGGAGATCGTCGAGTGTCGGCTGCGGTACGCGCAGACCGGGCGCCCGCCCACCGATCCACTCGCGCCCGCCCCTCTCCTCCCGCCCGCCGATGCTCTCTCCCCCACCGATGCTCTCTCCCCGACCGATGCCTTCCCGCCCGTCGGCCCCTTCTCTGAGCACGCCGAGCATCCGCCGCAGCTGGTCCATGGCGTCCCGGCCGGTGGTGGCGACGTTGTCGAAGATGGCCGCCGCCCGGTCCGGATCGCGGTGCACGATCACCGGGCCGGACTCCGCCTGCACCACCATGAGGCTGACCGCGTGCGCCAGGACGTCGTGCATGTCGCGGGCGATCCGGGCACGCTCGCGTTCGGCGGCCCGCTCGGACTCCAGCAGGCGCTCGTTCTCCAGCCGTACCGCGCGTTCCTCCAGGACGGTCGTACGATCACGGGACCCGGCGGCGGCCCGCCCCAGCGCGTACGCGGTCACGCACAGCACCACCCCGCGCAGCGCGGTGTCGGCGGACCCGACCGTGGCCAGCCCGCCGACCGCGTACACGGCGAGCGCAGCCACGCGTGTCCGGCGGCCGGAGTGCGCCGCGACGGTGTAGAAGGCGATGAACGCGCCGTACCAGAGCGGCTGCCCGGCGACATGATCGGCCAGGTCGTACATGGCGCCGAAGGTGAGGCTCATCAGCAGTACGGGTACCGGGGCGAGCCGCCGTGCCATCAGCGGCAGCGCCGATCCGGCGGCGGACACGTAGCCCCACCAGTGCCAGGGGACACCGTCCTCAGGCAGGGTCGCCAGCAGCGGCCAGACCTGAACGAGCGCGGTGGCCAGCGCGAGCGGCAGGTCCGACCACGGCGAGCGGACCCAGCGGCGGAAGGTGACGATCCCCGGCAAAGCGCTCACAGTCGCCCATGCTGTCACGCCATGGCCCGCGCGGGGACCGGCGCAGCGGAGCGCAGCAGCGGTACGAACCCGCCGAGCATCAGCAGGCCGCCGACCGGGAGCAGGTCATGCGAGACCAGCGGGACGACGGCCCCCAGGAACACGGCCACCGGCATCCACACGGGCACGGCCCGCACGGCGGCGAGATGGACGGCCAGCATGCTGAGAGCGACGTAGAAGAGCGCGGGGCCGACGGCGTAGACGGCGAGTTCCACGCCCGCGACCTCCTGGGCTTCGCCGACCATCCGCTGCATGTCCGCGTGCCCGGAGGCCAGCAGCCCGGCCACGATGTCGATCACGAACTGCGCGAGGCCGAGCGCCGCCCCGACGATCCCGGCGCCGGCGGTCACCGTGGCGAACGCACCGCGTCCCGCCACTCTCCGCATCTCCAGCAGGGCGGGTACGAACAGGATCAGCGCGGCGACGAAGGCCAGATGCCCGGTGGTCCACGCGAGCCCGGGACCGCGAGTGCCGTCGATCCCGTCCAGAGCACGGATCCCGCCGTACGCGACGGTCAGCAGAGGCGCGGCGACGAGAGCGAACCGTGCCGTCTTGACCGGGTTCTTCGTCTTGGACGGGTCCGTCGTCTTGGACGGGTCCGTCACCTCGACGGGGTCAGTGGCCTTGATCGGGTCGGTGGCCTTGTTCGGATGCGCTGCCTTGGACGGGTTCGTTGTCATGCCGACGATCCTCGTCCGGACGGGGGGCGCGGACATCGCCGTCGCAGGCGATCTCCGCGCTCCCCCGTACGAGCGACGGCCCCGCCGGGCTCAGGCGGATTCGCCGAGCTTGGCGAGCAGCACGCGCGCCTGCTCGGCGAAGCCCTCGTGACCGGACCCGATCGCCTCGCGCAGATGCTTCGCGGCCAGGTCGAGATCGCCCTCGCCGTA
Organism: Actinomadura sp. 9N407; assembly: GCF_044326315.1. Taxonomy (NCBI): domain Bacteria; kingdom Bacillati; phylum Actinomycetota; class Actinomycetes; order Streptosporangiales; family Thermomonosporaceae; genus Actinomadura; species Actinomadura sp. 9N407. The sequence goes on along the minus strand of NZ_JBIRAW010000027.1, from coordinate 85,044 downwards.
CCGGATCTCGCCGAGCCGGTACGAGGACTCGCCCAGCAGCTCGGCGTTCTCCGTCCCGATGGCCAGGCAGAGCTCGTAGTAGCGCACCGCGTTGTCGCGGTCGCCCAGCCAGTACGCCAGCTCGCCCAGATGCGCGGCGGCCATCGGGCCCTGCTCGCCCGCGCCGGAGTCGATCACCGCCTGGTACCAGCGCAGCGCCTCCGGCCAGTCCCGGGCGTCCTTGCCCAGCGAGCCGAGGTACATCTTGGCCAGCTCCACGGCCAGTTCGCTCGGCTCACCGGGAGCGTCGATCGCGGCCAGGTACAGCTCGCGGGCCCGGATCGGATCCTCCCGGTGGTACGTCCGGCCCAGCGTGACCCTGGCATGCCGGCCCATCACGGTCTCCTCGCCGCACACGCGGGCCAGGACCTCACGGGCCTCCTTGTCCTCGCCCGCGTCCACCAGCGCGTCCCCGAGCGCCCACAGCGCGGCCGGCTCACCGGATTCCGCCGCGGTACGCAACGTACGCAGCGCGCCCTCGCTGTCACCTCGCTCGCTCTGCACCATGCCGAGCATGCTGCCGAGCAGCGCCTGCGCACCCGTACCGAGCCCGCTCTCCTCCGAGTCGGCGGCCATCTGCCGCGCGACATCTTCCAGCGCCGCACCGTCCGACGGCAGACCGTCCGACGCCGGACCGTCCAACGCCGTGCCGTCCGGCCGCATAGCGCCGTCGCCGCCGTTGCGGCTCAGGAGCGGGACCAGCCGGCCGTTCGCGACCAGCCGCACCCCCGCGTCGGAATGCCGCGCCAGCCGCTCGAAGATCTCGCGCGCCCTGGCCGGCTCGCCCGCCGAGACGTACAGGTCGGCCAGTTCGATCTCCAGCTTGGGCTCGGGAACGGAGAAGAACCGCACACTGCCGTCGATGTACAGCATCGCCGCCGCCCGGTCACCCGCCTCGGTCAGCTCGGTGGCGCGCTTCTCCACGATCTCCAGCGCCATCCCCGCCTCGCCCGCCCGGGCCAGCAGCGTCAGCGCCCGTACGGCCACCGCGTGCAGCCCCTCGGAGTACGCGTTGCCGGCGATGACCACGACGTTGTTCATGGCCATCTCGACCAGTTCGGCCAGCGCGCCGTCCTCGTCCTCGTCCTGCTCCATCGCGGCCACCTGACCGAATGCCTCGGCCGCCGCCGCCAGATCGCCGTCCTCGAACGCCCACTGCCCCAGCAAGCTCTGCGCACCCGCACGGACATCAGCGTCCACGCCGACCCGCTCGTCCCCATCGCTCTGCTCGTCCTTGGCGCTGTGCTCGTCCTTGGCGCTGTGCTCGTCCTTGGCGCTGTGCTCGTCCTCGAAGACTCGCCTGAGCTCGGCAGACGCCTCGTCGTTCTCGCCCCGGGCGCGCAGCGTACGGGCCAGGTCGACGCGGATCCGCGGGGTGACACCCTCGTGCCCGGCCTCGATGCCCTGCCGGTACAGCCGCTTGGCGGCGTCACTGTCGTCGCGCAGCCTCCGCGAGTCGCCCCACAGCCAGTAGCCGACCGCCACGGTCTCCGGATCGCCGCTGGTCACCGCCCGCTGGGCATGCTCGGCGACACCGTCGTAGTCGTCCACCTTGAGCAACGCCAGCAGCAGGCTGCGCAACGGCACCAGCGCGGCCGGATCGTCGACCTCGCTGCCCTTGCGGTACGCCTCGACCGCGGCGTCCATGTCGTTCAGCTCGTAGTTGAACACGTCGCCGATGTCGTCATAAGCGGTGGCGACCTCCGCCATATCGCCGTACTCGACCACCATCTCGAGGATCCGGCGCGCCCGTACGGGGTCGAAGCCGGCGATCCCGCGCGCGGTACGGATGAGCTGCCGCCCCGCCGCCCCCGCAGTGGGCTTGCCGGACTGGTTCCGCATCATCCAGAGCAGGGACTCGTCACTGTCGCCAGCGTCGTCGTCCTCACCGTGCTCCTCGAGAATCGCCATCAGCTCCGGGGAGATCCCGCCCGTATTCCCGGCACCTTCCGAATCCGCGTCTCCAGGCTTCGAGTCTTCCGCCCCTGCGTCTCCGGGCTCTACGGCTTCCGGCGCTGCCTCTTCCCCCTCCAGATCGGCCAGGGCCGCACGGAGAACGCCGTCATGAGCGGGATCGACCCCGATCAGGAACTCGAGGAAGGCACGTACCGCCGTCTCGTCCCCCTCGACGACCTGGCGGGCGACGAGCAGGGCCACGTCCACGGCGTCGGCACCGAATCCCGCCTCCGCTCCGAAGGCCATGCCGCGTACGGCGGTCGTACGGTCACCGTCGGCGCCCGCCTCGATCGCGAGCGCGATCACGTTGTTCGCGGCGGTGGAGACGATCTCCGCGAGCCGCGTCCCCTCGTCCGCCGGCAGCATCGCGACCGGGCCGAACGCCTCCACGGCACCGGCACGGTCACCACCGAGATACATGATGTTGCCGAGATGGCTGCCGGCCTTCGCGGCAATCGTCAGGTCGGGTGCCTCATCGCGTACCCGCCGCGCTTCCGCGATGGCGCCCTCGTCGTCCCCCAGCTCCTGCAGCGTGCGGGACAGGCCGAGCCGCAGCTGATGAGCGAGCGCCAGGTGGGCGTCCGGTCCCTGCGGGTCGATCCGCTCGGCGGCCGACAGCCCGTCTCGGAAGGCCTGTACCGCTCCGTCCAGGTCCTCGCGCTCCAGCTGTACGGTGCCCAGAACCCGGTACCCGTGGGCCACGGTCGCGGGATCACCGGTCGCCACGGCCCGCTCGGCGGCGGTCACGGCCCCGTCGAGATCGTCCTGCTCGTACCGCTCCTGGGCCAGGCTGCGCAGGGCACCGTACGAGGCGGGATCGCCGATCGCAGTCCCCTGTGAGTCGGGTGCAAGCTCATCACCCTTCAACGCACCTCGGTCCGCATCGGACGTGGCACCGGCGGCAGGCTCCAAGGCACCACCGTCGTCATGGGGCGCGGCCCCAGTGGCAGGCTGCGCGGCGCCACCGTCCTCAGTCGAAGCGGCTCCGCCTGCGGCGCGGGTGGCGACCTCTAGAACGTGGTCGTCCTCGCCCGCCTTCTTGAGCAAGGGGAGCAGGCGGGTGGTGGCCGCGAGGCGCACGTTCGCGTCGTCGGAGGAAACGAGGGGTTCCAGCAGCGCGCGGGCCTCGTCGGTACGGCCGTTGCCGGCGAGGATTCCGGCCAGTTCGGCCAGCATTTCGGGGTTGCCGGGCGGGAAGGCGGCGGCGCCCTTGTAGTAGGCGCGTGCGGCGTCCAGGTCGCCGTTCTCCACGGCGGCATCCGCGTACTCCTTGGCGATGGCGGCGGCGTCGACGGGTGCTCCGCCCGCCGCAGCGAGATGCAGGGCGCGTACGGCCACGGCGGCATCGCCCGCCTCATCGCACTCGGAAGCGATGGCCGCGAGGTTGTTCAGCGCGTTCTGATGGTGGTGGTCATCGCGCTCGTTCGGCTCCGGATGGCGGTATCCGGCGACCGCGGCGGCACCGAAGGCCTCGGCGGCGCCCGCGAGGGATCCGTCGTTCGCCAGCCAGACGCCCAGCTGATTGCCCGCCAGCAGCGCCATGCCGTGGTGGTCGGCTGCGAGTACGGCCTCCAGCTCCTGGTACGCGGCGGCTGTCTCGCCCATCTCGTGCAGCGTCATGCCGAGAAGCCCCCGGATGTTGGGGACGTTCTCCGCGCGAGCGTTCTCCAGCGCCACCCGGTATTGAGCCTTGGCCTCCGCAAGGTCTCCCCGGCGCTTGGCCAAGTCCGCGAGGGCCCAAGCACCGACGCCGACGGTCTCGGGGTCACCGCTTGCGGCGGCACGGCGAGCGGCAAGCTCCAGACCAGCCTGCCCGCCCCCACCCCTCCAGCCGTCCGCATCTTGCTGGCCGTCCCCATCCTCCTGGCCGTCCGTATCTTCCTGGGACTCCAGCAACTCGACCAGGCGACGCAGGCAGGCCAGCGCGGCCGGATGGTCGGCGGCGGCGCCGCGTTCCAGCGCCTCGGTCGCGGCGGCGATCTCGTCCAGCTGCTCGTACCAGTAGCCGAAGTCGTCGCAGATCACGGCCACCTGCTCCGGCGTCCCGTGCTCCAGGACCGCCTCGTACAGGTCGCGGGCGCCGTCGATCCCCCTGCGGAGCCATTGCACGGCGCCCTCAGAGGCCATCTCCGCCGCACGGTCCGCATGGCCGGTACGCACCGCGCGTTCGAGCAGCGACCGCGCCGCCGCGGGCTCCTCGTCGAACAGCGCGACGCGCATCTCAGCCAGAAGCGGCGATCCGTACTCCTCAGCGAACAACTCCAGAGCGATCGTCCGCTCGCCCTCGTGCAGCTTGACCAGGGCCCGTTCGTACAGGCCGGCCGTACCCAGGAACTCCCTCGCCGGTACGCGGATGGCCAGGTTGGTCGACCGGGCTGCGCGCTCGTACGCCTCACGGGCACCGTCCTCGTCTCCCGCCCCGGCCAGGTAGCCGCCGAGTTCGTACGAGGCGGTCTCGATGAGCCCCTCGGCGTCCTCGTCGCCCGCCTCCACGAGCCGTTCAAAGCAGACGAGAGCGTGCCTGCCGAGGCCGATCGCCTCTGCCACCTCGCCCCGGTCCGCCGAGATCCGGGCCAGCATGACGCACGCCCTGCCCGCCGCCTCGGCCGCGAAGACGGCGCTCTGCTCCAGAGGCCCGGCTTCCTTCGGCTCGTTCGCGATCGCCTGCCGGTAAAGCGCGGCGGCGGCGTCCAGATCGCCGTTCTCCTGCAGGGTCATGCCGATGAGCACGTCCACGTGCGGGCCTTCGCCGCTCACCTCGACCTGTGCCTCCCGCGCCTCGGGCACGCGTCCGGCCGCCACGAGGGCCTCGACCACATGCTGCAGGAGTTCGGCGTAGGCGTCATCGTCGGGGTCGGTGGCCTCCATCGCCTGCCGGTACGCGGCGGCGGCGCCGTCCATGTCACCGAGCCTGGAACGGACCTCACCGAGCGCCTTGGCACCCCGCATGGCCAGGTATCCGTCATCGCCGCTCGCCGTACGCGCCAACGCCTCCGCGGCACCCGCGAGGTCGCCCGCGTCGTCGCGCAGCACACCGAGGAAGAGCGCGGCCTTCTGGGTGCTGCCGGGGTGACCGTTCGCGACCGCCATGGAAAGCGCGGCATCGGCGGCCGCGTTCTCCCCCGCACGCTGCCAGGCGTGCGCCGCCTCAAGCAGAAGCTCGGTCGTCATCAGCAGGCTGTGCTCCCGTACGGCGGCGAGGGTCTGCGCGGCTCCGTCGAAGTCACCGTCCAGCAACCGCCGTGCGAGCACGCCCTGCTCGGCCAACTCGGGTAGATCCTCGGGGACCCGCGCGAACGCGGCGCGCGCGGCCTCGAAGTCGTCCATGCGCACCCGAGTGAATCCCAGCAGCCACGCACTACGCGCAGCCCGCAGCACATCCCCACCGGCCCGCTCGCCGCGAGCCCCAACCTCCCGAGCGCTGTCGCCCCAAGCCTCGTCCTCCCGAGCGACGCCCGCCCGAGCCCCGTCCTCCCGAGCGATGATCCGTTCGTGCACCGAGGCCGCTCCGGCCAGGTCACGGCGCCCTTCCAGGATTCTGATCATTTCCGCCTCCGCCTGAACGGCCAGGCCCGGATGCCCGGAAGCGGAGACGGCCTCGTACGCGGCCAGCGCCCCGTCCGGGTCACGGTCCTCCAGCGCCGCGCCGAGGGCCTGCGCCACCCAGGGGGCCAGCGCCGGCTCACCGTCCGCGTACGCACGGCGAAGCAGCGCGACCACCGCGTCGCCCTCGTCCCCGGGCTGGACGCTTTCGGGCCGGACGATCCACGACAGCACCGCGGCATGCGAGAGCGCCAGCGGCTCACCGGCCGCCGCGGCCTCATCGAAGAACTCGACACCCCGGGAACGGGGCGCCCCGAGCGACACGTACGTCTGCCCCAGCACGCTCGTGGCCAGCGCGGACACCGCCGGATCGGAACGCCGCGCGGCCTCCTCGTACCGGGCGACACCGATCTCCCGCCCGAGCCGCTGGTAGTCGATCAAGCCGATGAGCACCGGATGCGGCGGCTCCCCCAGGCCGATCAGGTGCCGCTGGAAAGCGGCGGCGAAACCGTTGCCGAAGTCCTCGCCGTCCGCGACGTACTCCAGCAGCTCCTCGGCCTGATCACGATCCCCCGCGCCGATCTCGAGCGTGGCCAGCATGATCGCGGCACGGGCGGCCTGGTCGCCGATATCGGTGCCCAGCCCCGTGTCGATCACCCCGCGCAGCAGCGTCCGAGCCCGCCCGGTATCGCCCTCGCGCAGCCGTTCCAGCGCGGCATCGCAGTCGTCGACCGCCTGCTCCAGCTCCTCGTTCGGCCCGCGTACGGCCAGCTCGGCCTGCGCGAGCGCCCGCTGCGCCCGGAACGACACGTCCGGGTCGTCCAGACCGGCGGCCTCGGCCAGCGATCCGGAGACCTCGGCCCGGCGCGGATCGCCGTCCGGCAACCCGTGCAGCAGCATCTCGAGGAAACCCACGGCCACCCCGTGGAACTCCGACTCCGCACCCAGGACGACCCGCCAGCAGGCGACGGCCTCCTCGACCTCGCCCGCCTCGGAGTAGACCTGCCCCAGGCAGGCCCGTGCCTCCAGCACGAACGACGGGTGCCCCGAATCGACCACCCGCCACAGGATCCTCCGAGCGCCCTCCTCGTCCCCGAGCTCGCGGGTGAGCTTGGACTCCTGCAGGAGCGCGTCCAGCCGGATCTCGGGCCGATGATCCTCGGCGGCCCTCCGGTACGCGTCCCGGGCTTCGGCCTGCTCGCCCAGATCGAACAGCGCGGCCGCGAGCAGCTTCTCGGCCGGCCCCCGTTCCGCCGGATCCCCGACCGCGATCGCATGCTCCATGACCCGGCGGCACTCGCCGAACTCGCCGCGTCCGGCATAGATCGGGTAGAGCCGCAGCGCCGCCTGGGTACACAGATCCGGCATGCCGTGCGCGAGCATCGCGTTCAGCACCCTCAGAACGGTCCCGCCGTCCGCCGTTCCATCTCCCGCGCCGTCCCCGCCATTCGCCAGGTCCCCGTCCTCATCGAGCAGGCCGAGGATCGACTCGTACACATCCCACGCCTCCCGCTCGCGCGCCCCGCCGTCCTCCGGCCACCGCGCCTCACCGAGTTGCTCGGCGAGCTCGGCGATATTGGCGTCGGCACCCCGCCGAACCCGCTCCCTGGCCTCCTCCGCACCGGCCAGATCGCCCAGCCTGCGCAACGTGTGAACCAGCGACATATCGGCCATCGCCGCGATCTGCGGGTCGGCGCCCGCGGCCGCGATCCGCAGCGGCCGGCAGGACAGCGCCCACTCCTCCGCGTCGGCCAGCAGCATGCCCAGCGCGATCGCGGAACGCTGCGCGAACTCCGGATGCCCAGTGCCGATCACCGACCCGTGCGCCGCCCGCGCCCCTTCGAGATCACCGCCCTCGGCCAGCACCAGAGCGAGCGCGTGCGAGGCCTCCGGAACGATCGCGTCGTCGCCGGAGACCACGATCTCGCGCAACGCCGCCGCGGCGCCGTCCAGATCGCCCTGCTGCCGCCAGATGGCGACCGCCGTTTCGAGCCGCTGGGCCCACGAAGACATGCCAAAACCCCTAGAGAACGGAACCGGTGTGCAGGTGATCATTCACCACCAGCACGGCAGAACGCATGTCTTCCAGCATTTCCGCAGGTCTCCCCACCGGCCCGGCACAGACCAACTGAACCCACGGTGACCAGGACCCCATATCAATGACCCTCCGTAATGAGGTCACCGAACCAGGGCCGAATTGATGAGCGGTCTTGTTTCTGGTGGTGGGTGGCCACTGTGAGCGGTGGTGCCTGACCATCGGCTTGGTGGTGGGCGGCCACCCGACTGGTGATCAGCGGACAACGAAATTCGCGATCCCGCGTGATGAGAACGCCCGGAGAGAACCCCGGGCGCTTGACGATCCATCCCCGTGGTCTGTCCGTGGCGGCGGGCCTTTAGTCGGCAAGAATCCCGGCCGCGACGCGTCGCTCAATGGACGTAGATGAGCGCCGTCCGCGCCGGGCCCACCAGGAGCAGGCATGAGTTCCCCTCGCCCCACAAGACCTCGTCGAGCGGGAAGTTCTTGGCGTAGGCGAGCAGGGGAACGCCACCGATCCCGGTGACGATCGTCCCGTAGAGGTCGCGGGCGAGCCAGGAGACCAGCTCGTCGCCCGGGATCTCGGGTGTGGTGTCGTCGAACTCCCAGAGCAGGGTTCCGGCCCGGGCCGCCTCGACCAGGTTCCGTTCGGACTCGGCCAGGGCGGCCTCCAGGGAGTCCAGCGGCCAGAGGACGTCGTCGTCGCCCTCTTCGGCGATCAGCCAGTGATCGTCGGCCCAACCCGCGCGGAAGGCGGCCTCGGGGTCGGCGACGTCCAGGTCGACGTCATGGGTTCCGAAGGTCACCTCGAACCGGACCTCGTCGGTGTTGTTGGTCCTCAGGAAGTCGCTCAGCAGGGCGGTGACGCAGGCGATCCTGTGCCCGGCGTCGGCGTCGGCGTCGGCGGGGACGCGCGCCGAAGCGGGCGTCAGGGAGAGTCGGCACGTGGTCTTCCAAGCACGGGTCACCAGGTGGAGCTCGTCGTTCAGCACGGGACCGTCCGGTTCGGCGGCGACGGTGATCCGCAACAGCTCCGAGCACTGCGCGGACAGATCACCGGCGACGTATCCGGCGAGCGCCCGGCCGCGCCGGTCGAGCTCGGCGGGCCCGGCCTCCAGGGTCCCGATGAGGAACTCGTAGGCCCGTTCCGCGCCCTCGGTCGGCATCCCCCATGAGGCGTGCAGGTGGCCGTCGGACGTTTCGTCGGGGTCTTCGATGCCGAACCGCTCGATGCTCACCGGATGGCGTAGCCCATGCGGCCCGGAGAACGCCGCCGGGGCGATCTCCTCCGGCGGAACCTCGCTGGTGACGAGTTCCAAGCGCCATCGGGGCAGCCACAGTGCGAAGAGGTGCTCCAAGGTCGCGCTCGCCAATTCGTCCTCAATGTCCATGATCAAGAAAAGCCTAGTGCCCGGTCGCCGTGCCCGGCTGCGACCGGCCGGGTCGTCAGTTCAAGGGTTGGGTCCAGGTTCGGAGGGAGGTGCCAGGTGGCGCCGGCGTCGGTGGTGGTGGTCAGGAGCGGGTGGTGGAGCGAGCAGCCGGTCTTGCCCTCGGTGCAGCGGTCGTAGGTCGCCAGGACCCAGCCGGTGCGGCCGTCGATGGTGAAGGTGACTGAGTTCGCACCTTCGGGGAGTCCGGTGGGGCGCAGGTCCGAGGACGTCAACGGCTCCGACGACCCCGCGGACTGGCCGCTTGTACTCACTCCTGTGCGCGACATGACCGCGGTGGACGAGCACGACTTCACGCTGGAGTGGTGGCAGATGCAGGACCATCTGCCCGCGCATCCTCTCCCCCGCCGTGGTGACGAGCGCGCAGAAGAGACATGTACGAGCCACCTGCCCGCCCGGCTACTGCGACTACTAGCCAGGCCCGTCCAGTGGCTCTCCTTTGCCCCGCCCTTCCCGGAGCCAGGGCTTCGCGATCTTGAGTGGTACCCCGGAGCGAACCTGCACGGCCACCCTCTGATTAGGATCGGCGCCATGGCGACGCGACTTGTTCAGATCCATATGAAGGCTCGGGATGACTCGGCGCTCGGCCGGTTCTGGGCTGAGGCGCTCGGCTGGGCTATCGACAGCGAGGGACCCGGCGTGACCAACCTCGAGCCCGAGGGCTTCGTCTACCCGGACGCCGCCGCCGTCTGCATCGACATCATCGCCGACCCGCAGCCCAAGACGGCGAAGAACCACGTGCGCATCGATCTCGCCACGACCTCCGCCGCCCACCAGGCGGACCTGGTCGCGCGCCTGCGGGAACTCGGCGCAACGCCCGCCGACGTAGGCCAGGGCGACGTCCCGTGGACGGTCCTGGCCGACCCGGAGGGCAACGAGTTCTGCGTGCTGGAGCCCCGATCGACGTACCGGGACACCGGACCGATCGCCGCCGTGGTGGTCGACTGCGCCGATCCGCAGGCCATGGCCCGGTTCTGGGACGAGGCGATGGACTGGACCCTGCACGAGGCCACCGAAGATCGCGCACTGCTGCGCTCGGCCAAGGGCGTCGGGCCGTATCTCGAGTTCGTCCGCACTCCCGACGTGAAGACCGTGTGGGACCGGACGACTCGGCCGCGCATCCATCTCGACCTCCGGCCGTACCGCGGTGACGATCGGGAGGCGGAGGCGGCCCGCCTGCGGACTCTCGGCGCCACCGACATCGACTTCGACCAGGGCGACGTCCCGTGGACGTGCCTCGCCGACCCGGAGGGCAACGAGTTCTGCATCCTCACCCCGGCCTGACCCCGGCTTGACGCGGAACCCATTCCCTCTGCAGGTCCTACAACGCGGCTGCTCGGTGTAGCGCGCCCACCACCGCTGGAAGGCCCACTACGAGGCCACCGGACCAGCCGCTAGTCCCGGCCCACCCCGGCCTGCTCCCTCAATACCGGTCCCCTCAACACCGGTCTCCCTCAACACCGATCACCCTGGCCGGTCCTCCAACCGGGGCATATGAGCACTCTCCACTCAATCGGCGTTGAACGCCTTATCGACGGTCAGCGTGTCCTCATACAGGTGCATGCGGACGATCCGGTTGTCCTCGACCATCAGGTGTATGGCCGCCGGTGTGGTGAACTCCTTCCCAGTAGCCACGACGGTGTGCGTCCAGGCCGCCAGCAGCACCACGTCACCACCGTTGACGATGACGCGCTCCAGCGCCACCTTGCTCCTGCCGGGCGCGAAGTGCGGCCACATCGTGGTGAAGTACGGCGCGACCTCCTCCCGGCGGGTACGGCGCCCGGTCCAGGTCAGCGCGGCACGGCCGGGGACGTACCAGTCGATCTCCTCGGCGAACAGTTCCTGGATGCCGTCGGGATCCTGCCGGCCGAGCCGCTCCACGAACTTCTCGGCCACGGTCCGCGAGGTCTGAGTATCTGTTGCCATCGTCCTTGCCCCTGTCTTTTCGCTTGCCTTTTCGCTTGCCTTTTCATTTGATGTAACCAACTTGGTTACATCAATGATGTGCGGAACGCGATCCCCTCCGATCAGGGAAGTCGCCGGTCCGAGGTCAGTCGACTTTCATGACGTCCCGCAGCACGTCTTCCAGCGTGGTCTTGGCCAGCTCCCTGCGCAGGGCGGCCTCCACATCGTCATACACGGCGGTCATCGCCGGCCCGATGCCGTGGCCCACGACGCACTCGGGGTCCGGTGTCGCGCGATGCAGGGCGAAGAGCGGTCCCGGTTCGATCGCCTGGTAGACGTCGAGCAGTGTGATCGCCGCCAGGTCCCGCGCGAGCATCCAGCCGGCCCCCGCCCCCCGCCGTGAAACGGCCAGGCCGGCCTTGCTCAACTCGGCCAGCAGGCGGCGGATCACCACCGGGTTGGTGTTGACGCTCGTCGCGATCTGCTCGGAGGTGGCGACCTCGTGACCACGCCGCTGATACAGCCCGATCCATGTCAGGGTGTGCGCAGCGATGGTCAGTCTGCTGTTGGCGCTCACGTCGGACTTCACCCCCTTGCCCCTCGACCGCCCCTGCCCCTCGGTTCAGTCGTAACTATAGTTGTTACAACTACATGCGGCAAATCCTGGCGCCTGGCACGTACACCCGGCCTTCTCCACCCACAGCGGGACGGGCTCCCGGCTCGCATTCCTGCCCCATGCCGTCGAGCACGCCACTGCGGGCGCCGCCCGCAGTGGCGGCGAGATACCGGCCGCCGCATTTCCGCCCCATGACGCCAGGCCGCCGGCCCCTTCACCCACACATCGTCGTCGGCGCCGTCAGGCGGCGAGGCCGACGCCGAGGTCCAGGCGCGCTTCCATGCCGATCTCGATGATTCCGTACAGGTTGGCGTGCGACCAGAACAGCAGGGACCGCGCGCGCCGGTCGGCATCGGCGAGGCGGTTGTTCCCCACCAACTCCCGGTCGCCGTCCGGCCGAACGCCCCCCGCGACCACGCCTAGGGCCAACGGCCCCAAGGTGCCGTCCCACACGGCCGCGTCCTCGGCGTTCAACCAGCCCTTCACATACCGGCCGCCGTCCAGCGAGCGCGTCGAAGCGATCCACGACCGCTCATAACCTCGTACGGCATCATCGGAAACCTGCTCGGTGCCGTCGCGTTCGGCGATAACCCCTTCGACTCTCAGCCACTCGACTCTCAGCCACTGGACTATGTCGCGCTCTCCGGCAGCTTCACTCTCCTGGGATTCGCCGACGAGCCGGATGTGGCCTACATCGAGGCGGCTGGACAAGGGAATCTGATCCAGGACGCTCGTTCCGTAGCGGACTGTGCCATACGGTACGAGTCGCTACGCGGGCACGCACTTCCGGTGAAAGCGTCCCGCCAGCTCATCGAGTCGGTGCTGGAGGAACGATGACGGACGACCCCACCACGCGGTGACGCAAGAGCAGCCACAGTGGAGCAGAGGGCGGCGACTGCGTCGAGGTGGCCGGGTTCGTTGTTGGGGTGGGGGTACGGGACTCGAAGGATCCGGACGGTCCCGTGCTGCTCCTTCCCGCCGCGGGCTGGAAGGTCCTGGCCAGCCGTATCAAGGACGACCGGTACAGCCCTGGCTGAAGAACGTCCTGCTGAAGAACACCGTGCTGAAGAACGCCCCTGCATCGGTGAACGTACGGCCTACGCGAATAATCGCGCTGCCCCCATGGTGACGACTTGGGCCCATAACGCCGGTACGACCCGCCCTCTGGGAGGACGGGTCGTACCGGACGGTCAGCGAGTCTCTCGCCTGAAGCGAGTCACCCGCCTGTGGCGGGTTACTTGCCGGCGGCGAGTTCCAGGGCGATGTCGATGAGCTGGTCCTCCTGGCCGCCGATGAGCTTGCGCTCGCCGGCGCGGACGAGGATCTCCGCTCCGGAGACGCCGTAGCGCTCGGCGTGGCGGGCGGCGTGCTTGAGGAAGCTGGAGTAGACCCCGGCGTACCCCATCATGATCTCCATCCGGCCGAGCAGGCACTCGGTGTCCATCACCGGGCGGACCACGTCCTCGGCGGCATCGACGATCTTGAAGACGTCCACGCCGGTACGGATGCCGAGCTTGTCGCAGACCGCGACGAACGCCTCGACCGGGGTGTTGCCCGCGCCGGCGCCCAGGCGACGGACGGAGCCGTCGATCTGGAGGGCGCCCGCGCGGACGGCGGCGATGCTGTTGGCGATGCCGAGGCCGAGGTTCTCGTGGCCGTGGAAGCCGACCTGCGCGTCGTCGCCCAGTTCGGTGACCAGGGCGGAGATGCGGTCGGAGGTGTCCTCCAGGATCAGCGCGCCGGCCGAGTCGACGACGTACACGCACTGGCAGCCGGCGTCGGCCATGATCCGGGCCTGCTTGGCGAGGGCCTCGGGCGGCTGGGAGTGGGACATCATCAGGAAGCCCACGGTCTCCAGGCCCAGCTCGCGGGCCAGGCCGAAGTGCTGGATCGAGACGTCGGCCTCGGTGCAGTGGGTGGCGATCCGGCAGACGGACGCGCCGTTGTCGGCGGCCTCGCGGATGTCGTCCTTGACCCCGACGCCGGGCAGCATCAGGAACGCGATCTTGGCCCGGGTGGCGGTCTTGACCGCGGCCTTGATCAGCTCCTGCTCGTCGGTGTGCGAGAACCCGTAGGTGAACGAGGAGCCGCCCAGGCCGTCGCCGTGGGTGACCTCGATGACCGGGACCCCGGCATCGTCCAGCGCGGCCACGACGGAGGTGACGTGGTCCAGCGTGAACTGGTGGCGCTTGGCGTGCGAGCCGTCGCGGAGCGAGGAGTCGGTGACGCGGATGTCGAGCGTGTCGGAGTACGGCTTCTCGGCGTACGGCTTCTGAATGTCGGTCATGTCAGCTTTCCCCCTGCTCGATCCGCTCGGCGAGGACTTCGCCGACCCTGGTGGCGGCGGCGGTCATGATGTCGAGGTTCCCGGAGTACGGGGGCAGGAAGTCGCCCGCTCCCTCGACCTCCAGGAAGATGGCGACCCTGGCCATCCCGCCGTTGACGGCGGAGGCCTCCTCGAACTGCGGCTCGGCGCGCAGCCGGTAGCCGGGCACGTAGCCGGCGACGTCGGCGGTCACGTCCTTGATCGACTGCAGGATCTTGTCCTGGTCGGCGTCCTCCGGAATGGAGCAGAACACCGTGTCCTTCATGATCACGGGCGGGTCGGCCGGGTTCAGGATGATGATGGCCTTGCCGCGCGTGGCCCCGCCGATGGTCTCGATGCCCTTGGCGGTGGTACGGGTGAACTCGTCGATGTTGGCACGCGTACCGGGTCCGGCGGAGTCCGAGGCGACGGACGCGACGATCTCGGCGTACTGGACCGGGACGACCCGCGAGACCGCGTACACCATCGGGATCGTGGCCTGGCCGCCGCAGGTGATGAGGTTGACGTTGTCGGCGTCCAGGTGCTCGCGCAGGTTGGCGGGCGGCACCACGGCGGGGCCGACGGCGGCCGGGGTCAGGTCGATCGCCCGGATGCCTGCCTCGCGGTAGCGGGGCGCGGCGGCGCGGTGCACGTACGCCGAGGTGGCCTCGAACACGAGGTCCGGCTTCTCGGGACGCGACAGCAGCCAGTCGATGCCCTCGTGGCTGACCTCCAGGCCGAGCCCGGCGGCACGGGCGAGGCCCTCGCTCTCGGGGTCCACGCCCACCATGTAGCGGGGTTCGATGCGTTCGCTGCGCATCAGCTTGTACAGCAGGTCGGTGCCGATGTTGCCCGGCCCGACGATCGCGGCGGTCACCGCCATGGTCACTCCCAGGGATTCACTTGAGGTCAGGAGCTTGCTCTAAGGCAGCGCCACTTGAAGCACGGGTGCTACTTGAACGACAGCGCAGCGCTACTCGATCGACAGTGCTACTTGAACGACGGTGCTACTTGAACGACAGAGAGACCGAGCCGAGGCCGGTGAACTCGGCGGTGTAGGTCTCCCCGGCCGCCACGTCGATCGCGCGGGTGCACGAGCCCGGCAGCACCACGTTCCCGGCGCGCAGCCGGACACCGAACGAGGCGACCTTGCGGGCCAGCCAGGCGACGGCGATGACGGGGTCGCCCAGGACCGCGTCGGATCGGCCGGAGACCACGGTCTCGCCGCCGCGGTAGAGCGTGGCGTCGATCGCGGTGAGATCGAGTCCGGCGGGCGGGACGCCCGCGCCGATCACGAACCCGGCCGACGACGCGTTGTCGGCGATCGTGTCCGCCAGCTTGATCCGCCAGTCGGCGATCCGGCTGTCGATCAGTTCCAGCGACGGTACGACCCGTTCGGTGGCGGCCAGGACATCGGCCTCGGTGCACTCCTCGCCCGGCAGGTCGGCGCCCAGCACGAAGCCGACCTCGACTTCGACCCGGGGCCGGCAGTAGGCGCTCGCGAGCACCGGCTCGTCCTCGCTCAGCTCCATGTCGGCGAGCAGGTGGCCGTAGTCGGGTTCGTCCACGCCCATCATCTGCTGCATGGCCTTGGACGACAGCCCGACCTTGTGGCCCTTGACCGCGCCGCCCGCGGCCAGCCTGCGCCGGATGTTGAGCAGCTGGATCTCGTACGCGTCGACGACGTCGATGCCCGGGTAGCTCTCGATGAGCGGGGAGATCGGCCGCCGCTCCAGCTCCGCGGCCCACAGACGGTCGGCGGCTTCTCGGCGCCGTTCCTCGGTCAGCATGCCCACGACGCTACGGAGCCTCCGCCCGAGCCGCCGCATCCAATCCCACTGGCCGGGAAAGCGGGCCGATGTCGGACGGCCCGCGATGCGCCGGCGCCCGGCGGGACGGTCACGCCCGAGAGGCGGTGAAGCCTGGTGGGGCCTGGTGGGGCCGCGGTGTCCGATGGGTCCAGGGTCCGGAGGGGCTGTGGTGTTCCGTGGGCGCGGGTGTCCGGTGGGGCTTGGCACCCGGTAGGCGTTCAAGTCCAGTGGACGTTCAAGTCCGGTGGGCGGTCGGGGTCCGGTGGGCGGGACCCGATCGGTCCGGCATCGGGCCGGCTCGGTTACTCTACCAAACAGTTGTTAGAAAGAAGGGAGATCGCATGGTCGTCCGCTACGAGCGGCGGGGACCCGTCGCGGTGGTCACGATGAACCGGCCCGACTACCGCAACGCGCAGAACTCCGCGATGACCTATGCCCTCGACGAGGCGTTCTACCAGGCCGCCGAGGACGACGAGGTCAAGGTGATCGTGCTCGCCGGGGCGGGCGAGCACTTCTCCGCCGGGCACGACATCGGGACTCCCGAACGAGACGCCGACCGCACCTTCCCCCGCAAGGCCGGGCTGTGGTGGGACCACGTCGGCAAGACGGGCGCCGAGAGCCGGTTCGCGCGCGAGTCGGAGGTCTACCTCGGGATGTGCCGCCGCTGGCGGGAGATCCCCAAGCCGATGGTGGCCTCGGTCCAGGGCGCGTGCATCGCGGGCGGGCTGATGCTCGCCTGGGTCTGCGACCTGATCGTGGCGTCCGAGGACGCGTTCTTCGCCGATCCGGTCGTACGGATGGGCATCCCGGGCGTCGAGTACTTCGCGCACCCGTGGGTGATGCCGCCGCGCATCGCCAAGGAGTTCCTCTACACCGGGGACCGGATGGCCGCCTCCCGCGCGTACGAGCTGGGGTGGGTCAACCGGGTCGTTCCGCGCGAGTCGCTGGAGGCGGAGACCCTGGCCATGGCCGAACGGATCGCCGCGATGCCCCGCCTCGGCCTCGCACTCACCAAGAAGGCCGTCAACCAGGCCGAGGATCTGCAGGGCATGCACGCGGGCATGGACTCGGTGTTCGGACTGCATCATGTCGCGCACGCCCACAACGCCGAGGTGGGCGCCGACGCGCTGGCCGGGCTCGGCCCCAAGTCGATGAAGGCCGCGGCCGAGAAGGCCATGACCAAGAAAACCAGCACCGAGAAAACCAGCACAGCGAAGTCCAGCACGGAGACGGCCAGCACGGAGAAGGCCGGTACCGAGAAGCCCACGGGTAAAGCCAGCACGGAGACGGCAGCACCGAGAACAGCGGCACCTGGGAAAAGCGATACCGGGAAAGCGGCACACGAGAAGGCGGCAGATGATGGATCTTGAGTTCGGGGCGGCGGAGCAGGAGCTGCGCGCCGAGGTACGGGCGTGGCTGCGCGAGCATGTGCCCGCCGAGCCGCTGCCGTCGCTGGAGACCGAAGAGGGCTTCGCGGCGCACCGGGACTGGGAGCGGGCGCTGGGCGAGGCCCGGCTTTCGGTGGTGTCGTGGCCGGAGCAGTACGGCGGGCGCGGCGCGTCCCCGCTGCAGTGGCTGGTCTTCGAGGAGGAGTACTACGCCGCCGAGGCCCCCGGGCGGGTCAGCCAGAACGGCATCAACCTGCTGGCCCCGACGCTGCTCGAGCACGGCACTCCCGAGCAGCTCGAACGCATCCTGCCGCCGATGGCGGCCGGTGAGGTCATCTGGGCGCAGGCGTGGTCGGAGCCGGGCGCGGGCAGCGACCTGGCGGCGCTGCGCGCGACCGCGACCCGTACCGACGGCGGCTGGCTGCTGAACGGCCAGAAGACCTGGAGCTCCCGGGCGGCGTTCGCCGACCGCGGCTTCGGCCTCTTCCGTTCGGACCCGGCGTCGGAACGGCACAAGGGCCTGACGTACCTGATGTTCCCGCTGAACGCCGACGGCGTGACCGTACGCCCGATCGGGCGGCTGGACGGCAAGCCCGCGTTCGCCGAGCTGTTCCTGGACGACGTGTTCGTCCCGGACATCGACGTGATCGGCGAGGCCGGCCAGGGCTGGCGGGTCGCGATGGCCACGGCGGGCAACGAGCGCGGCCTCACGTTGCGCAGCCCGGGCCGCTTCACGGCGGCGACCGAACGGCTCGTGGACCTGTGGCGCGAACGCGCCGCTCTCTCCAACACAGAATCGTCCGACACGGCCCTGCGCGACCGGGTCGCCGACGCCTGGATCAAGTCCCGCGCGTACCGGCTCAAGGGCTTCGAGACCATCTCCCGTACCGACGACATCGGCGCCGAGGCCAGCCTCAACAAGGTGTTCTGGTCGGAGCTGGACGTGTCGCTGCACGAGACCGCGCTGGACCTGCTCGGCCCGGACGGGGAACTGGACTCGTCCTGGCTCGAGGGGTACGTCTTCTCGCTGGCCGGCCCGATCTACGCGGGCACCAACGAGATCCAGCTCAATGTGATCGCCGAGCGGCTGCTCGGCCTGCCGAGGGGATCGCGGTGAAGTTCGTTCTGGACGCCGAGCAGCGGATGTTCGGCGAGACCCTGCACAAGCTGCTGGCCGAGGCCGGTACCGCCGAGGCGGTACGCGTCTGGGGCGGCGGCGAAACGGCACCCGGGCGGGCGCTGTGGTCGTCGATCGCCGAGGCCGGGGTGTTCGCGCTGGCCGTACCGGAGGAGCACGGCGGGGCCGGTCCGCTGCCGGTGGAGCTGGTCACCGCGATGGAGGTGCTCGGGCGGCACGCCGTTCCCGGGCCGATCGTGGAGACGCTCGCCGCCGCCGAACTGCTCGGACGGGCCGGGGGCGCGGCTGCCGCCGGCTGGCTGCCCAAGATCGCCGAGGGTGAGGCCCTGGTCTCGCTCGCGCTGCCGCCGTCCGTCCCGTACGCGCTGGACGGCGACGCCGCCGACCTGGTGCTGATCGCGAGCGGCGGCGGCGTACAGGAGGCCGCCGCGGACGAGCGGCCGGTCTGCGACTCGCTCGACCCCGCACGCCGGCTGTTCCGGGTGGCCCCGGGCAAGACGCTGGCGGACGGGGACGACGCTCGCGCGGCGATCGACGCGGCGTACGACCTCGGCGTGCTGATGTGCGCCGCCCAGCAGGCCGGCCTCGGCCGCGCGCTGCTGGACGTCTCGGTCGAGTACGCCAAGACGCGCAAGCAGTTCGGCCGGCCGATCGGCGAGTTCCAGGCGATCAAGCACCATCTCGCGGGCGCGATGGTGGAGCTGGAGTTCGCCCGGCCGCTGCTGTTCGGCGCCGCCCTCGCGTACGGGACGCCCGAGTTCCGCCGGGACGTGTCGGCCGCCAAGGTCGCGGCGTCGGCCGCCTCGTACGCCACCGCGAAGGTCGCGCTGCAGGTCCACGGCGCGATCGGCTACACCGACGAGTACGACCCGTCCCTGTGGATCCGCAAGGCCCGGGTGCTGCACTCGGCGTGGGGCTCCCCCGCCGACCACCGCGCCCGAGTCATCGCCGCGCTCTAGGCGGTGTTTCTAAAGACCCGGCCCACGGTGCTCGCCTAGCGGCTCGCACCGTGACCGGTTCTTGGGCGAGCGCGGCATCGCTTCGCGATCTGCCCGGTGAGGCTCGCCTTCGGCTTTGCCTCACCGGCCAGATAGCGCGCTCGCGCGGTGGCTGAGGCCACTGTGAGACAGGCCCTAGCCCCCGGACTCCGTTGACTCGTGGCGAGTTCGCCCCTGCAGGCCTCTGCAAGGGCGAACACGCCACGAGTCAACCGTTCGGGCGTCGATCGTTCGGGCGTCGACCGTTTAGGCGAGGTTCTTCAGGTCGGCTCGGCGGATCTTGCCTGCGGCGCTCTTCGGGAGGTCGTCCACGAAGACGATCTCCCGGGGGACCTTGAAGTTGGCCAGCCGTTCCCGGCAGTGGGCGACCAGCTCGTCGGCGGTGACCTGCCGGCCGGCGCGGACGCGGACGTACGCGCGGCCGACCTCGCCCATCCGCTCGTCCGGAACCCCGGTCACGCCCGATTCCACGACGGCGTCGTGCCGGGCGAGGACGTCCTCGATCTCGGCCGGGTACACGTTGAACCCGCCGACGACGTACATCTCCTTGGTACGGCCCGTGATGGTCAGGTTGCCGTGCTCGTCCAGGCGGCCCCGGTCGCCGGTGACCAGCCAGCCGTCGCGGAGCGCCTCCGCGGTGGCCGCCGGGTCGTCCAGGTAGCCGCGCATCACGTTGTAGCCGCGTACGTGGATCTCGCCGTCGGTGCCCGCCGGGACGGGCTCGCCCTTGCCGTCCACGACCACGACCTCCACGTCGTCGATGGCGTGGCCGGACGTACCGGAGATGACCTCGTCATCGTCGTCCACGGCGCAGACGGTGACCGTGCCGGACGCCTCGGTCAGCCCGTACGCGGTGACGACCTGCGGGAACAGCTCCGCGCGCATCCGCCGGACCAGCGCGATCGGTACGTCGGCCGCGCCGGTCACCGCCAGCCGCAGCGAGGACAGATCGCGCTCGGTACGGCTCGGGGCCTCCAGCAGCGTGGTGTAGATCGTCGGCGGGCCGGGCAGCACGTTGATCTTCTCGGCCTCGATCAGCCGCAGCGTCTCGTCGGCCTGGAACACGTCCTGCAGCACCATCGTGGCGCCCTTCAGCAGGCAGGCCAGCACGCCGGCCTTGTAGCCGAAGCTGTGGAACATCGGATTGACGATCAGGTACCGGTCGTCCTGGGCGAGCCCGGTGCGTCCGGCCCAGGCGAGGAACGTACGGATGTTCTGCTCGTGCGTGCACAGGACGCCCTTGGGGACTCCCGTACTGCCCGAGGTGAACAGGATGTCGGCGATGTCGCCCGGGGCCACGGCGTCCATCCGGGCGTCCGTGTCGTCCCGCGAGACACCGGCGCCCGCGCCGACGAAGTTCTTCCAGGACGTCACGCCAGGACGCTCATCGCCGTTGAACGTGACGATGGCCTGGAGGTCGGGCAGATCCGGGACGGCGCCCGTACCGGCGTCCAGCCCGAGCATCCCGGGATAGTCGATGCCGAGGAAGCCGTCCGCCACGAACAGGATCTTGGCCTGCGCCTTGGTGAGCGGCCGGCGGGCCTCCTCGCCCTTGTAGCGCGTGTTGAGCGGGACCAGCGCCGCACCGGCGCTCACCGCGCCGATCGCGGTCACGATCCACGCCAGGCCGTTGGGCGCCCAGATCGCGATGCGGTCACCTGGCCCGACCCCCGCGGCGGTGAACGCCGCGACCACCTCGCGCACGCGCTCGCGCAGCTGCGCGTACGTCACCCGGACGTCGCCGTCCACGACGGCCTCCGCGTCCGGACGGGCGTCGGCGGCGCGGGCCAGCACCCGCGGGATCGTCAGCTCCTGCTCGCTCATGGCACCCCATGGTGGCCCCCCGCGCCGCCATCCGGAAGACCCGTCCCGGTCACCGGTACCCGAGGCCTGGAACGGCGCGTACCGTCCTAACCTGTGCTTCGCGATCTGCGCGGTGGCCAAGGCACCTGAAACAAGCCCTGGTCTCCGCCCACCTGTAATCCTGTACGGCGTTGTGGTTCGTACATTGCCTGGCCTGTGGTTAGCGCGAGCCTGTGGTTCGCATGGGCCCGTGATTCATACAGGCCTGTGTCCGTACGGGCCTGCGCGGTCATCGAAGGGGAAGAATTGAGCACGGTGGTGGACCTCAGTGGACGGGCGGTGCTGGTCACCGGCGGTACCAAGGGCATCGGGGCGGTGATCGCCGAGACGTTCCTGCGGGCCGGCGCCGACGTGGTGGTGTGCGGCCGCAACGAGCCGGAGAAGCCGCCGAGCGCGGACGGCCGTACGGCGCGTTTCCTGTCCGCCGACATCCGGGACGCGAACGCCGCGGTCGAGCTGGTGAACGGGGCGGCGGAGCTGATGGGCGGCCGGCTGGACGTCCTGGTCAACAACGCCGGCGGCTCGCCCGACGCGGACGCCGCGACGGTCTCGCCGCGCTTCGTGGAGCGGATCGTCCAGCTGAACCTGCTGGCGCCGTTCTACGTGGCGCAGCCCGCCAACAAGATCATGCAGGCCCAGCCGGAGGGCGGGTCGATCATCAACATCGGCAGCGTCTCGGCCGTCGACCCGCAGCCCGGCACCGCCGCGTACACCGCGGCCAAGGCAGGCCTGCTGGCATTCACGAAGGCGCTGGCGCTGGAGTGGTCGCCCAAGGTGCGGATCAACCACATCACCACCGGGCTGGTCCTGACCGAGGCCGCCGCCCACAACTACGGGGAGGACGGCGGCGCGACGATCGCCGGCCTGATCCCGATGGACCGGATGGCCGACCCGCAGGACGTGGCGAACGCCTGCCTCTTCCTGGCCGGCGACCTGTCGTCGTACGTGACGGGCGCGGACCTCGCCGTCCACGGAGGCGGCGAGATCCCGGCCCGCTACATGGTCACCCGCGACTGATCAGGCCCCGCGTGACACAGGCCCGGCCGGTCAGGCCGTGCGTGACACAAGCCCGGCCGGCCAGGCCGTACCGATCAGCCTGCGAAGCGAGCGCGGCCGCCGGAGATCACCGTGGTGTCTCCGGTGGCGGCCTCGAACAGGACCGCGCCTTCTCCTGAATCCGCACCTTCTCCCGACGACGTGTCGTTCCATGCGGTGACGGCAAGCCGGTCGCCCGGGAAGACTGGGGAGGCGAACCGGCCGTCCAGCTCCACCAGGTCGGCCGGGTGCGCGCCCAGCTCCCGCGCCAGCGGCAGCGTGATCGCGGCCAGTGTGCACAGCCCGTGCATGAACGGGCGGGGCATCCCGGCGGCCTTGGCGGCGTCCGGATCGATGTGCATGTGGTGGCGGTCGCCCAGCAGCCGGTACAGGGCCGCCTGGTCGGGCGAGGTCTCCACGGTGAACGAGTGGTCGGGCGCGCGCTCGGGACGCTTCTGCGACGACGGGCCCCGGTCACCGCCGAAGCCGCCGCTGCCAGGGGCGAACAGCGACCAGACGGCCTCGAAGTACTCGCACTCGACCGCGACCTCGAAGACCGCCGCACGGCCCTTGTCCCAGACCTCCGACACCTTCGCCGACAGCTCCAGCTCGCCCGCGATCGGCAGCGGCTTGCGCACGCGCAGCCGTTGGGACCCGTGTACGGCGGTGGTGATGTCGAACGCGCCCGCCGAGCCGAGGGCGTCGGGGGCCCACTGGGCCAGGGTGAGGGCGAAGGTGGGCAGGACCCGCAGCCGCTCCTCGAAGACCAGGTCCAGGTCGGCCGCCTTGGCCCCGACCGCCAGCGCGTACAGGATCGCGTCGCGGTCCTCGTAGCCGGCGGCCCGGCTGCCGAGCTCCCGGCCCCGCCAGTCCCCCGCGCTCTCCGCGTTCCCCATGCTCGCCTCGGCCCCCGTGTTCGCTTGAGTCCCCGTGTTCGCCTGAGTTCCCGTGCTCGCGTCGGTCATCGGTCGACTCCCAGGACGAGGCCGCTGGTGGGCACGCCCGTACCGGCGGTGACCAGCACGCTCCCGATCTGGCCGGGCTGGTTGACCGAGGTACCGCGGACCAGCCGGACACCCTCGGCGACGCCGTTCATGCCGTGGATGTACGCCTCGCCGAGCTGGCCGCCGTGGGTGTTGAACGGCAGCCGCCCGCCGATCTCCAGATGCCCGTCGGCGATGAAGTCCTTCGCCTCGCCGCGGGCGCAGAAGCCCAGCTCTTCCAGCTGCGGAAGGACCAGCGGGGTGAAGTGGTCGTACAGGATGGCCGCGCCGATGTCGGCCGGGGTGAGGCCGCTCTGCGCGTACAACTGCTTGCCGACCAGCCCCATCTCGGGGATGCCGCTGATCTCCGACCGGTAGTAGCTGGTCATCATGTGCTGGTCGTTGCCGGATCCCTGCGCCGCGCCCCAGATCACCGCGGGCGGGTGCGGCAGGTCGCGGGCCCGCTCGGCGGAGACCACGACGATGGCCTGGCCGCCGTCGCTCTCCTGGCAGCAGTCCAGCAGCCGCAGCGGCTCGGCGATCCAGCGGGACGCCTGGTGCTCTTCCAGCGTGATCGGCCGCTGGTAGAACCAGGCGGCGGGGTTGGTCGCGGCGTGCTTGCGGTCCACGACGGCGACCCGTCCGAAGTCCTCGGTGGTCGCCTTGTACTCGTGCAGGTACCGCTGGGCGAACATCCCCACCCACTGCGCGGGCGTGGACAGCCCGTACGGGGTCATCCAGGAGTACGCGGCGCGGTCGGCGCTGACGTCCATCGGCCGGTCCGCCTGGCCGAGCCCGTACCGGGTGCCCGAGCGCTCGTTGAACGCCCGGTAGCAGACGACCACGTCGGCGATGCCGGTGGCGACGGCCATCGCGGCCTGCTGGACGGTGCCGCAGGCGGCGCCGCCGCCGTGCCCGATCCGGGAGAAGAACTTCAGCTCGCCGATGCCCAGGTTGCGGGCGATGTGGATCTCGGAGCTGCTGTCGGCGGTGAACGTCACCATGCCGTCCACGTCGGACGGCTCGAGGCCGGCGTCGGTGATGGCGGCCAGGACCGCCTCGCAGGCCAGCCGCAGCTCGCTGCGGCCGGACTCCTTGGAGAACTCGGTGGCGCCGATGCCGGCGATCGCCGCGGCGCCTGGGAGCACGCCGCTCACAGTTCCCCCTCTTGCGGATGCCGTGCACTCGGAAGGAGCACGGTCACGGTTCCGGTCACGTGCGGGCCGAGCGCGTTGACGCCGCGTACCGCGATCTCGACCCGGCGGCCGGCGTCGTCCGTGGCGGTGACGGTCCCGGTCAGCACCATCGTGTCGCCGGGGTAGTTGGGCGCGCCGAGCCGGATCTTGATCTTCTTGATCACGGCGGCGGGCCCGGCCCAGCCGGTGACGTACCGGTCGACCAGCCCGTTGGTGGTCAGGATGTTCATGAAGACGTCCTTGGAGCCGCGCTCGCCGGCCAGCGCGGGATCGTGGTGGACGTCCTGGAAGTCGCGGCTCGCCAGGGCCGTGGCCACGATGAGGGTACGGGTCAGCGGGATGCTCAGTTCGGGCAGCTCCTGCCCCACCTTCACGTCCTCGTACGCGAGCGTCGGGGCGACCGTGGTCGCGGGGGCTGCGGCCGGAGACACGGCCGCGGGGGCGGTGGCCGGGCGGGTCATGACGCGGCCTTCCCTTCCGCGAGCCGGTCGCCCAGCCGGGTGAGGTCGGACGAGGCGCCGCCGAGCGTGCCGGAGATCTGCTTGCCCCACAGGAAGAAGCGGTGCACCGGGTAGTCGACGTCCACGCCGATGCCGCCGTGCAGGTGCTGGGCGCGGTGGACGACGTTCAGCCCGCCCTCGCCGGACCACCACTTGGCGACCAGTACGGCCGAGGAGTCGGCCGATCCGTCCGCCTCGACGGACGAGATCGCCCGCCACACGCAGACCTTCAGGGCCTCGATCTCGATGTAGCAGTCGGCCAGCTGGTGCAGGACGGCCTGGAACGAGCCCAGCGGGCGGCCGAACTGCTCGCGCTCGCGCAGGTAGGAGGCCGACAGCTGCAACGCTCCGTCGGCCACGCCGATCTGGACGGCGGACAGGGCCATCCGGGCCAGGTCGAGCGTTCCGGCGAGCGCTCCGTCCCCGGGCAGCGCCTGGGCGGGCGCGTTCTCGAGCGTGAGGTTGCCGGCCATGTCGCGGCTGGTGGTCTCCGTACGCTCCCAGCTCACGCCCTCGGCGCCGGCCTCCACCAGGAAGAGCCGACGGCCGGCTCCGGCGGCCGAGGATTCCGTGGTCGAAGACTCGGTGCTTGCGGAGACCAGGACGTACGCGGCCCCCGCCGGGGTCGGGACGGCGGCCTTGGTGCCGGTCAGCCGCCAGCCGTCGCCGTCAGGCTTGGCCACGCTCTCTGCTCTGGCAACGCTCTCTGGTCTGGCAACGCTCTCTGGTCTGGCAACGCTCTCTGGTCTGGCAACGCTGTCTGGTCTGGCAACACAGTGGGGCTCATCCGGGTCCTGCAGGCCGAACTCCTCCAGCGCCACGGTGATCCGGGACGAGCCGTCCACGAGCGCGGGCAGCAGGGCCTCGCGCTGCTGCGGCGTACCGTACGAGGTCAGCGCCAGCGCGCCGACGAGCGTCGGCCAGAGCGGTACGGGCGCGACATGGCGGCCCTGCTCCTCCAGCAGGACGCCGAGCGCGGGGACGCCGAGGCCCGAGCCGCCCGCCTCCTCCGGCAGCGCCACGCCGAGCAGCCCGGCCGAGGCCAGGTCGCGCCACAGGGTCTCGTCGACCCGGTCCGGGCTCTGCTCCACCTCGCGCAGCCGCGTCGCGGCGGTGTGGTCGGTGAAGATCTGCCGGGCCAGGTCGCGGACCGCCTCCAGCTCCTCGCCAAGGGTGAAGTCCATCAGCGCTCCTCTTGCGGGGTCGCCGGCCGGAACACCGGAAGGGACAGTTCGGGGTCGGCGTCCAGCCAGTCCAGGACGACGGGCATGCCGATCTCGACCTCCTCGGGCCTGATGCCGGTCAGGTTGGTGATGAGGCGGGTGCCTTCGGCCAGCTCGACCACCGCGACGACATGCGGGAAGTCGAAGGCCGGATGGCGGGGATGGTGGTTGACCACGTACGTGTAGACGTGGCCGTGGCCGCCGGACTCGGCGGCGTACCACTCGAACGATCCGCAGTGCGGGCAGGCGGGGCCCGGCGGGTGCCGCGGCGTCTCGCACGCCGTGCAGCGCTGGATCACCAGGCGGTGCTCGCGCGCCGCCTCGAACCAGAACGCGTTGTCCTGGTTGATCGCCGGCCGCGGCCGCAGCGCCTTGGGCTTCGGCTCCTCCTTGGGACGGAAGCGCAGCGTGCGCCAGTGCTGGGTGGCGACGATCTCGCCGTCCTGGTCGCGGTACGTCTTCACCGTGGTGACGAAGCGCCCGGTGCCCAGCCCGGTCTTCTTCTCCGGGGAGATCGACTCCACGACCTCCTGGACGCTGATGTGGTCCCCCGGGACGAGCTCCCGGTGGAACTCCAGCTCGGAGTCCGTGGCCACGACCGAGGTGTAGCCGCCCTCGTCCAGCAGCGCGACCAGCTCGTCGAACCCGCCGCCGCCCGTGCCCTGCCCTGGCTGGCCCGACTGCACTGCCTGGCCCGACTGCCCTGCCTGGCCCGGCTGGCTCGGCTCTGGCTGCGGGGCCTGGGGGCGGACGGACGCCGCGTACCCGCGCATGGTCCAGGCCTGGACCATCGAGGCGGGCGCCACGACGCCGTCACGGCCGGTGGCCCGCGCCGCCTCGTCGTCCAGGTAGACGGGGTTGCCGTCGTCCATCGCCTCGACCCAGTGCCGGATCATCGGCACGTTCACCGGGTCCTGGCCGGGACGCGGCGCGACGAGCTCGCGGCCCTCGAAGGCCTTCAGCCTGCTCTCGTAGTCACCGGCTCCAGAACCCTCGTTCCAACCGGCCATGCTCGCCGCGGTGGCTTCGGGGGTGCTCATGAGCGCCTCGATCGCGGCATGCCCAGGCCCTGGGTGGCGACCATGTCGCGCAGCACCTCGTTGACTCCGCCGCCGAAGGTGTTGACGATGCCCTGCCGGGACAGCTGCTCGATCTGCCCGTACAGCACCGCGCCCGGCGACTCGGGACGGATCCGCCCGGCCGCGCCGAGGATGCCGGTCAGAGCGCGCTGCACCTCGATGTGGGTCTCGGTGCCGTAGGTCTTGGTGGCGCCCGCCTGCGCGCCGGACAGGTTCCCGGCCTCGACGGCGGCGGTCATCTGCCAGTTCAGCAGCCGCATCGCCTCGAGCTTGGCGTGGGTACGGGCCAGGTCCTGCCGGACCCACGGCAGGTCGATGACGCCGTTCTCGCGGGCCCAGGCCGCGACGTCCTCCCACAGCCGGATCATCCGGCCGCCGAGCGCGGCCAGCCCGATCCGCTCGTGGTTCAGCTGGGTGGTGATCAGCCCCCAGCCGCCGTCGACGTCGCCGATGACGTTGGCCGCGGGGACCCGGACGCCGCTGTAGTACGTGGAGGTGACGATCATCCCGCCGACCGTCGGGATCGGGCTCCAGGAGAAGCCCGGCGCGTCGGTCGGCACCGTGATGATCGAGATGCCCTTGTGCTTGGGCGCGTCCGGATCGGTGCGGCAGGCCAGCCAGATGTGGTCGGCGGTGTTGGCGCCGCTGGTGAAGATCTTGCTGCCGTCGATGACGTAGTGGTCGCCGTCCCGGACCGCGCGGGTCCGCAGCGAGGCCAGGTCGGTGCCGGCGGCGGGCTCGGTGTAGCCGATCGCGAAGACGATGTCGCCGGCCAGCATGCCCGGCAGGAACCGCTGCTTCTGCTCCTCGGTCCCGTACTTCATCAGCGTCGGGCCGACCGTGTTGACGGTGACGAACGGGAACGGCAGGCCCGCCCGCTGCACCTCGTCGAAGAACACGTACTGGTCGGCCATCGAACGGCCCTGCCCGCCGAACTCGACCGGCCAGCCGTAGCCGAGCCAGCCGTCGTCGCCGAGCATCTTGACGACCTCGCGGAACCGGTCACCGCCCACGCCCTGCTCACCGACGCGGCGTCGGACGTCCGGAGGCAGCAGGCCCGCGAAATAGGCCCGCAGCTCCGCGCGCAGATCGCGGTGCGCGGCGGACTCACGCAAATCCATGGAGGCCCTCTCTCTTTTCCAGCGGGGAGGCGTGGGAATCAGGCATGGGCCACCGCGGCCCGTGCTGACTGAGACCCTCGTTCACGGCAAGCACAGTCATGGCAGGCGCGCTCATGGCAAGAACCGCAGGCGGCCGTTGGTGGCGAACTCCTCGCGCAGCGCCGCCTTGTCGTCCTCGGTCATCAGCGTGTACTCGGGGGCGCCCCGGCCTACCCAGCGGTACACGGGGTCCTCGGTACGCCAGCCGTTCAGCTGCAACTGCTTCTTGCTGAGCTTGCCGGAGCCGGTGGTGGGCAGTCCGTGCGACACCCGGACGTAGCGGGGAGCGCCCTTGGTGCCCAGGTCCTCCTGGCCCGCGAGGAAGGCCGGCAGGCCGAGCTCGTCGAACGCGACGTCCTCGGGGATCTCCATGGCGGCCATCACCTGGTCGCCCGACCTGGGGTCCGGTACGCCGAACGCGGCGGCGTCCAGGACCTTGGGGTGGCGGCGCAGGACGTCCTGGGTGAGCAGCGCGGAGATGTTCTCGGAGTCGACCCGGATCCAGTCGCCGGACCGTCCCGCGAAGTAGAGGAACCCGGCCTCGTCGAGATAGCCGAGGTCGCCGGTCCAGTACCACCCGTGCCGGACGCGCTCGGCGTCTGCCTCGGGGTTCTTGTAGTAGCCCTCGAACCGGGCGGCGCCGTCGACGTCGACGATCTCGCCGACCGCGTCCTCGGGGTTGGCGATCCGGCCGTGCTCGTCCAGGACGGCGCGGGCGCAGGTCTCCCGGGACTCGGGGTGAACGATCCGTACCCCGTCATGGGCGGGCCGCCCGAACGCGCTCGGCGGGGTGTCGGGCACCAGCTTGATCATGCCGGCGCCCTCGCTGGAGCCGTACCCCTCCTGGAGCGGGCACCCGAACCGGCGCAGGAACTCGACCTTGTCGCCGGGCGCGGCCTCGGTCCCGAACGCGTGCGTCAGCGTGTTGTCGCCGTCGTCGGGCCGTTCCGGCTGCGCCAGGACGTAGGCGATGGCCTTGCCGACGTAGGTGAAGAACGTCGCGCCGTAGAAGCGGACGTCGTCCATGAACCCGGACGCGGAGAACTTGGGCGCCAGCACGACACACGCGCCCACCGCCAGCATCGGAGCCCACAGCGCCATCAGCGCGTTCCCGTGGAACAGCGGCATCGGGCAGTAGGCGATGTCCTCGCGCACGTGGCCGTACTTGGCGCTGTTGACCCGGCCCAGCTCGGCGAGCCGGCCCTGCGAGCAGCGGGCCGCCTTGGACGCCCCGGTCGTACCGGAGGTGAAGAGCAGGAGCAGTTGCGTCTCCGGCGTGATCTCCGCATCCCGGCCCGGGGACTGCTCGGCGGGGAAGGCGTGCCGCGCCACCTGGGCGGGGTACGCCGCGTCGTCGATCAGCAGGAACCGGTCGCGCGGAACGCCGATGTCCAGTCCGTCCAGCAGCTTGGCCCCGGCCTCGTCCGTGATCAGGAGCTGCAGGTCGGTGTGCCTGACCTCCTGCTCCAGGTACGAGCCGCGCCGGGTGGAGTTGATCCCGACGATGGTCGCGCCGCTCAGCGCCGCCGCGCCCAGCCACAGGATGTACTCCGGCACGTTGTCCAGCAGCACCCCGATGTGGAACGGCCCGTCCTGCCGCAGCTCACGGGCCAGCGACGCCCGTGCCGCGCTCTCCCGGACGACCTCGTCCCACGTCCAGGTCCGCTCACGGTCGCGCAGTCCGGGACGGCCGTCGCCGAGCCGTTCCAGCAGCAGATCCGCGATCGTCTCGTTTCGCACTCCTGCTTCCCCTGCTCCCTCTGGTGTCTGCTCTCGGTCTTCGGCCCTGTCGCCGCCGCGCGAACGCTACTGCTGGGCGGCGGTCCTGACGCTAAAACAGCGGGATGACCGGGCGTTCCGGCCATCCCGCTGATTGGGAGTTTCGTACAGTGAAATTCGGGCGCTGAAACCCAGGCCCTGGAACTCGGGGCCCTGAACTCGGGGCGCTGAAGCCCTCGTCGAGAACGGCCGGCCTAGGCCTTCCGGTTCTCCAGTGCCGCGGTGATCTGGTCGGTCCGGTCCTGGGACTCGACGAGCTGGCGCAGCAGCCACAGCCGCAGCACCCGGCTCAGCGCCGACGCCAGGTAGAGCGCGGCGCCCACGACGGTGAGGGCGGCGAACGCCGTCGCCAGCGCCTGGAACGAGCCGACGTTGCGCAGGTCGTCCTGCGCGAGCGAGTTGTTGTACGCGATGAACGCGCCGACCACGCCGACCACCATCAGCAGCACGCCGACGATGCGCTGCACGCCGTCGAACCTGCCCTGGTCGGTCTTGAGCTTCTGACCCGCCACGTCGTCCTTGAACTGCGTGCGGCGTTCCTCGGTGAGCATCCCGTCAACCTCCTAGATAGTCGCTGGACAGCCGGTCCTCGATCGCGTCCGGGCTGCCGGCGGCCACGACCCTCCCGTTCAGCATGAGCGCGGCGGTGTCGGCGATCGGCAGCACCGCGCGGGCGAACTGCTCGGCGCACAGCACCGACAGGCCGCCCTCGACGAGTTCGGCGACCGTCTCGTACATCCGGCTCACGATCATCGGCGCCAGTCCCATGGACAGCTCGTCGAGCAGCAGCACCGCCGGATCGGTGCCGAGCGCGCGGGCCAGCGCCAGCATCTGCTGCTCGCCGCCGGACATCGAGCCGGCGAGCTGGCCGCGCCGCTCGCCCAGTACGGGGAAGCGGGCGTACGCCTTCTCCTCCATGTCGGGCAGCCGGGCGCCGGTCCCCGTGGCGGCCCACAGGTTCTCCCGTACGGTCAGGTTCGGGAAGATCCCCCGGCCTTCGGGGATGGAGCACACACCCAGCCGGGCGGCCTCCTGCGCCGAGATGCCGTTCATCTTGCGGCCCACGTACCGCAGCTCCCCGCCGGTGGCCGGGAGCAGCCCCGCGCAGACCTTCATCGTGGTGGACTTGCCGCCGCCGTTGGGGCCGAGCAGGGCCAGCAGCGAGCCCGGCCGCAGCACCAGGTCCACGCCGTGCAGGACCTCGATCGCGCCGTACCCGGCCCGGATCCCCGCCAGCTCCAGCAGCGGCTCTTGTTCCATGCTGAGGGCTCCGCCCCCCGGCTGGGGCTCCGCCCCTAGCCCCCGGTCGGCCTCGCTTCGCCCGGTCATGCCGCCTCCTCCGTACCGATGTAGGCGGCGATGACCTCCGGCGAGTCCTTGATCTCGCGGGGCGTGCCGGAGGCGATCCGTGCCCCGTAGTCCAGGACGTGGATCGTCTCGCAGAGCCCCATCACCAGCGGCAGGTCGTGCTCGACCAGGCAGATCGCCAGGCCCTCGGCGGCCAGGCCGGTGAGCATCTCCGCGAACGCCTCGGTCTCGCGGTCGGTCTGGCCGGAGGCGGGCTCGTCCAGCAGCAGCACGCGCGGCGAGGTCATCAGCGCGCGGGCGACCTCGACGACGCGGGCCCGGCCGATCGGGATGTCCGACACGTCGCGATCGGCGATGTCGGTCAGCCCGGTCCGTTCCAGCACCTTGTCGGTGGCCTCGTCCAGGTCGAAGCGCGCCCTGCCCTTGAGGCCGCTGCTGGACTTGAGGATGTCGCCCGCCACGCGGACGTTGTCGCGTACCGACAGCGACAGGAACAGTTCCAGCCGCTGGAACGTACGCGCCATGCCGCGCCGCGCGCGCTTGGACGGGGACAGCTTCGTGATGTCGGTGCCGTCCAGCAGCACCCGCCCGGAGTCGGGCTTCTGCAGGCCGGTCATCGTGTTGAACAGCGTGGTCTTGCCGGCGCCGTTCGGGCCGATCAGGCCGGTGATCTGCCCCTCGGCCATGCCGAGGCTGACGTCGTTGACGGCCGTGTTGCCGCCGAACTTCACCACGATGCCCCGTGTTTCCAGGATGGGCATCCCCAGAACGGGGGTACCGGGCTCGGGGGTGCTGGGCTCGGGGTTGCTGGGGACGGGGGTTTCAGGCGGTGACACTGGCCTCTCCCTTCTCGGCGGGGATCGGTGGGATGACGTGGTTCCCCGGACGGCCCCTGGTGGGGCGGTGGGCGACGGGCAGGCGCAGCTCGCGGTCGAGCTTGGCGCGCAGCTCGTCGGTGTACGGCTCGTCCACGCCCAGCAGCGCGAGCGGCGTCTCCCGGCGGCGGCCCTCCTCGGTGAGCATCTTCCCGATGACGGGCAGCAGCATGATCACGCACAGCGCGACGACGGCGAACGTCCAGACGCCGATCACGCCGGCCAGCGCCAGCGCGTACACCAGCACGCCGAACGCGGCGCCGCCGTACAGGACGGGCCTGGTCCCGCGCAGTCCCCGGTACGAATCGATGATGTCGTGCACGAAGCCGCTGGGGTTCTTGCCGACGCCCATCCCGACGAGCGCGGTGCCCACCAGGACCAGATGGCCGAGCGCGGTGAAGATCGACGCCATCGACTCGTGCTCCAGCGCCAGGTCGCTGAACGTGCCCACCAGGACGGACGCGCCGACGCCGATCATCAGACCGCCGAACAGGGCACCGCTGATGTAGCCGATCCCGGCCACCACGGTCATCATCACCAGCCCCAGGCTGGCCATGATCACGAAGTTCTCCTGGGAGACCGAGCCGGTGGCGGCCGACATCAGCACGCCGCCCAGCCCGGCGATCGCCGCGGAGATCATGAAGACGCTCAGCTTCAGCCTGACCAGGTTCTGGCCGAGCATCGCCGAGGCCGCCGGGCTGTCCTTCATGGCCGCCAGCCGGCGCCCGTACCCGCTGCTGCGCAGCGCGGCCAGCGCGATGCCCAGCAGCGCGAACAGCACGGTCGCCGTCATCAGGAACGTGTCCCCGTCCCGCAGGTCAAGCGGGCCGATCTTGGGTGGCGGGACGACCAGTGCGCCGTCCGGGAACACCGTGAACTTCATCCCGAACAACTCGTGCTCGGTGGTGTCGCGCAGCACCATGTTCGACAGGAAGACGCCGAACGCCATGGTCGCCAGCGCCAGGTAGAGGCCGCGCAATCGCAGCGCCGGAAGCGCCACGAGCCCGCCGACCAGGGCCGCCGCCAGGATCGCCAGCACGATGCCCTGGAGGTTGAGCCGCGCCGCCATCCCGGAGCCCTCCATGCCGAAGTGGAAGGCCACGATCGTGGCCACCGCCCCGAACGACAGCGGAGCCAGGTTCAGCTCGCCGGCGTACCCGGTCAGTACGGTCAGCGAGAGGGCGATGATCGCGAACGTCATGCCCAGCGCGAACGTGGTGACGCCGGAGTCCTCCAGCAGCAGGCTGTAGAGGAACACCACGCCGACCAGGACCAGGCCCCAGACGGCCGCGGCCCGTACGGTCGGGGCCCGGTAGCGCTCGCGGGTCCGGATCGCGGCCCCGCGCAGCCGGTCCTGCGGCAGCACGACCAGCACCACGAAAAGGATGATCATGGGTAGCGAGACCCGCAGGTTGCCGGTCAGCGTGCCCGCGGAGGGCACGTAGGCCAGCACGTACGTGGCGGCCAGGCCGAGCACCATCGCGCCCACGAAGGTGCGCGGGATGCTGCGCAGCCGGCCGAACATCGCCGCCGCGAAGGCGTCGATCACCAGCAGCGTCAGCGCGTTGGCCTCCAGCGCGCCGCCGCTGATCGGGACGACCAGGACGCCGGCCACCACCGCGAGGGTGGAGCCCAGCACCCACGACAGCATGGCCGCCCGCTCGGGGTCGTGGCCGTTCAGCCGCAGCAGGTCGGGGTCGTCCACGGAGCCGCGCATCACCACGCCCGTCCGGCTGCGGGTGAACAGCACCCGCAGCCCGACGGCGATGGCCACGGCGGCGACGAGGCAGACGATCTCGTGGTAGCGGATCACGACGCCGGCCACGGTCAGCTTGGCGTCCGCGCCGAAGAACATGTCCACGGTGCGGGTCTGGTCCGGGTTCCAGATCCAGTGCGCCAGATAGACCGCGCCGAGCAGCACCGCCACGGTCACGATGATCTTCGTGACATCGGCGGTGTCGCGCAGCCCCTTCATGATCACGGCATGCAGCGCCGCGCCCATCGCCGGGCCGACCAGGCCCACCACCACGAGCACCGACAGCCAGGTCGGCCAGCCCCAGCCCTGCGAGAACTGCCAGTACAGGAACGTTCCGAACATCGCCTGCGCGCCGTGCGCGAAGTTGAAGATGCCCGAGGTGTTGTAGGTCAGGACGAGCCCGGACGCCGCGATGGAGTACACCGCGCCCAGGACGAGCCCCAGGATCGTGTAGGTCAGGAACGTCGTCATCAGGTCACCGCCCTCCAGCGGTCGGGAACGCCGTCATCGGTCACGGTCGGATCCGCATGGGTCTCCACCCGGGTCTCCACCCGGATCGCGGCCGGATCGGTCGCCGCCGGGTCTACGGAGATCGCCATTCGGACCGCCATTGATCGTCGGACCGCCATTGATCGTCGAACTGCCATTGATCGCGCCTTACGTCGCCGCCGTGGGGGGTCAGGCCTTGGGCCGGATCACGTCGTCGGTCAGGTACGTGGTGGCGATCCGGTCCTTGTCGAGCTTGGTGCCCCAGGTCTTGGGGTCGGTCTCGAGCACGAAGTCGGCGCCGCACTCGAACTCGCCGATGTTCTTGGGGTGCACCTGCTCGTACTTGGTGCCGTTGAGCTTGACCATCAGCGAGCAGGAGGCCGGCTTGTTACGGCCCGGGTCGCTCGGCGCGTGCAGCCCGCCGCCGGTCCACTCGTGCACCTTGGACAGCTCGTTGATCACGCACTGCCGGGTGAGGTCGGAGCCGCACTTCTGGGCCGACTGCGCCCAGAGCAGGAACGAGGAGGTGGCCTGCATGCCGAGCAGCGCGGTCTTGCCCTTCTGGGCGTTGACCAGGTCCAGGTACTGCTTGACCGCCGGGACCTTGGCGGCGTTCTCGAACGGCTGGAACATCATGCTGATGTGGATGTTGTTCCCGGTACCGGCCTTGTTCCACTGGGCCACCGCGTTGCCGTACCAGGTCGACTCGAACAGGTACGTGGGCTTGACGCCGGCCCGCTCGATCGACTCCAGCAGGCTGAACTGGCCGGGGTCGGGCGAGTCGGAGGTCCACAGCACCTCGGCGCCGCAGTCCTTGATCTTCTCGGCGAACGGCATGTAGCTGCTCTCGCCCTTGTCGTTCAGCTTGACCCCGCAGTTCAGCGGCTCGGTCCCGATCTTCTTCATCGCCGCGGCGATCTTGTTGTTTCCGGTGCTCACCGCCGGCGAGGTCGACAGCAGCAGGTCGGTCTTGTCCTTGAACGCCGGGAACTTGTCCTGGGCGATCCGCAGCGCGCCGACGTTGAGCAGGTCCACCGGGTACGGGAGCGCCTCGTACTTCATCGGGCCCATCACCGCGTTCGGGCCGATGCTGAAGCCCGCGACCGTGGGCAGCTTGCAGCCGACCCGGTACTGCTCGGCGGCCTCGTCCATGGCGAAGCCCTGGCCGACCATCATGAAGTCCTGCTTGCAGGACTCCTGCATGACCTTGACCGACTGGGTGTAGGCGGCGTCGTACTGGTTGCCCTTGATCTTGCGGCCGTTGATGCCGCCCTGCGTGTTACACCAGTCGATCATCGCCTTGACGGCGTCGCCCATCTCCTTGGACAGGCCCGGCGCCTGCGGGAAGCCGCGGTCGTCGCCGAAGCCGATGGTGATCTCCTTGTCGGTGATCCCCTGGTCGGTGGCGCCCTTGGCGTCGCCCTTGCCGCACGGCGACGGCATGGTTCCGAACGCCTTGGCGCCGGCGGCCGCGTCGCCGCCGGCCTGCTCGGCCGGCAGGCCGTCGGAGCCGGAGCGCTCGCTCGCGCAGGCGGTCGTGATCATCGCGAGAGCCACGGCGCCTGCCGCCAGGCGCCCGATCTTGTCGACCTTCATCGGTCGTACTCCTTTCACCGGCCGCCGGGGCGGCGAGGTGGGGGTGGAAATGAGGTGAGCGGGAGCAGTGGGATGTGGCGGGGCATAGGGGGCCGGGGACGTACCGCCGCCGGCCCGCGGATGATCAGCCGAAGAACGCCTGCCCGCCGTCGAGCGGCACGGTGGCGCCGGTCAGGTAGCGCAGGCCCGGCTGGACGAGCGACACCACGGCCTGGCCGATGTCCTGCTCGCAGTCGCCGATGTAGCCGAGCGGGATCGTCCTGCGGAATTCCTCGGCCGCCTCGGGGTCGGCCTCCGCCCAGCGCTTCAGCCCTGGTGAGAGGGCATGCGGCGCGATCGAGTTGGCGCGGATGCCGTCGGGGCCCCATTCGCCCGCCGCGGTACGGGTCAGCGAGCGCAGCGCCTGCTTGGCCGCGGCGTACGCCCCGTACGTGGCGGGGTCCCAGCGGACCATGGCCGAGGTGACCAGGTTGATGATGCTGCCGCCACCGCGCGCCTTCATGTGCGGGTGGCAGGCCTTCATGAAGGCGAACGCGGCGAACGGGCCGCTGCGAAACCCCTTCTGGAAGTCGGCGTCGCTCATCGACAGCAGCGGGCCGTACTTCCCCGAGTACGCGTTGTTCACCAGGATGTCGATGCCGCCGAACCGGCCGGCGATCTGCTCCACCAGGCCGGGGATCGCCTCGAGGTCGCCGACGTCGCAGCCGAACGCCTCGGCCTTGCCGCCGCGCTCGGCGATCAGCTCGCACGTCGCGTCCAGCTTGGCCACCGTACGGCCGAGCACCGCGACGGTCGCGCCCTCCGATGCGAGCGCCAAAGCGATGCCCTGACCGACGCCTTGTCCAGCGCCGGTCACGATCGCGACCTTTTCGTCGAGGCTTCCCATGGTTCTCCCGGTGATGTGAATGTCCAGGGTGTTCGTGTCCCGGTGGAGGCCATGGTGATGTGACCTGACACACCCAATACGCTGAGTCCCGCTCACCGGGAACGCGGTGCACGTTCGCCCCCCGCCCGCGGCGGTCTCACTGAGCGGGAAAGCCTGATCAGAGCCGGATTCGGGAACGACAATGAGCGCCCGGGCACGATCGGCGAGCACGCTTGGTGAGCACGGTCGGTAAGCGCGGTCGGCGAGCACGGTCGGTAAGCACCCGCGGCAGGCACGGCCGGCGAGAACGGCGCGACCGGCGGGTTCGAGAGAAGCGAAGCGGGAGGGCTCATGGCCATGACGGCGATGGACATCGTGCGGGGGCTCACGGGCCCCGGCGGTGAGTTCGAACTGCGCGAGGAGGACGTCCTCGGCGCGCGGATCCCGGTGTTCGCCGGGAGGGCGCGCGGGCTCGGTGAGGTGCTGGCCAGGTCCGCCGCGTACGGCGACGCCGACTACATCGTCACCGCGCGGGAGCGGCTGACCTTCGCCGAGCACGCCGCGCTGGTCGCGTCGCTGGCCGCGCTGCTGCGCGAGGAGTACGGGGTACGCCCCGGCGACCGTGTCGCGATCAACGCCGCCAACTCGCCGGGCTGGATCCTCGCGTTCTGGGCCACGATCGCCGCCGGCGCCGTGGCCGTGGGCTACAACGCCTGGTGGACCAGGCACGAGGTCGAGTACGCGCTCGGGCACACCGAGCCCAAGGTCCTCATCGCCGACGCCAAGCGCGCCGCCCTACTCCCAGAATGGGCGGACACGGCCCCCGAGCGGGACGGCATGACGCTGCTCCGCATCGAGGAGATCGCCGAGGCCGCCCGCAGCCGCTACCCGGACGCCGTCCTGGACATCCCCGAGGCCGCCGAGGACGACCCCGCGGTGATCCTCTACACGAGCGGCACGTCCGGCCGGCCCAAGGGCGCCGTGCACACTCACCGCAACCTGACCTCGGTGATCGAGTACCACCGGATGAACGACGCGCTGATGCGCGCGTTCGGCGACCCCACCGACCCGGCGAGCCGCCGCTACCTGCTGGTCCTGCCGCTGTTCCACATCGCGAGCCTGCACAACCTGGCGATCCCCCGGCTGGCCACCGGCAGCGCTGTGATCCTGCACGAGGGCGGCTTCGACGTCGACAAGGTGCTGCGGCTGATCGAGGCCGAGCGGGTCACCAACTGGGGCGCGGTCCCGACCATGGCGAACCGGCTGATCGAGCACGGTGACCTGTCCGGGTACGACCTGTCCTCGCTGCGGTCGTTCGCGCTCGCGTCGGCGCCGTCGTCGCCCGCGTTCAAGGACAAGCTGCGCAAGGCGTTCCCGCCCGCCCGGGACGCGCTGGTCGACAGCTACGGGCTCACCGAGACCTGCACCGCGGTGACCGCCGCCTCGCCGCCCGACCTCGCCGAGGCGCCCGGCACGCTGGGCCGCCCGATCGTCGGCGTCTCGGTGGAGATCCGCGACGCCGACGACCGCGCGCTGCCCGAGGGCGAGGAGGGCGAGGTCTGCGTGCGCAGCGCGTTCAACATGCTGGGCTACTGGCGGGACGAGGCCGCCACCGGCCGTTCCATCGACGCCGGCCGCTGGCTGCACACCGGCGACATCGGCGTGATCGAGGAGGGCCGGCTGCGGCTGACCACCCGGCGCTCCGACCTGATCCTGCGCGGCGGCGAGAACGTCTACCCGGCCGAGATCGAGAACGTGCTGGCCGAGTACCCCGGCGTCCGCGAGTGCATCGTGCTCGGTACCCCGCACAAGGACCTCGGCCAGGAGGTCATGGCCGTGGTCGTCTTCGCCGACGGCGCCGCGGGCGACCAGGCCGGCCGGGAGAAGGAGCTGGCCGACTTCGCGAAGGAACGGCTGGCCTACTTCAAGGTCCCGTCCCGCTGGAAGATCAGCACCGAGCCCCTCCCCCGCAACGCCACCGGCAAGGTCATCCGCAAGGACGTCGAAGCCACCCTCTGAAACTCTTCACCGGGGTACAGGCATTACCGGGGTACGCAGCCTTACCTGGGCACGCAGCCTTAGCGGGGTACCCGGACCTTCTCCGCCGCGTCGCGGAGGAGGCCGGGCGCCAGCCGGCGATGGACGGCGGACAACGGTGGCCATACGGCACGGCCGAGGCGCCGGTCATAGCGCAGGAAGGTCCCCAGCGACACCCCTCCATCGATGGCCCGTACGACGAGGTTGCAGGTCAGGAACCACGACGCGGCTTCGAGCCGGATCCAGTCTTCGCCACGTTCGGCGATCCGCCATCCGGCCACGGTGTCGGGTGATCGTCCTCGGCTGAGCCGGATGCCGAGGAACCCGCGCCAGATCAGCTTCTCCGCCGCACTGGGGACGTCGCCGAACATCGTCCGCGCCCATTCCTCCGGCGTCACGTCCGTGCCCGTGCCGGCGTCCACGGAGAGGGTGAAGTGGTCGGCGTAATCGATGTCAGGCAACGAACTGAGAGCGCGGATGGACTCAGGGACGTTGCCGGTTCCCACGGCACTGTGAATTCCCACGGCACTGTGGACGGCGGCCGGGCTCCCGCCGTCCGGCCCCGGGCGCCCACGGTCCCGCCACGTGTGTTCCATCTGCCGGGTGAACGCGGGGAAGACGATGAGGCGCCGGAACGGCGAGATGGCGGCCATGTAGAGCCGTCCCAGCGGGCCGTTGGGCTTCACCAGGACCGCCATCCGCAGTTCGTGCCCGCCCTTCTCGGCCGGCGCCCACCCGAGATGCATGACCGCATGGACGGTCTTGCTCGCCAGTTCGAGGGCGCACTCGTCGCCGAGCTCGTACACCGGAGTGAACGGCGCCATACCGGCGTCCGAGCCACCCGGGGCCTCGCGGAGGTCGTTCGGCAGGCGGTCGCGCAGCGACCGGGTCCGCGCCCCGACGCCCTCCTTGGACTTGTCCAGTCCCAGGAGCGCACCGACCTTCCAGCGCACCGCGAGCAGGAACCGCAACGGCAGAGGGTCTCTCTTGGGGCCGCCGGGCGCCTGCAGTGCGGCGAGCATCGTGGGAAAGTCGTCCGGCCCGGCGCCGGGCGTGCGGAACGCCCACACGTCCTCGAGCCGGAAGTCGCCGGCGATCTCGTGGATCCGCCAGGACCGACTGGTGTGCGCGGTGTTCGGGAGCCTCATGGCCGCAGCCGCCTTTCCTCTACCCGCGGACGGTCGTGACGACGGCGCCGCCATCAAGGGGCGCCACTCACCGTCTCAAGCTCATTTATACGGTGGCGTATAGAAGAAGCCTAGCCCGCTTATACGGGGCCGTATATACGGCGTGAGGTGAGCCGAGACACACCGCGACCACCCCCCATCATTCGAATCTTTGTTCGATGTTTGCCCGGGCGCCGATCACATGGGGTTCTCGCGGCGTCTTGCGTTCGCTTCGTTTATTTCGCATACTGCGAAGAGACCAGACGAGGCGGAGGCGGTGAGGGGGAGCCATGGCGGATATCCAGGTCAGGCGGATCGAGCCCGGGGCGATCGACTCCGAGCAGGCCGCGCGGGCCGTACAGCGGATCAAGGACTACCTCCAGCGCAACCCCGACGAGCAGACCATCAGGGTGCAGGCGGAGGTCGGCGGCGAAGAGGCGCTGGTCCTGCCGCGGCCGGCGGTGAGCCTGCTGGCCTACATCCTGTCCCAGGCGGCCGCCGGGCGAGGGGTGTCGGTCATGCCCTCGCACGCCGAGCTGACGACCCAGCAGGCCGCCGACCTCCTGAACGTCTCGCGCCCGTACCTGATCGGGCTGCTGGAGGCCGGGACGATCCCGTTCAAGCTGGTCGGCCGGCACCGCCGCGTCAGGTGGGACGACCTCATGCACTACAAGCGCGAGACCGAGGCGCAGAGCCGTGCCGCCGCCGACGAACTCGCCGACCTCGGCCAGGAGCTGGGCATCTGACCATGACGTTCGTAGTGGTCTACGACGCCTGCGTCCTGTACGGCAACACGCAGCGCGACCTGCTGATCCGTATCGCCCAGTCGGGCCTGGTCCAGGCGAAGTGGAGCAACGCCATCCTCGACGAGATGCAGCGGAACCTCGCCACCAACCGCCCGGACATCCCGGCGGAGAAGCTGGCCAGGCTGCGCGCTCTGATGAACCGGGCGGTCCCCGACGTCCTCGTCGAGGGCCACGAGCCGCTGATCGAGTCGCTGAAGCTGCCCGATCCG
Organism: Actinomadura sp. 9N407; assembly: GCF_044326315.1. Lineage (NCBI taxonomy): Bacteria > Bacillati > Actinomycetota > Actinomycetes > Streptosporangiales > Thermomonosporaceae > Actinomadura > Actinomadura sp. 9N407. Next base: position 43,937 of record NZ_JBIRAW010000027.1, on the reverse strand, counting down.
AAGGACCGGCACGTCCTGGCCGCCGCGATCAAGGCGCCCGCGCAGATGATCGTCACCTCGAACCTGCGGGACTTCCCGGCCGGGATGCTCGCGCCCTGGGACGTGGAGGCCAAGAGCCCCGACGACTTCGTCCTCGACCAGATCGACTTCGACGACCGGGTCATCTGGGCCTGCGTCCAGCAGATCGTCGACTCGCGGAGCAACCCGCCGGAGACCCTCGATGACGTCCTCGACGCCCTCGAACGCGCCGGCCTCGTCGAGTCCGTCGCAGCCCTGCGCACCCGCAACTAGGGCCTGTCTCAAAGTCCTCAGCCACCGCGCGAGCGCGTTACCTGGCCGGTGAGGCGAAGCCGAAGGCGAGCCTCACCGGCCAGATCGCGAAGCGATGCCGCGCTCGCACAGGCCCGGTTAGGTGTGAGCCGCCAGGCGAGCACCGTGGGCCGGGACTTTAAAACACAGCGCTGCCAGCACGGCGGCGCCCGATACCGCCTGTGCTGCGAGCAGTGGGGCGGTCACTCCGCCGGTGATGGCCGTGAGTGCGGGCAGGCAGCCGAGCAGGGCGATGTCGGCGCCGGTCAGTGCCCACAGCACCGGTCCGAGCGGGACCATCCCGATGACCGTGTCCAGGGCGGGCATCGCGTGGTCGATCGGGCGGCGCCGCGCCAGCCGCAGCGCGCCGGCCGCCAGCGCGGGCGCGCACAGCGGACCGAGCAGCCACAACGGCCCGGGTGTCCGCAACGGCCCGCCGGAGCCCGAGATATCCAGGGAGCCCGGAATGTTCAGGGAGCCCGAGAGGTCCAGTGCCGCCAGGGCCAGGGTCAGCCAGGCGCCGCCGAGCAGCGCGGGCAGTACCGCCCGCGCCGCGAGGAGGGCGCGGGGACCGGAGCCCAGCAGCCGGGCCAGCGCCGGGTCCCCGGCATCCCGGCACGCTCCCGCAGTGCCCGTCGCGGCGGCCGCCAACGCTCCTACGGCGAGCACGATCAACGCCCCTGACGTTCCACCGCCCGCCCTCGCGGCCAGCACGGGCAGGACGGGCGTCGCCGCCACCAGCGCGAGCCGTCCGGGCCGCCGCGCCAGCCGCCGCCAGTCCAGCCAGGCCACCGCCGCCACACCGCGCAGCCGGGACGGCCACGCGCGCGAACGCAGCACGCGCGAACGCCAGTGCGCGTCCTCGGCGATCCAGGTCAGCGAGCTCGGGTCCATGACGCCGACCGCGGCCGTCACGTTCCCGGTCCGGGCCGAGGCGTCCAGGACGGCGCGCGCCGGGATGCGCGGGACGGCCGTCCAGGCCCGCCCGGTGAGGGCGGCGGCCACGGCGGCCGATGCGGTCGCCGCCGCCGACCAGGCCGCCACCGGCGCGGAGGCGATCCAGGCGAGCGATCCCTGGCCCGGTCCCATGCTCATGGCCGTCACGGCGACCGCCGCGACCGCGAGGGCGATGATCGTTGTCACCAGGCGGCCGTCCCAGGTCTGCCACGCCTGCGCCAGAACGGCCGCCGACATCCCGCCCAGCGTCCACGCCGTACCGATCACCACCGCCGTGAGCAGCCGGAGTGGCAGCTCGTCCGAGGCGCCGAGCGCGCCCAGCAGGCCCAGTCCGACGGCCGCGCCTCCAACGGCGCACACCACGCCAAGGACCAGCAGCGTGCGGGCCAGCACGCCCCGGCGCGGCAACGGCGACAGCACCAGCCATGCCGCGTCCGCCGCCGACACCGCCACAGGCCCGAACGCGCGCGCGGCGGCCAGCGAACCCGCCACCAGCAACGCGATCAGCGCCAGGCCGGCGCCCGCCCGTGCCGGGTCCACCTCGCGCGGAACGGCCGACACCATGTGATCGATCGCCGGGAAGGCCAGCAGCACCAGCATGCCGATCCCCAGCAGCGTGGAGTACCGGTCCGTCCAGGTGGGGCGCCTGCGGCCTCGGCCACGCACGAACGTCCGGACCTCCGCCGCCCCGGTCACGCGGCGGCCTCCAGATCGACACGGCGGGCGCCCTCGGCGAACCGCAGGTCGTGCGTCACCATCACCACCGCGCCGCCGTCCGCCGCGTACTCGGCGAGAAGCCGCGCGAGCCGTTCCCGGAACGCCGCGTCGAGCCCGCGCTCCGGCTCGTCCAGCAGCAGCACCCGGCTCGGCCGCAGCAGCGCCATGGCCAGCGACAGCCGCTGGCGCTGCCCGGTCGACATCGACGTCGGCGCCCGGTCGGCGCATCCGGTCAGCTCGAACAGCTCCAGCGCCGCCGCCACCTCCAGCCGCCCCGGCCCGTGGACCGCGCGCATCAGCTCCAGGTGCTCCCGTACGGTCAGCCCTGGATACCAGGCGGGCTCGTCGCCGACCATGACGACGTCCCGCCAGAAGCCCGGCTCGTCCACCGGCGGGCGCCCCAGCACGCCGACGCTGCCCGTGGCTCGCTGCAGCCCCGCCAGGCAGCGCAGCAAGGTCGTCTTGCCGGCACCGTTGGCGCCGACCACCGCCACCACGTCCCCCGCCGCGACCGTGAGATCGACTCCGCGCAGCACCGGAACGCCGCCCAATTCCACACCCACATCACGGGCCACGATGATCGTTTCTGGCATGCCCCCAACCTATGCGGGAGGCCGTGATGTGAGAGGCCCAGATGCGGGAGGCCCAGATGCGGGAGGCCCGTGACGCTCACGGGTGGGGCTCACAGGTTGCGACGGGGTCAGGGTCTCAGCGTGGGCGGCCCATGTCCTTGGAGATGAACAGGCCCTCCGCGGTGACGCACACCTCGCCGTCCGCCGAGATGGAGCCGGCCGTACGGATCTTGCGCCCGTCCACCGAGAGCAGCCGCCCGCTGATGGTCAGCGGCCGGAACAGCGGCACGCGGCGGTGGTAGCGAAGCGTCAGCTCCGCCGTCATGCCGGCCGCACCGCCCCAGTGGTTGGCGACCCCGAGGGTGTGGTCCAGCAGCAGCGCCGAGACGCCGCCGTGGACGCTGGCCGGCGGGCCCTGGTACGGCAGGTCCAGCGTGACCTCCGCCTCGATGGAGCCGTCGTCCTTGCCCTCGAACGTCAGCGGCGGCGCGATCGGGTTCTCCGGCCCGGTGGCGGGGTCGTGCCGGGTGGTCCCGTCGCCCCGCCACATGTTGACCAGCCGGTCCTCCACGTCGGGAGCGTCCCGGTCCAGGTCGTCGGCGACGGCGTTCAGCCGCTCGGCGATCCCGGCCATGTCCGCACCGGAGAGGTCTCCGGCGCGCACCAACCCCGCGATGACCCGGCGGGCCGCGGCGACGGCCGCGTCCACACCGGTGTCGTTCGCGGTGGAGTTGAGCTCGACCGACATCATCTCTTTCGGTTCCCCCTGATTCTTCGGTTCGCGCTGGGTCTTCAGTTCTTGCTGACCGGCTCGGGGTCGCGGGGCAGGCCCAGCAACCGCTCGCCGATGATGTTGAGCTGCACGTCCGTGGTGCCGCCCGCGATCGACATGCTGCGCGAGCTGAGGAATCGCCAGGTCACGTCGCGGCCCTCGATCCCCACGCCCTCGCCGACGGTGTTGTCGGTGCAGACGGCGGCGTATCCGGTCCAGTCCATCGCGGTCTCCCAGACCCGCTGCATGTTCTCGCCGCCGATCAGCTTGCCGATGCTGGCCTCGGCGCCCGGCTGGCCGCCGGCCAGCGAGCGGAGCGTGGTGCGCAGCCCGAACAGGCTGCTGGACTGGGCCTCGCAGAGGATATCCCCCAGCTCGGTGAGGCGCTCATCGTCGGGGCCCGCGGGGTCGGCGGCGAGGATGCCCAGCAGCGCCTCGCCGCCATGGCCCAGCGAGGAACCGCTGCCCAGCGAGACCCGCTCGTTCGACAGCGTCGTACGGGCCAGCTTCCAGCCCTCGCCGGGAGCGCCGACCAGCATCTCGTCGGGGATGAAGACGCCGTCCAGGAAGACCTCGTTGAACAGCTCGTCCCCGGTCAGCTCGCGCAGCGGCCGGATGTCGATGCCAGGGGTGGACATGTCCAGCAGGAAGTACGACAGGCCCTTGTGCTTGGGGGCGGACGGGTCGGTACGGGCCAGCAGGATGCCCCAGTCGGCCGTCCGGGCCATGGACGTCCACACCTTCTGGCCGCTGATCTTCCAGCCGCCCTCGACCTTCTCGGCGCGGGTGGACAGCCCGGCCAGGTCGGAGCCGGCGCCGGGCTCGCTGAACAGCTGGCACCAGATGAGGTCGCCGCGCAGCGTGGCGGGCAGGAACCGCTCGTGGATCCCGGTGGCGCCGTGCTCGATCAGCGTGGGCACCACCCAGTTGCCGATGATCATGTCGTACGGGCGCAGCGCCGCCTCCCGCAGCTCCTCCGCGATCACCAGCTGGGCGACGGCGTCGGCGCCCTTGCCCCAGGGGGCCGGCAGGTGCGGGGCGGTGTAGCCGTGCTCGGCGAGGTAGGTGGTACGGGCGGCGCCGGTCAGGGTCTTGGCGGGCTCCAGTTCGGCCCGTACCTCGGCACGGATCGTCTCGGCCTCCGGCGGCAGGTCGACGCCCAGCTCGCGCCGTACACCGTCCAGGGTGAGCTTGGCGACGCGGCGGCGCCATCCGGCGGTGGGGCCGAGCAGGATCCGCAGCGTCTGGGCGCGGCGCAGGTAGAGGCCGGCGTCGTGCTCCCAGGTGAAGCCGATGCCGCCGAGGGTGTTGATGCAGTCCTTGGCGACCGCGAACCCGGCCTCCACGCTGGTGGCGCCCGCGACGGCGGCGGCCAGCGACGCCTCGCCCGGGTCGGTGCCGGGTTCCTGGGCGCGGGCGGCGTCCCAGGCGCAGGCGCGGGCCTGCTCGGCACGGGCCAGCATCCGCGCGGAGCGGTGCTTGACTCCCTGGAACTGGCCGATCGGACGGCCGAACTGCTCGCGGACCTTGGCGTACTCGGCGGCGGTCGTCGTGCACCAGTCCGCCAGCCCGGACGCCTCGGCGGCGAACAGCACGGCGGCCAGGTCCAGCACGTCCTGGTCGCCCAGGCCGGTCAGTACGGCGTCCTCGGGAACGGTCACGTCGTCGGCCGTGACCTGCGCCGGGCGCCGGGTCGGGTCATGGCTGAGCATGTTGACGACCCGGACCGCCTCGCGCGGCAGCACGATCCAGGAGGTGCCGTCACCATCGGATGTCGGAAGGACGAACAGGTCGGCGATCTGGCCGCCGAGGACCGGCTCGTACGCGCCGTTCACGGCGATGCGGTCGCCCTTGCGGGTCAGCGTCAGCCCACCCGGCCGCAGGCCGACGGCGCCGATCGTGGTGCCTTCGGCGAGCCCTTCCAGGTACGGGCTGTGCCCGGCCCCGTGGTCGGAGGCCCTGTTCAGGACGGCACCCGCGAGGGTCGTGGGCAGGAACGGCCCGGGGGTGAGCACGCGGCCCAGTTCCTCGGTCACGACGGCCAGCTCGACCAGGCCGAACCCGCCGCCGCCCGCCCGTTCCGGCAGGTGCAGGCCCAGCAGCCCCTGCTCGGCGAGCGGCTTCCAGAACGGAGGGACGGCGTCCTGTCCGGCGTCCACGGCCGCGCGTACGGTCTGGGCCGTCACGTGCCGGGACGCGAAGGCGCGCACCGCGTCGCGCAGGTCGCGGTGCTCCTGGGTCAGTCCGATGGTCATGTCCGCCTCGGTTCCGTGTGAAGGTCCTGGTGCAGGCCTGGGAGAATGGGAAACACCTGGAGATTAGAATTCATTCTGCATCTGGTCCCCGGCTGTCCCGCTGAGCGGGTCACGCCGGACGCCACCCGCACCCGCTCAGCGGGACCCTGACCAGCACAAAATTAGAATACATACTAGTTTTTGGGCCCTGTCTCGCCTTTGGGCCCCGTCTCACCTGCGGGCCCATCCGGTCCCTGAGACCCACAGCCCCCTGATCCACCAGACCCCTTGACCCACCAGACCGCCCTGACCCACCAGACTCACCTGACCCACCAGACCCACCGTGATCACTACCGGGAGCCGATCGATGAACGCTGACCTCACCCTGGCGGGCCGTTCCGCCATCGTCACCGGCGCGGGCGCCGGGCTCGGCCGCGCCGAGGCACTGGCCCTGGCCGCCCAGGGCGCCGACGTGGTCGTCAACGACGTCGGCCCGGCGGCCGAGGACGTCGCCGCCGAGATCCGCGCGCTGGGCCGCCAGGCCGTCGCGGTGACCGGCGACGTCGGCGACTGGTCGCTGGGCGACCGGCTGGTGTCGGCGGCCGTCGACACGTTCGGCAAGCTCGACATCGTGGTCAACAACGCGGGCGTGCTGCGCGACAAGATGCTGTTCAACCTGGCCGAGTCCGACTGGGACGACGTCATCCGCGTCCACCTGAAGGGGCACGCCTCGGTGTCCCGCGCCGCCGCCGTGTACTGGCGGTCCGCGAGCAAGGCCGCCGGCGGCCCCGTCTACGGCCGGGTCGTGAACACCTCCTCCGAGGCGTTCCTGTTCGGCAGCGCCGGCCAGCCGAACTACTCCGCCGCCAAGGCCGGCATCGTCGCGCTCACCCTGTCCACCAACCAGGGCCTGTCCCGGTACGGCGTGAGCGCCAACGCCATCTGCCCGCGCGCCCGTACCGCGATGACCGAGGAGGCGTTCACCGAAGGCACCGCTCCCGGCGGCGTCGACGCGATGGCCCCCGAGCGGGTCGGGACGTTCGTGAGCTACCTGGCCTCCCCCGCCGCCGAGAACATCCGGGGCCAGGTGTTCGTCGTGTACGGCGACATGGTCGCGCTGATGGCCGCCCCGACCGTCGAGCAGAAGTTCACCGCGGCCGACGGCGTCTTCTCGGTCGAGGAGTTCGGCGCGCAGCTCACCCCGTACTTCGAGGGCCGCGAGCCGCACCGCACGTACGCCGCGTACAGCGTCGCCGCCCTCGACACCACCGGCACCACCCAGCAGCGCTGACCGTCGACTCGTGGCGTGTTCGCCTTCGCAAGCTCGCGAACGGGCGAACACGCCACGAGTGAACGTCACATGTGGGCGCCGCCGTCGACGCGGATCTCGGCTCCGGTGACGTAGCCGGCGTCGGACGAGGCGGCGAAGGCGATCGTGGACGCGATCTGCTCCGGGGTGGCCACGCCCAGCGGGGCGATGAGCTTCATGTAGTAGCTGGCGTCGGCCCCTTCCGGGAACGTGACGGCCTTGGTCAGCGCCGTGTCGGTCGATCCCGGCGAGATCGGCACCACCCGGATCCCGCGTCCGCTGACCTCGGCGGCCAGGGTCAGCGAGAACGCCAGCACCGCGCCCTTGGACGCCGCGTACGCGCTCATGAACGGGTTGCCCTGGGTCGCGGCCAGCGACGAGATGTTCACGATGACGCCGGTCCGGTCGGGCAGGTGCGGCAGCGCCTCCCGGCAGAACAGCGCGGTCCCGACGAGGTTGACCGAGAACAGCTTCTGCAGGTCCTCGACCGTCAGCGTCTCAATCGGGGTCGTCCGGTGCATCCCGGCCACGTTGATCAGGATGTCGATGCCGCCCAGGGCCTCGGCGGCCTCCTGGACGGTCTCGATCACCGCGGCCTCGTCGGTGACGTCGGCGGTACGGGTCGCGATCGTCCCCGGCCCGGTCACCGCCTTCGCCGTCTCGGCCAGCCCGTCCCCGGACAGGTCCACGGCGAAGACCGACGCGCCCTCGGAGGTCAGGCGGAGCGCGGTGGCCCGTCCGATTCCCGACGCCGCACCGGTGAGGAGCACTCTGTGATTACTGAAGCGACCCAGGCGGCTATCAAAGCGATTCATGGCGGAACGGTATAGTCCGCCCTCGCGCAGCGGGCTTGCCCGTCCCGTTGGTCAGGACGGCGCGTTGGAGCGTGGTGCGAGCAGCAGCCGGCAGGCGAGGCGGATGTCGTTGTCCAGGTCGGCCATGGAGGCCCGGCCGTTGAGGCTCGACTGGAGTACCCCGTACCAGCACTGCATCAGCAGCCGGACGAGGGTGACGTCCTGGACGGTCGCCTGCTCGATTCCCAGCGCGACCAGCACGATCTCGCGGAACGTCGTGTCGATCCGGACGGCGTCGGCCGCGGTGGCGACGGTGGCCGCGTTGGTCGACTGGAGCATCGCGTTCGCCAGCATCGGCCGCGACAGCAGCTCGCGGCTGGCGCGGACCAGCAGCCCGCCGACGGCGTCCTCGGGCGTGACGTCCGCCCCGGCCGGCCGGACGTTCTCCTGGAACCGGTCCACCTGGTCGGCCATGACCGCCGTGAACAGGTGGGTCTTGGAGGGGAAGTAGCGGTACAGCGTCCCGATCGCCACGCCGGCGCCCTTGGCGACCTCGTGCATCTGGACGCGCTCGAGCGCCTTCTCGCTGCCGATCCGGGTCGCCGCACGGAGGATGCGCCGGCGCCGGTCATGCTGCTCCGGAGAGCTGGGCTCGGCCGCCGGCCTCGCCGATGCGATCCTCGGCACGTCATCCCCCGTTCACGTCCACCAACGTCACGACAATACATACGGCCAGGCACCCCTGGACGTCCTTCGGATACCGGTGAGTGGGACGCACCGGCGCGCCCCGCGTTGCCGTGCGCTTGCCTGGTCGCGCCGAGAACGTGAAAGGAGATCACATGGGGAATGCCGGGCGGGACTGGGACGACTCCTTCGATGTGGTGGTGGCCGGATCGGGCGCGGGCGCGATGACCGGTGCCCTGGTGGCGGCCGCGAGCGGGCTGCGCACCGTGATCCTGGAAAAGACGGACCTGCTCGGTGGTACGTCCGCGTACTCCGGGGCGTCCATCTGGCTGCCGGGCACGCAGGTACAGCAGCGCGCGAACCTCGACGACTCGACCGAGAACGCCCGCACCTACCTCCGCGCCCTGCTCGGGGACGACGGCGAGGCGCACCGCGAGTCCTTCCTCGCGGCCGCGCCCGAGGTCGTGGAGTTCCTGGAACGGGACCCGGTCATCGAGTTCAAGTGGAGCCCGTTCCCCGACTACTTCGCCCGGCCCGGCCGGATGGACCTCGGCCGCTCCTTCATGCCACTGGACCTGCCGCTCGAAGAGCTCGGGGACTCGGCCGCCCTGGTCCGTCCCCCGGTGGACCGCGACCGCGCCGGCAAGGGGCATGACCCGTCCGCGCCGCTGCAGCAGGGCCGCGCCCTCATCGGCCGCCTCCTCCTGGCGTTCCTCAACAGCGGGAACGGCACCGTCCGTACCGGTACGGGCCTGACCGAGCTGATCATCGAGGACGGCCGCGTCGTGGGCGTCGAGGCCGGCGGGCTCCGGCTGCGCGCCGAGCGCGGCGTCCTGCTCGCCGCCGGCGGGTACGAGAACGACGCCGCCATGCGCGGCGACCTGCCCGGCGACGCCGCGTGGACGATGGCGCCCGGCGGCAACACCGGCGACGCCATCAACGCCGCGACCCGTATCGGCGCCGCCACCGGCCCGCTCGACCAGGCCTGGTGGTGCCCCGGAACGGCCGACCCCGGCGGGCGCGCCTCGTTCACCCTCGGCTTCCGCGGCGGCCTCATGGTGGACGGCACGGGCACCCGGTTCGCCAACGAGTCGCTGCCGTACGACCAGATGGGCCGGGCCATGATGGGCCACGTACCGGCGCACCTGGTCTTCGACTCGCGGTCGAAGGGCCGCCTGCCCGCCATCAGCCTCCCCGGCGCCTCCCCCGCCGACAACCTGGAGGCCGGTACCTGGGTCAAGGCCGACACCCTGGACGAACTGGCCGAGGCGATCGGCGTCCCCGCCGCCGCCCTGACCGCCGGCGTCGAACGCTTCAACGGCTTCGCCGAGAAGGGCGTGGACGAGGACTTCCACCGCGGCGAGGACCCGTACGACACGTTCTTCGCGGCCGGTGACGGCCCCAACCCCTGCCTGGTCCCCGTCGACCAGCCGCCGTACTACGCGGCCCGCATGGTCCTCAGCGACCTCGGCACCAAGGGCGGGCTCCGTACCGACCCCGACAGCCGCGTCCTGGACGCCTCCGGCACCCCCGTGCCCGGCCTGTACGCGGCGGGCAACACCACCTCCTCGTTCACCGGCGCGCACTACCCCGGTCCGGGCATCCCGATCGGCTCGGCAATGGCGTTCGCGTACCGCGCCGTACAAGACATGAAGGCAGGCGCATGAAGACCAGGATCGCCCTGACGGCCGCCCTGACCACGGCCGCAGCGGCCGCCGCCATGATCGCGGCCGTCCCCGCGCAGGCGGCCCCCCAGCAGGTCCCGCCGGGCCACCGCGGCAACGTGATCAGCGACCGTCCCCTCACCGGCTCCTCGGCACTGCCCGCCGCCGCCGTGAACCGGCTGGTCACGTACACCTCCGAGGGGGCGAACGGCCAGCCGATCAAGGTCACCGGCACCGTCGCCCTGCCGAAGACCCCGGCCCCGCGCGGCGGCTACCCGGTGATCAGCTGGACGCACGGCACCACCGGGAACGCCGACATCTGCGCACCCTCGGCCGACACGCCCGACGGCCCGGCCCACAGCTACCTCGCGATCGGCCAGGGCTACCTGAACAAGTGGGTCGCCAAGGGGTACGCCGTCGTCCAGACCGACTACGAGGGCCTCGGCACCCCGGGCGGCCACCCGTACATGCACGGCAAGAGCGCGGCCAACACCACGATCGACATGGTGCGCGCCGCCCGCGACCTGGACCGCAAGGTCGGCCGCGACTGGTTCGTGATCGGCCACAGCCAGGGCGGCCACGCGGCCCTCTACACCGCCGCCGCCCGGCAGCAGCCCCGGGACGTACGGCTCAAGGGCGCAGTGGCCCTGGCCCCCGGCTCCATGACGAGCCAGACCCCGGCGTACGTCAAGAACAACCTGCCCGGCGCGCGCCACGCACTGTCGTTCCTCTTCGTCCTGATGAACGGTGCCCAGGCCGTCGACCCGTCCCTCAAGGTCGATGATCTCCTCACCGACGAGGCCGCGGCGGTCCTCAGGGCCGGCCGTACGACCGCCTGCAACGCCCAGATCGGCGAACTGGCCGCCGACCTGCCCGTCGACAAGGTCTTCAAGCCCGACGCCGACCTGGCGCCCCTGGTCGACTTCCTGCGCTCCCAGGAGCCGATGGGCCTGACCCTCAAGGTCCCGACCCTGGTCGTCCAAGGCTCGGCCGACACCTCGGTCACCACCCCGGCCACCGACGCCGTCGTGGCCGACCTGTGCAAGCAGGCCACGGGCATCGCCTACAACCACTACGAGGGCGCCGACCACCGCAGCGTGATCGAGGCCTCGTACGACGACACGTTCCAGTACGTAGAAGACCTGAGAGCAGGCCGCACCCCCACCACCCACTGCTGAGTCACCCAGCAACAACCTGAGGCCCGCGCCCCCAAAGAGGGACGCGGGCCTCAGCCATTCCCATGATCTTTTCGCTCGGTCAGCGCCATCCCGGGCCAGATCCCGGGAACGCTTTCAATGATCCATTGGCCTGATGTGGCCAGTACCCGATCTGTCGTGCAGCGTAATGGACCAGGTCATAGCGTTACAAGAACCGGCTATAGGCCATTCTGATCAGGTAAAGGCGGAACAGGTTCGACTGAAGAGGCCCAACGATATTCCGCCGGCAGTCAAGGAGAGGGGCACGTGGGATCATGTCAACTAGAATTCGCTCCCGCCGACGGGAAAAGAAGTGGCTTCTGAGAATTGCACACGTGGGAGTCAGTACCGCGATGATAGGGGTTCTGCTGGCCGGTTGTGCCGGTGAGAAACAGCCGAGCCAGAAGAAGAACTCCGCTGACGCCGCGGCGGACGCCCACGTTCCCGATGCCTGTGCACTGGCGGATAGGGCTTTTCTTACTTCGTTGCTGGGAGACAAAATAGGATCGCCCCGGCCGGAGGGTGACAAGGCCTCGGAGAGGCGAGGCTGCTCCTGGCGTGCACCATCGGACCAGAATCCAAGCGCCAGTTTCATGATCCAGGTGGCGGGTGAAGGACTCAAGGGCATGACGAATAAGGAGGCGCGGGTCGCGCACACCCGGGAACTCTATGGTCGCCATACCCTGCAAGGCCAAGGAGGCTGCCGGTACTTCCAAGTATCCAGCTATCGGGCGTGCTGGTTCCTGCATAGGTTGACCCTTTCGGTTTCAGTACTGGAAGAGGATTTGATCATTACGATCCTCCTATCCTCTCCTCGGCACCGCGGACTGAAGGGCGAAAAACCACTTGAGAGCGCCCGCAGGCTTGCGGGGAACGTTATTGACAGACTTTGACCCTCCACTCTATTAGTTCATCGATTTCCTGGGTGTCCAACGGAAGATTGGAGTGTCATCAGGTGGGGAAACGAAGTCGAAGTACGCTCCAAAGAAGCGAGAATGAGCGGAGATAAGCTTCTTGACGCATCGACGAATTGGACCTTGGCCGCCGATGTGCTCTGGTAGGCCCCGCTGGTATGGCGGCTGCTGCGCTGTGGAAGGTCTCAAAGGCATACAAGGACGCTGAAGACGAGGCCCGTGAAAAAGTTCTGCGTGCTCGAGGCTTCGATACACGCACGGTCCCGCCCAACTACTGGTGAGGCCAGCCCCGATGCTTCTTCTGACGGGTTGAGAGCGGGCCTCACTCGTTTCCCAGCGTTCGGAGAAGGGCCCGAGCGGCCGGGCCATTGAGGCGTACCAGCACTGGTAGGTGGCCGGGTCCATGATGAGCGATCTTCGACGGTCTCCGCCCGCCAGGTGTTCGGTCGGCGGCGAGATGCACGGCGAAGCCGGCACCCCGGCCGACATCGGGCCACCTGGGAAAGGCTCTCGCGTGAACAAGAACGCCAAGGCGAACCTTGTGGGTACGACCATTGCCGCTGCTGATCGCGGGCGGTGAGGCTGAGCCTCGTGACGACACTTCTCGAGAGCCTTGCGGCCAAGTCCCTGAAGCGCGCAGCGCCGACCCCGGCCGAAGCCATGGCCGTCCTCGCCGGTGAAGAGGAACTGCTGGACGTCGTGGCGGCGGGGGCGCGGGTGCGGCGGCATTTCTTCGGCCACCGGGTGAAGCTGAACACCATCATCAACATGAAGAGCGGGCTGTGCCCGGAGGACTGCTCCTACTGCTCCCAGCGGCTGGGATCGAAGGCGGAGATCCTCAAGTACTCCTGGATCTCCGCCGCCGAGGCGGCCGAGCACGCCGACCGGGCGGTACGGGCCGGTGCGAAGCGGGTGTGCCTGGTGGCCAGCGGGCGGGGCCCCGGCGACCGGGACATCGGCCGGATCGAGGACGTGATCGCGGCGGTGCAGGCGGAGAACCCGCAGGTCGAGGTGTGTGCGTGCCTGGGGCTGCTCACCGATGGCCAGGCCGAACGGCTCGCCGCGGCGGGAGCGCACGCCTACAGCCACAATCTGAACACCAGCGAGGAGCGCTACGCGGAGATCTGCTCCACGCACACGTTCGCAGACCGGACCGACACCCTCCGCCGGGCTACCGCCGCCGGACTGTCGCCGTGCTCTGGAGCGATCTTCGGGATGGGCGAATCGGACCAGGACATCGTCGACCTCGCCCGAGACCTGCGGAAGCTGGACCCGGACTCGGTGCCGGTGAACTTCCTGATCCCGTTCGAAGGCACTCCGCTGGGAGATCGCTGGGAGCTCACCCCGGAACGGTGCCTGCGGATCCTGGCGCTGTTCCGGTTCTTCTTCCCCGATGCGGAGGTCCGGCTGGCGGGCGGGCGCGAGATCCATCTGCGCAGCCTGCAGCCGCTGGCGTTGCACCTGGCCAACTCCATCTTCCTTGGCGACTACCTGACCAGTGAGGGCCAGCCGGGCGCCGCCGACCTGCAGATGATCGCCGATGCCGGGTTCGAGGTCGAGGGCGCGGACGAGCGGACGCTCCCTGCCGCGCGGCACGATCTGGTCGCGATCCGCCGCCGAGGCGCCGGCGGCGATCGGGCGGCCGACGGCTGATCACGGGCGGGTCGGCGATACCGGGCGGGCGGTCGCCGTGCGCGACAGCAAGGAACCCGAGGGCGGGCGGCTGGCGTTCACTCGCCGCGAGTGGGGTGCCTTCGCCGAGCAGGTCAAGAACGGTGCCTACGACCTGGGCTGGGTCTGTGGGTCGATTCTTGAGTTCAGGTAAACGATCGTGCCGCGATCTTGCGTTGATCCGGTGTCCTCCGCAGATGGATGGTTGCGGAACATCGATCACCAAGAGGAACGGGTACGCATGACCGCGGCACGCGAGATCGTGGCCGGGCTGTTCATCTCGCTGGACGGCGTGGTCGAGGCCCCGAAGATGGGGACGGCCGTCGGCGCGATGCACGCCGAGGCCGACACCCTGGTGATGGGCCGGGTGACGTACGAGGCGTTCGCCGCGATGTGGCCGCATCAGACCGGTGAGCCGGCCGACCGGATCAACGACATCCGCAAGCTGGTCGCCTCCACCAGCCTGGCCGAGGCCGGCTGGCGGAACACGACCTTGATCGACGGTGACGTCGTCGAGTCGCTGGCCGCGCTGAAGCGGCAGCCGGGGAAGAGCGCTGGTGCATCCGATCGTGCTGGGCACCGGGCGGCGGCTCTTCCCTGAAGGGTCCGGGCAGGTGCCCCTCGAACTCCTCCGATCGGTCACGTTCACCACCGGTGTGGTCGACCCGACCTACCGGCCGGCCTGATCCTCGAACGAAGGAGACCTTCATGACGCAGACACTCAGTGCCCCGCAAACCCGTCCCCCGCAGGCTCTTCCGGCGGCCCGGCCCCTGCTGGCCGGCGGGATCGTCGCGGGCCCGCTGTTCCTGGCGGCCGGCGTGATCCAGGGGCTCACCCGCGACGGCTACGACTTCACCCGCAACGCCATCAGCCAGCTCAGCCTCGGCGACCTGGGCTGGATCCAGGTGACCAACTTCGTGCTCACCGGCGCGCTGATCATCGCCGGTGCGATCGGGTTGTGGCGAACGCTGAACGGCGGGCCCGGCGGTACCTGGGCGCCCCGGCTGGTCGCCGTGTTCGGTGCTTCGTTCCTGGTCAGCGCGGTGTTCGCCGCCGATCCCGGCGCAGGCTTCCCCGCCGGTACCGCCGACGGCCCGTCCACGCTGAGCACGCACGGCACCGTTCACCTGCTCGGCGGCATGGTCGGCTACCTGGCGCTCTGCGCCGCGTTCATCGTGCTGGCCCGGCGCTTCTCCGCGGACGGCCGGCGCGGCTGGGCGGTGGCGTCCCGGATCGTTCCGGTGGGGGTCCTGGCCGGTTTCGCCGCCTCCGGCGCGAGCGTCCTGATCTTCCTCGCGGGGGCGGCGCTGGGCCTGGTGTGGCTGTCCGCGACGACCGTACGGCTCGCCACGACTCAACGGTGAACGCCGACCGGCCTGAATTCCTTACTACGCAAGAACGGAAACACCCATGCACAGCATCGAGACCAGGACGCTCCAAGTTCCGGGAGCACGACTGCACTACGAGGTCAGCGGAACCGGTCCGCTGCTGCTGATGATCCCGGGCGCGCCCGCCGACGCCGGAGCACTGAGCGGGCTCGCAGCTCAGCTCTGCGACAGGTACACCGTCGTCAACTACGACCAGCGCGGGCTGTCCCGCAGCAGCCTGGCAGGCCCGATCGAGGACCAGGACGTGGAGGCGTTCAGTGAGGACGCGCACCGACTTCTCACGGCCCTGGGCAGCGAGCCCGCGTTCGTGCTGGGCAACAGCGGCGGCGCGCTGACCGGCCTGGACCTGGCGGCACGCCACCCCGAGCAGGTACGCGCCCTGGTGGCGCACGAACCGCCGATCCCCGAGCTCCTGCCCGACCGTACGGACTGGCGGGCGGCGTTCCAGGACGTTCACGACACGTACCGCAGCGAAGGCCCGGGGATGGCGATGATGAAGTTCGTCGCCACCGTTCAGGGGGACGACGCGGCTCCGCCGGTGATGCCGGATCCGTCCCAGATGCCCCCCGAGGCGCTGGAGATGATGGGCCGGATCCAGGGGAACCTCGACTACTTCCTCGCCCACGTCCTGCTGCCGGTGCTGCGCTTCGAGCCCGACATCGCCGCGCTCCGGTCCACCCGGATCGCAGTCGGCGTCGGGGCCTCCTCACCCGAGGGCGTTCCGCTCCGGTCCGCCCGCGCGCTCGCGGAACGCCTCGACGTCAAGCCGGTCGAGTTCCCCGGCGACCACCAGGGCCTGGCCTCCGACGCCGCCGCCGGCGCAGAGATCGTCCATGACACCTTCACGCGGATCACCGGAACGGAGGCACCCCACTAGCGACCACCACGAACCTTCGCCACGTCGTCGCCCTTACATTGACTCGTGGCGTGTTCGCCTCCCCCGGCGACGCCCGTGGCGTACACGCCACGAGTCCACGATGGGGGCGCCGTCCGCGGGTGGCGGCCGCGCGGGCGGCGCCGCGGCCGAAGGCGAACGCGTCGGCTATGTGGAAGCCGCCGTCCTTGAGGGAGCTGTAGGTCGAGCTGACGGTGCCTGCGGCGAAGAGTCCTTCGATCACGCTGCCGCGGGTGTCCAGGACCTGTGCGCGGCCGTTGCGGCGAGGGCCGCCGTTGCTCCAGCCGAGCAGGGGGTGGCACCGGACGGCGTAGAACGGGGGCTGCGAGACCGGGGCGAGGGTCGTGGGCTTGCGGCCGAAGGCGTCGTCGCGGCCTTGTGCCACTGAGGTGTTGTACGAGTCGATCGTGCGCGCCAGCGTGGCGGGATCCATATCGAGGAGCGCGGCGAGCCCTCCGACGGTCTCCGCCCGCTCGATCCGGCCGTCGTCGATCTCGGCGGAGTTGTCGGGGCTCCAGGCGTGGCCGTCCATGAGGGTCGACCAGCCGACGGGAAGGGCTTCGGGGCCCGGGACGATCGGGCCCGCCGTACGGACGCGTTCGTCGAAGACGAGGTACAGGGGGCGCAGCGGGAAATGCTCGTAATAGCCGTTGCGCAGGACGTGGCCGTGCTTGTTGCGGGAGCTCTCGTCGATGAAGCGGCGGCCCTCGCCGTTGACGAAGATGTAGTTCTGGGCATGCCATAGCGCGAGGAGGTTGCCCCTGCCGTCGCCGGTGGGGACGCCGACGATCGTCATCATGTTGCTCATGTTCCACAGGTCGGCCCCGACGTCCTGCGCCATCCTGTGGCCGTCTCCAGTGGCGTACGGGGAGCCCCAGGTGACGTGGTCGGCGACCCGGAGGTAGTTCGCCACCATGTCGGGGTCGGCCTCGAAGCCGCCGGTGGCCAGGACGATCCCGCCGCGCGCGCCGATGGTGCCGCTCGGGGTCTCGAGGCCGGTGACGTTGCCGTCCCCGTCGGTGAGCAGGCGCTGTGCGGGCTCGGAGAAACGGACCTCGATGCCGCGTTCGGCCAAAGCCGAGAGCAGGGCGTCGTAGAGCAGGAAGTTGCCCATCCGGCCCTCGACGGTCTCCATGCCGCCGTAGCAGTCGCTTCCCTCGACGTCGTCGTACTCCGGGCCCGTGTGGTAATCGGGGTTCGCCCTGGCATCGGCGCCCAGTCCGCGCACCCAGTCCGACAGGCCGGCGGTCTCCCGGGCCCATGCCTCCACGACGTCGTCGGGGAGGGGGAAGTCCTCGGAAAGGTTGCGCAGGAAGAGCTCGGCGCGCGACGGGTCGTCGTGAACGAACCAGCCGCCGCCGCTGACGCGGGTGTTGCCGCCCGCCGTGCCGGGATCGCACTTCTCCACCACGAGGACGCGGGCACCGGCCTCGTGGGCGGCCAGCGCGGCCGCCGAGCCGGCCGCACCGACCCCGACGACGACCACGTCGTACTTCTCGTCCACGGTGCCATCGGACGCGCTTGTGGCCGGCATGCCCTAGATCAGGTTGTCCTCGACGGTGAGGCCGAAGGTGCCTCGCCCGTACATGGAGAGGCCGCGTTCCACGTCGTTGGCCACATGGAGGCTGCCGGCGTGGGCGTCGCGCCATGCGCGTTCGAGGACGTGGCCGCGGCGCAGCGAGTTGCCGCCGGCGGTCTTGAACAGGATGTCGATGGCCTCGATGGCGCGCTCGGTACCGCGTACCTGGTCGCGGCGGGCGCGCAGGCGCAGCTCCATGGGGATGGACTCGTTCTTGACGACGCACTCGTACATCTCGCGGACGTTGCGCTCGGTCTGCAGGACGGCGGCATCGATCTCGGACGAGGCGCGCGCGACGGCGACCTGGGCGAACTGGTCCTCCACGAACCGGCCGCCGCCGAGGCTGAGCCGGATCCGGTCGCGCATCGCGGCCACGTACGAGCGGTGGCAGCCCTCCACGATCCCGATCACGGCGGCGGTGACCGCGGAGGTGAAGATCGTGCCGAACGGCATCCGGTACAGCGGGCCGGTGTTGACCTTGCGGCCGGGCGTGCGGAGCTGGGCCTGGTCGAAGTTGCGCATCGTGCGGTGCTCGGGGATGAACGCCCCCTCGACCACGATGTCGTCGCTGGCGGTGCCGCGCAGGCCCATCGAGTCCCAGACGGGGCTGATCTCGTAGTCCTGGCGCGGGATCAGGACGGTCATGAAGTCGACCGGCTTGCCCTCGGCGCCGACGACCAGGCCACCGAGCAGGCCCCAGGAGGCGAACTCGCAGCCGGAGGAGAAGCCCCACCGGCCCGAAACCTCGTAGCCGCCCTCGACCGGCGTCATCCGGCCCACGGGGGCGTACGAGGAGCACACCAGGGTGTCCTGGTCGCGGCCGTAGACCTCGCGCTGGGCGGTCTCGGGGAACAGGCCCAGGTGCCAGGAGTGCACGCCCAGGATCCCGGCGACCCAGCCGGTGGACGCGCAGGCCCCGGCGATCTCCCTGATCGACTCGTAGAACCGCCAGGGTTCGGACTCGGTGCCGCCGAAGCGGCGCGGCTGCAGCATCCGGAACAGCCCGGCCTCGGCGAGCTCCCGGATGCTCTCGTCCGGGATCCGCCCCTTCTCGTCGACGGACTTGGCCCGCTCGGCCAGCTGCGGCAGCAGCTCGCGTACCGCGGCCTGGACCTGGTTGCTCATCGGCTCCCCTAACGCGCTCTCCTTACTATGGCAGCAGACCATCGACGGGCCGCGGCCGGGCGGGAGCGTCCCGGCCACTGGGACGCCGGGGGGCGGTGATCCGATCCGCGACCTAGCGTTCACCCTGATGCACTGGTCTGCAAAGACCCCTGCCCTGGAAGGGATGATCCACGTGACCGCAGCCGAGTCCGACGCGATCCGCGTCATCGAGGCGGAGGAGATCTCCACCCGGTTCGCCCGGGGCTGGCACTGCCTCGGCCTGTCCGACGGCTTCAAGGACGGCAAGCCGCACACCATCAACGCCTTCGGCCAGAAGCTCGTGGTGTTCCAGGGCGAGGACGGGAAGATCAACGTCCTGGACGCCTACTGCCGGCACATGGGCGGCGACCTGTCCCAGGGAACGGTCAAGGGCAACGAACTCGCCTGCCCGTTCCACGACTGGCGCTGGGGCGGCGACGGCCGCTGCAAGCAGATCCCCTACTCCCGCCGGGTGCCGCTGCGCGCCCGTACGGCCGCCTGGCAGACGGCCGACCAGGACGGGATGCTCTTCGTCTGGAACGACCCGGAGGGCAACCCGCCGCCGCCCGAGGTCATGGTGCCGAAGATCCCCGGCGCGACCCGCGACGACTGGACCGACTGGGTCTGGAACAAGACCGTCGTGCACACCAACGTGCGCGAGGTCATCGACAACGTCGTCGACATGGCGCACTTCTTCTACATCCACCACTCGTTCCCGACGTTCTTCAAGAACGTGTTCGAGGGGCATGTGGCCACCCAGGTGATGAACGGCAAGAGCCGTCCCGACACCGCCCGGCCCGCCTCGAGCAACGCGCCCGTGCTGACGGGCAACAGCTCGGTGGCGTCGTACTACGGGCCGTCCTTCATGATCGACGACCTCACGTACCACTACGAGGGCTTCGACCTGGAGTCGGTGCTGATCAACTGCCACTACCCGATCGACGAGAACTCGTTCGTGCTGATGTCGGGGATCATCGCCCAGCGTTCCGACAAGCTGCCCGGCGACGCGGCCGACCAGATGGCCAAGACGATGTCGAAGTTCATCCTCAGCGGCTTCGACCAGGACGTCGAGATCTGGAAGCACAAGGCCCGGATCGACAACCCGCTGCTGTGCGAGGAGGACGGCCCGGTCTACCAGCTGCGCCGCTGGTACGAGCAGTTCTACGTGGACGTGGCCGACATCGACCCGGAGATGACCGCGCGGTTCGAGCACGAGCTCGACACCACCCGCCCGGTCGAGTCCTGGCAGCGGGAGGTCGAGGAGAACATCGCCAGGAGGGAAAAGGCAGCATCGTCATGATTGTTCGGCAGGACGAACGGCTGGGCTCCGTCGCGTCCGGCGGCGTGCCGATGACGGAGGTGGACTGCGCGCGGTGCGGTGTCGCCGTGCTCGTGCGCAAGGCCAGTTGGGAGCAGACCAGCATCCAGTGGAACGCGCAGGCGATGGCCGTCTGCTCCACCCCGCCGGCCGACGGCCACAGCACGTGCCCGGCACTGCGCGAGTCGATCGCCAGGGCGGCCGCGACGGGCCGCCTCCCCGTGCTCGACGACGAGACACCGGACTACGGCGCCGGCGTGCCGGAGGGGGAGCGCCCGGCCCATGACCATGACCACTGAAGTGGCGGGCACTGGGCTGGTGGGCACTGAGCTGGCGGGGCGGGCCGCGATCGTGACCGGTGCCGGTGACGGCATCGGTCGCGGCGTGGCCCGCCGGTTCGCCGCGGAGGGCGCCAAGGTCCTCGTCGCGGAGCTGAACGAGGACAGCGGGCGGCGCGTCGCCAAGGAACTGGTCGAGGACTTCGGCGCCGACGCCCGCTTCGTGGCCACCGACGTCACCGACAAGGCGCAGGTACTGGCCATGGTGGCGGCGGCGGTCGAGGCGTGGGGCACGGTGGACGTCCTGGTCAACAACGCCTGGGGCGCGGGGTCCGTGAGCCGGGTGGAGACCAAGACCGACGAGCAGCTGCAACGCGGCTTCGCGATGGGCTACTACGGCCCGCTGTGGGCGATGCAGGCCGCGTTCCCGCACATGAAGGCGCAGGGCTGGGGCCGTGTGATCAACATGTGCTCGCTGAACGGGGTCAACGCCCATATCGGGACGCTGGAGTACAACTCCGCCAAGGAGGCCCTGCGCACCCTGACCCGTACGGCGGCGCGCGAGTGGGCGCCCACCGGCGTGGTGGTGAACGCGGTGTGCCCGGGGGCCAAGAGCGCGGCGTTCCGGCGGATGGCGGCGGCGCATCCGGAGATCGAGGCCGCCACCGACCAGGCCAACCCGATGGGCCGGCTCGGCGACCCCGAGGACGACATCGCGCCGATCGTGGTCTTCCTGGCGAGCGAGGGAGCCCGCTACCTGACCGGCAACACGCTGTTCGCGGACGGCGGCTCGCATATCAACGGCGTCGCGTGGACGCCAGATCTGGACGGAGACGAATGAACGACGGGGAGACCCACGGGGTGACCGACGGGGAGACCGGCGGGGCTGTGATCGACAAGGACCGCTACGGGCCCTGGGCCGTGATCGCGGGGGGTTCCGAGGGGGTCGGCGCGTCGTTCGCGATGCGGCTCGCCGAGGCGGGCCTGAACCTGGTGCTGATCGCCCGCAAGCCGGGCCCGCTGGCCGAGACCGCCGCGGCGGTACGGGCCGCGACCGGTGTCGAGGTGCGCACGATCGAGCTCGACCTGATCGCGCCGGAGCCGCTCAAGGCCATCCGGGCGGTGACCGACGGGCTCGAGGTGGGCCTGATGATCTTCAACGCGGGCGCCAACAGCTACGGGCACGAGTTCGTGACCGGCGATCTGGAGCGCTTCCAGGGCGTCATCGACCTCAACATCACCGCGCAGCTGGCGATCACCCAGCACTTCGGCGCGCTGATGAAGGAGCGCGGCCGCGGCGGGATCATCCTGGTCGGCTCGCTGGCCGGGTTCATGGGCCAGGCGCAGATCAGCATCTACTCGGCGGTCAAGGCGTTCGGCAGGATCTTCGCCGAGGGCCTGTGGCTGGAACTGCGCGAGCACGGCGTGGACGTCCTGGAGCTGGTGCTGGGCGTCACCCGTACCCCGGCGATGGCGCGGGCCGGGCTCAACATGGACATGCCCGGCCTGAACGTCGCCGAGCCCGACGACATCGCGCGCGAGGGCTTGGAGCACCTCGCCGACGGCCCGGTCTGGGTCGCCGGCGGCAACCGGGTGGCCGCCGAGAAGCGCAGCGGGTTCCCCCGCGCCAAGATGGTCGCGGGGGCCCACGAGGCGATGAAGAAGATGCTGCCCCCGAGCAGCTGAGCCCTGGCTCAGCCCTACGGCTTCTAGGGCCTGTCTCAAAGTGGCTCGGCCACCGCGCGAGCGCGTTACCTGGCCGGTGCGGCGATGCCGGAGGCGAGCCTCACCGGCCAGATCGCGGAGCGATGCCGCGCTCGCCCAAGGCACGGTCACGGTGCGAGCCGCCAGGCGAGCGCCGTGAGCCGGGACTTTAAAACACGGCCTGGCCCAGCACGTAGCCGGCCCCGTCTCGCTTGTAGACGGGGTCGGTGGTGTTCCAGGCCTCGGTACGCAGCGGGCGCTTGACCACCTTGTTGGTGGCGGTACGGGGCAGCTCGGACATGATCCGGACGTACCGGGGCGCCCACTTCGTGCCGAGGTCGGGCTGGGCGTCCAGGAACGCGGCGAACGCGGCGGCGTCGAAGGTGCGTCCCGGCAGCAGCGTCACGGCCGCCATGACCTGGTCGCCGACGCGCTCGTCCGGTACGGCGTACACGGCGACGTCGTCGAACGCCTCGAAGCGGGCCAGCAGCCGTTCGACGGGCGCGGTGGCGAAGTTCTCCCCGTCCACCCGCAGCCAGTCGCTGTCGCGGCCGGCGAAGAACCAGTAGCCGTCGGCGTCGCGGTAGGCGAGGTCGCCCGACCACACCCAGCCGTTGCGGACCCGCTTGGCCGTCGCCTCGGGGTTGTTGTAGTAGCCCTCGAACCGCGCGGCGCCCGTCTTGTCGACGATCTCGCCGATGGCCTCCTCGCCGTTCAGCAGCGTGCCGTGCTCGTCGAACCGTGCGGGCGGGCATTCCCGCAGCGTGTCCGGGTCGACGACGACCGTGCCCTCCGGTGCCGCGCCGAGCGAGCCGGACGGCGTCCCGGGAACGCGGTTCAGCCGGATCTCGCCCTCGCTCGACCCGTAGGAGTCGATCACCTGGCAGCCGAACCGGCGGCCGAACTCGGCGATGTCGCGCTCGGCGGCCTCGTTGCCGAACGCGATCCGCAGCGTGTTCTCGGCGTCGTCCTCCTGCTCGGGTACGGCCAGGATGTAGCTGAGCGGCTTGCCGACGTAGTTGAAGAACGTCACCCCGTACCGGCGCACGTCCGGCAGCCACCCCGACGCCGAGAACTTGCGCCGCAGCACCAGGCCGCCGCCCGTGCTGACGGCGGGGGCGATCCCGGCCATCAGCGCGTTGGAGTGGAACATCGGCATCACGACGTAGAACACGTCGTCGCGGGTGAGGCCCCGGCGGTCACGCTGCTGCAGGGCGATCCGTCCGAGCCGCTCCTGGCTGCAGATGACGGCCTTGGGGGCCGAGGTGGTCCCGGAGGTGAAGACCAGCGAGAAGTACGTTGCGGGGTTCACGGCGGGGGCGTCGGCGGGCAGCGGCTCTGCGGCGGCCAGGCGCTCGGCGTACGCGCCGGCGTCGATGGTCAGGACGGGGATATCCAGGACGTCCGCGCGACCCGTGCCATTCGGGTCATCCGAGACGCCCGAGACGCCCGAGACGTTCGAAACGCCCGGGACTTCCGAGACGTTCGAGACGTTCGAAACGCCCGGGTCATCCGAGACGCCCGGGACGTCCGCGCGGCCCGAGGGCTCTGTCAGGACGCCGTCGAGGAGCGGCTGCCGCGCGGTCTCGGTGATCAGTATCCGGCAGTCGGTGAAGCCGATGTCGCGGGCCAGTTCGGCACCGCGCCGGGTCGGGTTCAGCTCGACGATCGGGATCCCGGCCAGCGCGGCGCCCAGGATCCAGAACAGGTGCTCGGGGCCGTTCTCCAGAAACAGGCCGATGTGCCAGGACTCGCGCTGCCCGGGGCCGCGCTGCCGGGAACCGCCGGCCGTTCCCTTGATCTCGCGCGCGAGGCCGGCCCGCAGCCGCGCCTCGGCGACGACCTCGCGCCAGGTCCAGCTCCGGTCCTCGAAGTACACCCCGGTGCGGTCGTCGGCCGAACGCGCGGCGATCAGCTCCGCGAACGTGACGGGTCCGGTGCCCCGCTCCTCGGGCGGCAGGGCACCCACAGCCGCGTTCCCCGGATCGCGCTCTGCGCCGTTCTCCGGGTCGCGCTCCCGGTCGTGTGGGTCACGCTTTGGTCCGTTCACCTCACTGCTTCCTGCACCGCTCGCCGAACCGCCCGCCATGCCGTCTCCCCTCCTTCGAATGAACCTGTCCGCCAGCGAACATCCCGGCATGTTGCCTGGTGAAGTGGCCTAGGTCTCACTCATCGGGACTGGTGTCCCCCGATGTGGTCAGTGCTGTTTGTCTCGTTCCGGCCTTACCGAAGCACGGTTGGCGGCGGTTCACGGGAGGATTGTGAAGACCTTCAGTAGATGGCCACGGCCCACCGCCGGCCTTCTGGCCGCCGCGGTGCTGGCGACGTCGTGCGCCTGGCAGGGCGGCGGCGCGAGCGGCGCCGGCGGCGCGGCGCAGGAGACCGGCCCCAGGACCGAGCACAAGGTCGGGATGATCGGCGAGGAGAAGGGCGGTCCTCCCGTCAAGGGCGGCACCCTGACCCTGAGCGCCTACTCCGAGGAAGGGCTGCTCGACCCCGCGGACGCGATCGTCGCCGGTTCCACCGGCGGCATCGAGCTGGCCGCGGTCTACGACGTCCTGATGCGGTACGACACCGCGTCCGGTGAACTCAAGCCCCAGCTGGCCGAGGGCCTCAAGGCGAGCGAGGACGGCACGTCCTGGACGCTCGACCTCCGCGACGGCGTCGAGTTCAGCGACGGCGAGCCGCTGGACGCCCAGGCCGTGAAGTGGAGCATCGAACGGTACGTCAAGAACGGCGGTGACGAGGCGGCGCTCTGGAAGGCCAACGTCAAGGCCGTCGAGACGCCCGACGACTCGACCGTGGTGTTCGAGCTGACCAAGAAGTGGCCGAGCTTCGGCTACGTCCTGGCCGGCGGCGCGGGCATGATCGTCGCGAAGTCGGCCGACGCGGGCGGCAAGTTCAAGCCGGTCGGCGCGGGCGCGTTCACCCTCGGCAACTACGCGCCGCAGGAGGAGACCGTCCTGGAGGCCCGCAAGGACTACTGGGACGGCCGGCCCAACCTCGACAAGGTCCGGATCGTCTACGTCAACGACCCGAACGCCGCCCTGGACGCCCTCAAGGGCAACCGGACCCAGGCCGCGTTCCTCCGCGACCCCGTGCTCGCCCAGGAGGCACTGGACGCCGGCTACCACGGCTTCTACAACCTGGTCGCGCTCGGCAACGTCGGCGTGATCAACTCCGCTCCGGGACGGCCCGGCGCCGATCCCCGGGTGCGCAAGGCGATGTTCCACGCGATCAAGCCCGAGGTGATCTACCAGCGCGCCTTCCCCGGCGCCAGCGGCCTCGCCTCGAACGAGATCTTCCCGAAGTTCTCCGGCTGGCACACCGGCGTCAAGCCGCTCGCCTACGACCCCGAGAAGGCCCGCGCGCTGCTCAAGCAGGCCAAGGCCGGCGGCTACGACGGCAAGGTCAGCTGGCTGGACGGCCAGGACCCGGCATCACGGACGACGTCGCTGGCGGTCAAGGCGATGCTGGAGAACGTCGGCTTCGACGTCCAGCTCGACCTGGTCCGCTCGATCGCCGACCAGACCGCCAAGGTCGCCATCAACAAGAGCTACGACATCTCCGGCTGGGGCATGAGCTGGCGCGAGGCCGGTCCGTTCGGCCGGATGTACGCCACCCTGCACTCCAAGGGGAACGCCCGCTACGGGATGGCCGACACGCCCAAGATGTCGGCACTGATCGAGGAACTGCAGAGCGCCGGGGCCGTCGAGCAGGAGCGCGAGGTCATGGGCCGGATCCAGCAGCAGTGGAACGAGGACGTCCCCGCTCTGATCTTCGGCCCGCAGCCCGAGCTCGTGGCCTGGCAGAAGAACGTGCAGGGCGTCATCGGAACCGTGAACGCGATGGTCCTCCTGAACGACGCCTGGATCGCCAAGTGAACGGGCTCGCCAGGCCGATGCCCGGGGTCGTTAGCTCGGTGAACGGGATGACCAGCCCGATGCCCGGGACCGCTAGCAGGGGAGGGAGGTGACCGCCATGCTGCTGAACTTCGCGAAACGGCTGGGCGAGCTGGCCCTGGTCCTGTTCATCGTCAGCATCGGAACGTTCGCGCTCGTGGACCTGATGCCGGGCGACCCTGCGGTCGTGGTCCTCGGTGAGGGCCACACCGCGGCGGAGTACGACGCGCAGCGGGACAAGATGGGCCTCAACGACCCGTTCCCGGTGCGGTACGGGGAATGGGTGGGGTCGGCGCTCACGGGTGACCTGGGCGACTCGTTCCTGCCGCCGTACAGCGACGTCGCCGAGCGCATCGGCGCCGCGCTGCCGGTCAGCGTGCAGCTGGCCCTGATGGCGCTGTTCATGGCCCTGGTGATCGCGATCCCGCTGGCGATGTGGTCGGCGTACCACGCGGGCGGCCGGGTCGACCAGCTGGTCAGCGCCGGGACGTTCGGCATCCTGTCGGTGCCCAGCTTCCTCGCCGGAATGCTGCTGATCGGGGTCTTCGCCAACGGGCTCGGCTGGTTCCCCCGGCTGGAGTGGGCGCGGATCACCGACGGCCTCGGCGCCAACCTGCACCACGCGTTCCTGCCCGCGCTGACGATCGCGCTGGTGGAGATCGCGACGTTCGCCCGGGTGCTGCGCGGCGACCTGATCACCACGCTGCGCGAGGACTTCATCCTGGCCGCGCGGGCCAAGGGCATGTCGCCGCTGCACGTGCTGGTCAGGGACGCGCTGCGGCCGTCCTCGTTCTCGCTGATCACGCTGCTCGGGATCAGCATGGGACGGCTGGTCGGCAGCACGGTGATCGTGGAGTTCCTGTTCGCGCTGCCCGGAATGGGGTCGCTGATCATCGGCTCGGCCGACCAGGGCGACGTCCCGATGGTGCAGGGGGCGGTGCTGGTCATCGCGCTGCTGTACGTCCTGGTGAACGCGCTGATCGACCTGTCCTACGGCCGTCTCGACCCACGAATCAGGCGGGCCCATGTCTGACACCTCCGCGCACATCGAAGACACCGCGAACACCACGCGCACCGACGCCGCCGTCACCTCCCCGAGCCGCCCCGGCAAGCCCGCAGAGCCGGCCCGCAGGGTCTCCTGGCCGGGCCTGGCCCTGGCGATCCCCGGCCTCGTGGTCTTCGGGCTGTCGGTCACCGTGCTGGCCGGCACCGGCTGGCCGCAGATCGTCGCCGTCATCGCCGGCCTCGGCGCCTCGTACATGGGACTGAACAGGGTCGGCCACGCCCTCTTCGGCGCCTCGTTCGACCTGATGTTCTGGGTCTGCACCGTCTGGCTGATCACCCTGGTGGGCGCCGCCATCCTGGCGCCGCTGCTGCCGCTGAGCGAGCACCAGGACATCGTCCACACGCTCGACGCCCCCGGCATGGCGGTCCCGGACCTGTCCACCGAGAATCCGCTCGGTACCAACAATTTCGGGCTCGACCTGCTGGGACGGGTCGTCTACGGAGCCCGCTCGTCGCTGGTGGTCTCGGTCGGCGCGGTGGCGATCGGGATGCTCGTCGGCGGGGCGATCGGCATCGCGGCCGGCTACTTCCGGCGCGCCACCGATGCCACGATCGGGATCTTCACCAACGCGCTGCTGGCCGTACCGCCGCTGATCCTGCTGATCGCGCTGGGCACCGTCCTGGAGCCCAACCTGCGCAACATCGCGATCGCGCTGTCGCTGCTGGCGCTGCCGAGCATGATCCGGATGGCCCGGGCGAACACGCTGGCGTTCGTCCAGCGCGAGTTCGTCCTGGCCGCCCAGGCGCTCGGCGCG
Source organism: Actinomadura sp. 9N407 (assembly GCF_044326315.1). Lineage (NCBI taxonomy): Bacteria > Bacillati > Actinomycetota > Actinomycetes > Streptosporangiales > Thermomonosporaceae > Actinomadura > Actinomadura sp. 9N407. The sequence goes on along the minus strand of NZ_JBIRAW010000027.1, from coordinate 16,116 downwards.
TCCCGGTGGCGGATCATGCTGCGCGAGCTGGCCCCGAACGTGGCGCTGCCGCTGGCCTCGTACGGAATGGTCATGGTCTCGGTACTGATCGTCGCGGAGGCCTCGCTGAGCTTCCTCGGCCTCGGCATCCAGGCCCCCGCCCCGTCCTGGGGCAACATGATCGCCGAGGGCCAGGACAACAACGCGTTCTCCGAGCATCCGCACATCGTGCTCGTCCCCGGCATCACGCTCTTCCTGACCGTCTTCGCGTTCAACCTCATCGGCGAGAAGGCCAGGAAGCGGTGGGATCCCCGGCAGGCGAAGCTCTAGGAAGGCAGCGATGAACAAGAGCCCGAACCAGAGCGCCGGCCCCGCCGAGAAGAGCCCGGCAGCAAGTGCGGCAGGGCGTGCTGCGGCGAGTACGGCAGGGGGCACGGCACAGGGCCCGGTCCTGTCGGTCGAGGACCTGCGGACCGAGATCCACACCGAGCGCGGCACGCTGCGGGCGGTGGACGGCGTCTCGTTCACCGTCGGCCGCGGCGAGATGTTCGGCATCGTCGGCGAGTCCGGGTCCGGCAAGTCCGTGCTCGGCCGCACCGTGATGGGCCTGTACAGCAACGGCCCGTCCATGACGGTGACCGGCAAGGCCGTACTGGACGGCACGGACGTGCACGCGCTGTCCGACACCGAGCGCCGCAAGCTGTGGGGCACCCGGGTCGGGATGATCTTCCAGGATCCGACGACCGCCCTCAACCCGGTCAAGCGGGTCGGACGGCACCTCACCGAGAGCCTGCGCCGGCACGGCGGCCTGTCGCGCGCCGCCGCCCGTACCCGGGCCGAGGAACTGCTCGCCCTGGTCGGCATCCCCGAGCCGCGCCGCCGGCTGGACCAGTACCCGCACGAGCTGTCGGGCGGGATGCGGCAGCGGGTGGTGATCGCGATGGCGCTGGCCGGCGAGCCCTCGCTACTGATCGCCGACGAGCCGACCACGGCGCTGGACGTGACCGTACAGAAGCAGATCCTGGACCTGCTGGCCCGGCTGCAGTCCGAGCTCGGCACGGCGATCATCCTGATCAGCCACAACCTCGCGGTGGTGGCCGGTCGCGCCGACCGGGTCGCGGTGATGTACGCGGGCCGGATGGCCGAGACGGCCCCGGCTGCCGCTCTTTTCGAGAATCCGCGCCACCCGTACACCGAGGCGCTGCTGGCCTCGGTCCCGCAGCTGGGCGACCCGCCGCACACCACCCTCCAGGCGATCGAAGGCACCCCGCCCAACATCGCCGCGCTGCCCGACGGCTGCCGGTTCGCCCCGCGCTGCCGGCACGCCCAGCTCGACTGCCAGGACGAGCTGCCCGTCCTGGTTCCCGTCAGCGGGGACGATCACGGGCACGCGTTCGCCTGCTTCCATCCCGTCGGTTCCCCGCCCTCTGACAGCACAGCCCGAGACTCTGAGAACGCTGGAGGTGCCTGATGGCCGGTACCGGCACCGCGCACATGCGCTCCGAGGGCGACCGCGTCCTCACGGTGGACGACCTGGTCGTGGAGTTCCCGGCGGGCGGCGGGCAGAAGGTGCACGCGGTCTCGGGGATCAGTTTCGACCTCCTGGACGGCGAGACGCTCGGCATCCTGGGCGAATCCGGCTGCGGCAAGACCAGCGCCGGACGCGCGGTCATGCAGCTGCCGCCGCCCACCGCCGGTTCGGTCAAGCTGAACGGCGCCGAGCTGACCGGGATGTCCGCCGCGACGCTGCGCGAGCAGCGCAAGAAGCTGCAGATCATCCTGCAGAACCCGGTCGCCGCGCTGAACCCCCGCCGCAAGGTCAAGGACCTGGTCGCCGAGGGCCCGTCCGTCTGGGGCGGCAAGCCCGACCGCAAGCGCGTCGAGGAAGTCCTGGAGGCCGTCGGGCTCGACCCGGCCACCGTCTGGGACCGCCGCCCGCACGAGCTGTCCGGCGGCCAGTGCCAGCGCGTCTGCATCGCCCGCGCGCTGATGCTGGACCCCCGGGTCCTGATCTGCGACGAGCCGGTGTCCAGCCTGGACGTGTCCGTACAGGCCCAGATCCTCAACCTGCTCGAGGAGACAAAGACCCGGTACGGCCTCAGCATGGTCTTCATCGCCCATGACCTGGCCGTGGTGAAGAACATCAGCGACCGGATCATGGTGATGTACCTCGGCAAGATCTGCGAGGTCGTCCCCTCGGCGGCGCTGGCCGGCTCGGCCCTGCACCCGTATACGCGCCTGCTGCTGGAGTCCGTCCCCGACTCCGACCCCGCTGCAGTACTGGATGGGGCCAAGCAGGAGAACTCCGAACCGCCGTCCCCCTTGAACCCCCCGTCCGGCTGCCGCTTCCGTACCCGGTGCCCCCTGGCCACCGACCAGTGCGCGCAAGAGGAGCCGAAGCTACGCCAGGCTGCGGACGGCCACCACGTGGCCTGCCACAACGTGGATATCTAAAGCGGCCGACCCCCTCCGTCCACGCGCCCAGGCCCACACCCAGGCCTCGCGCCCAGGCCCAGGCCCAAGCCCAGGCCCACGCCTCGCGCCGCCGGGTTGACTCGTGGCGTGTTCGCCTTCCTCTGGTGGATGAAAGGCGAACACGCCACGAGTCAACGGGAGTGGATAGCCCGGCGAAGGTTGGCGCTCCCCGCACTGGTCAGCGGCTCGGCAGCCATACCCCGTCCATCGAGACTGGCTCCACCAGGCGTCAAACACACAAGCCCGGCGAGACGCCCGTCCTTCAAGATGGCAATATCCGGGCCGGGCCAGACGCCGTCCGTTGAGCCCCGTCCGTTGAGCCCCGTCCATTGCATCCCGCCCGATGAGATCTTCGTAGAGACCCTCGACTATTCGGGTTCTGATTCGGGTTCTGGTTCCGGTTCTCTTCTGATCAGGCCAGCGGCTTCGTTGGTTTTGCCAGTCGAGAGCCACCGCCAGCGAATAGCCCCCTGCCTCTGAGGTGGTCATCCCACGGTGGGATCCGGGCGCTGGTGGTCGATCTCAGCTTTCACTTTTTGGTGGTGCTGTAGGCGGGTGGCTGCGGTAACCACTGCGGCTGATCGGAGATGCGCGGGTGTGCTGGTGGCGGGCGTCACGTTGGTTGCGGTGGTGGAGGTGTGGAGTAATGCTGGAGTGGGCGAAGGCAGCTGCGGGGTTGCTGCGCTGATCAGCACCGCCTATCCGCACAGAACCGCTGGATAGGCGGTGCCGTCTTTGGGCTGGAGCGTCGGGCGCATTTCCTCGGCCTTGATGCTTGGAAATGGGAGCATTCCACCATTGTTCAGAAGTTGTATTAATCCGACATAAGGCCCTTTATTTGAGGCGAATGATGTTGGAATAATGGTGGCTGTCGATCACACGTTCGACTATGATGGAAGGAGTCGGAGAGGGGGAATTCAATGGACGGCGCTAAGCCTGTTATCGATGCAGTGGAATGCGGCGTCCGGCGGCTTGGTGATATTCCTCCCGGGCCGGAGTTGGCGGCCTTCCTGTCCGACACTGACCGGCTATGCGACCTGGACGACTCCGAACTGATCGAGATGATGGCGGCGGCACGTCGACAAACCGCCTGGGCGCAGGCCCGCGAGTTGGCCGCGATCGCCGAACTCACCGCGCGGCGGCACATCGAGGATGAGCGGGAGCCCGATCACCGGGTGCTTTCGGCCGGTGAATCCCTGATCGAGGAGATCGCAGCCGCGCTGACCGTCACCGGCAACGCCGCCGCCACCCTCATGCACACCGCCGAACGCCTGGCGCACGCCCTGCCGGGCACCCGTACCGCCCTGGAACAGGGTCGGATCGACCTGCTCAAGGCTCGGGTGATCTGCGATGCCACCGACGGCATGCCCGACCACACCAGCACGCGGATCGAGACCGCTCTGCTGGAGCATGCCGCCGAGCGCACCACCGGGCAGCTGCGGCGTCGGGCCAAGAGCCTGGCTCGCCGGCTGGCCCCCGACCTGTGCGACGAACTGGCCGACAAGGCCGGGCGCAAGCGGCGGGTAGAGGTGTGGGACAACGCCACCGGCACCGCCGCCTTGGCCCTCCTGGACATCACCGCCGACGATGCCCACGCCATCCACGCCAAGATCACGGCAGCGGCGTCCGCGATGCGGACCGACGGCGATCCTCGCCCCCTGGACCAACTGCGCGCCGACCTGGCCACGCTGCTACTACGCGGCCACCCGCTACCCGACGCCATCACCGCCTTGATCACCACCGCACCCTGCGACGTGTCTGGTACGGCCCGTGCGGATGCTCCCCCGTCTCCCGCCCACCACGCCACGCACCACCAGAGGCGCCAGTACGGCGACGACCTGGATAGGGCAGGAGACCGCATCCCGGAACGTACGGCGTCGGCGATCATCGTGGACGCTCAGGCGCAGCCCGAGCCGGGCACCGGGAACGGGAGGCGGGCTTGGCAGGAATGCCACGTCATCACCGGACCGATCTCCAGCACGCAGACCCGACAAGGCCGCTTCATCCTCCGGCTGGGACCCCCGAGGCCCCAGCGCCCGAGACCTCGGCGCCCTGGAGACAGACAGCGCAGTGATCAGCAGCCACCTCTCACGCTCCAGGCACCCGCAACTCCGCGACCATCTTTCGCCGAGGAGCGGCCAGCTCTCACGCGCCCGGCACCCCCAGCTCCGCGACCATCTGGCGCGGAGAAGCAGGCGCCTCTCGCAGAGAACCAGAGCGGTGGTACGGCGGGTACGCCCCTGAGTATCGCGCCACGGGCTGGCGATGACGATGAGCGGCACGTCGTCGAGGGTGCGAGCCCACAGCAGCACCTGCTGCGAACACTCGCCAACGACGCCGAACTGCGGCTGTCCGCCCTGCGTGCGCGGCTACGCGCCACCGGACAGCTCGCCGACCTGCCCGAGCTTGCCTCCCAGGCGGTACGGGATCTGCACCGCAGCCTGGTGCCGTACCGCGATTCCTGGTGCGACACCGACGAGGCCGGGCGCCACGGCCACCCGGGCTACCGGCCGCCCGCCGCGCTCCGGCGGATGATCGAGGCGCGTCATTCGTCCTGCGTTTTCCCGACCTGCAACCGCCGCGTCCAGCACTGCGACCTCGACCACACCATCGCCTACGACGCCCACGGACCGACCTGCGGGTGCAACCTGGCACCCCTGTGCCGCCGCCACCACCGCACCAAGCAGACACCCGGCTGGTGGCTGTTCCAACCCTAGCCCGGACTCCTGGTCTGGATCACCCCGTCGGGCACCTGGCACATCGTCCACCCCGAATGAACACCGGGACCGACGCCCGGCACACCCTTCGTCCCGCCCGTGTGGTGTGGGCTCTCCCGCTCTTGGGAATCGGGGACGGCTCCAGTGATCAACTGCCACCGTGATCAACTGCCACCGGTCATGAGACTGATCGGCCGATAGGGCCGGGACGAACGATGGCGCCCGAGGCGAACGGTAGGCGAAGAGGTCCGCTCGGGGGGAGGGACCTCTTCGCCTCAATCGCTACAGGTCAAGATCTCCGGACTTGATGCGGCCGACCAGGCTCGCCAGCTCATCCCTGGCAACGGTCAAGTGCGGGGCGGAGGGGTTCTTGCTGTCCCGGATCCCCACGGCAAAGGCGTTCAGTGCGGCCAACTCGACGCATTGGCCACCCTCTCCCCCGCTGTAGCTGCTCTTACGCCACTGCATGACCGGCATCTCCTTCACGCTCATAACGACTCCATCAGCGTTCGGATCAGAGTCTCCGAATCGGCCACAGTCATGGCTCGTTCCCTGATCAGCTCGAACCCTACTGCAAGGTCGGTTACCTGAGTGCCTGCCTGGATGAGGCGGCCGCCGCCTCCCACGCTTTCCTCGTATCCCATATCCGGCTCGTCATGGAAACTGAGGACGGTGAACGAACTCTCTGGGTAGATCGGAGCGTCACTCGGGACGACATAGATCGCCACGTTTGGTTCTTGGAGAAGTTTGAGAAGGTGCGCGAGCTGCTGTTTGGTCGTCTCCCTATCTCTGACCGTCTTACGAAGAACTCCTTCTTCGAGTAGCACCACCAGATTCGGCGGCGACTCCCGTCGAAGGATCTCCTGTCGCTCCAGTCGTGTTGCGACCAGTTCTTCGATCCGATCCGCTCGCTTTCCTGCCCGGAGGACCTCCCGGGCGTACGCTTCGGTCTGGAGCAGCCCGGGGATGTAGTTCTGGTTGTACATCTTGATCCGAGAGGCATTGTTCTCCTCCTCGATGTACTCCCAGAAGCCCGGAGGCAGGCCGACCTCTTCGGCGATTCGCGGGAGTAGCGCCTCGAAGAACTTCGGGACCGTGAAGACGTGGTCCATGGCCACGGACAGCTTCTTGTTCGGTCGCCGCTTCTTGGACTCGACGAGCCCGATGAACTTTCCGGTGTATCCGACCTTCGGGCCGAGGGCCTCCTGGGAGAGTCCGGCCGCGTCCCGGAGACGGCGCATATGGAACACGTACAGATCGTGAAGTGAAGCCATGGGGTCTATATCCGGCATAGTAGACCTTCCGGACTATCTACAGTCGATTGTAGGTGACCGTAGGTACGGGGGGCATTTTGTAGGCGCTGTTCTCTATCTGAGAGTAGCCGTTCCTCGGAAGATGTGTCGTGGAAGCACACACATCTCATCTGGGGAGTGAGCGGGAGATGACAGCCGCACCGACGACCGATTCGGCCGTGACCAAAGACGTACTCGCGACCGGTGCATCAGTCGGCCTCGCACGCTCCCTCGTCTCCTCGTTTCTGCACGCACGAGGTATCAGCGGAATCATCGATGCCGCGAGCGTGATCGTGACCGAATTGGTCACTAACGCCGTGAAGATCAGTCGTGAGCCGGCCTCCACCGTCCGCATCCACCTGAGCGTGCGAGGCACCGATCTCTGGATCGGCGTGCTGGATCTCGCCGAGGGGAGCCCGGTCAACCGGCTACCGGTCGCGACGCTGGACGAGATCGACGCGTCACGCTCCGAGGTGTTCGGCGGATGGGGCCTGATGCTCGTACAGGCTTACGCGGACCGCTTCTGGATCGAACCAACAAGCGAAGGAAAAGGAAAATGGGTGTGCGCGGCGATCATTGTACGGAGTTCGGCGTGATCCCGGCCGGCAGGTATGCCTTGGACCTCTACGTCCCGATCCTGGTCGGGATCATCCTCGCCATGGCGATCGGAATGCTTCTCGGATCATCACTGTTCGCCAAGGGCTGTGATCATTCAGAGCCTGCACCACGCGGGAGGCGATAGGGCCGGCATGGCCTGCGAGCGTGGGATGTCATCGTGGTGCAGTAGGTTTCCCGCATGACCGAGGATGGCTTCTGGGAAATCGTTGAGGCGTGTCAGGCTGCGAGCCACGGAGACTTCGCTGAGCAGGTGCGGTTGCAGCGTGCCCGACTGATGACACTTCCCTTGGACGAGCTGGTGAGCTTTCAGTTTCTTTGGGAGGCGATCGAGGACCGTGCCTTCACTTGGCCGGTCTGGGATGCCGCGGCGTTGCTTCTGGGCGGCTGTGGCGACGACTCCTTCTGCGACTTTCGCGCCTGGCTCATTGGCCAGGGCCGCCAGGTCTTCGAGCAGGTGGTGAACGAGCCGGACCGGTTGGCGGAGGTGGCCGACCGGTGGACGGACGTCACCCATTCTCATGCCGAGACGTACGGGCTTCAGATCCTGTCGGTCTATGAGAAGCGCACCGGGTCGTATCACATGCCGGAACAGGGAGACCCGGGCCCGTTGAACCCCGCTGGGGTGTCGGTCAACGTTGGGGACGAGCGCATCGCGCGAGCTCACTTCCCTCGGTTGGCGGAATTCTGTTTCGGCCCGGGCAGGGATAGCTTTTGCCGATGATGTGAGCGACGAGACGGCGGCGATGGGCGGCGGATCGAACGGGGTCGTGGTCGAAGACAGCGGACCATTCGGGATGGTCGCCCTGGATCGGCGAGTGCATGGCGTCGCCGAAGGCGATCAGCCGCTGTCCGCCCGAGGTCATGACGTATTCGGCATGTCCGTGCGTGTGACCGGCGGTGATCCGCATCCGTACACCCGGGAAGATCTCCTGGCCATCGGCCACGGTCCGGATGTGCGGTGCCAGGCCGGCGACCTCCTTGGTCATGCCCTGCGCCTCCAGCAGTTCGCGCTGTGCCCATTCCGGTTCGGACACCAGGTAGTCGGCATGCGCGAATGCGGGCCGGTCGGTGCCAGGTGGGGATGCCAGGCCAGCCGATGTGATCGGGTTGCAGGTGGGTGATGGCCACCGCCTCGGTCTCCTCGGGCCTGCGACCGAGTTCGGCAAGCCTGTCCAGGAGCACACCTCCGTGGATCGCGCCGCGCGGGCCGTCCGGCGCGGGCGGCCAGGACTGCGGCCCGAAGCCCGCGTCGATCAACAGTGCGCGTCGCCGTTCTCCACCAGCAGGCCGGCGATGCTCGCCACCAGGTCGCCGGACTCGTTCAGGAATTCGGGTCGGGTGGCCCACACCTCGCTGGTGGTGTCGGGAAACAAGTCGCGTGCTCTGAGGTGCACCGCCCCGTCCGGTACGTAGGACACCCTCATGTCACCCAGCTGCACCGAACGGATACCCGCCTGCTGCTTCAGCCGCTCGCCCTGGTCAACGGCGGTGTACGCCATGGTCGCTCGCCTTTTAGGTATCGGGTCTTCGTCGCGTCGCCCGGAGGCACCATAAGCATCAAGACTTGCTTGAGCAGGCCCTCGTCCGTCCATGACTTGACGTCGGCAGGGCGGCCGGCATCTAGAGCGGGAGACCGTACTAGGGCCTGTCTGACAATTCCAGTCGGATCAGCGAGCGTCCGCCGAGCTGGCAGTCCGGAGGTGCGCCGACCGGCTGGCGGGTATTGCCGGGCAAGACCTACGATCGGCGGGCCAGCAGATGAGCGTCGAGGAAGCCTCGCTCGGAGGCCGGATCGTGGAGCAGCCGGGCGAAGGGAACGAGCCCGGCATCGGCCAGCAGTTCAGCGAGGCGATCCGCCGGCCAGCTGTAGGCAGGCGCCACCTTGTGATCGAACCGGACCGGTTCTTGTCCTTCGGTCCCGAAGAAGGAAACCAGGAGCAGGCCATCCGGCGCCAGGACGCGTACCTGCTCGGCGAGCAGCTCCGGCAGTTCTCCCGGAGGGGTGTGGATCATCGAATAGCGGGCCAGTACGCCGCCGAGCGCGCCGTCCTCGATCGGAAGGGACTCCATCCGCGCCTCCTGGAAACACAGCGCCGGATGGGCCCGCCGTGCGTGGTTGACCATGCCGGGGGAGAGGTCGAGTCCGAAGGCGTCCAGGCTCAGTTCGTGCAGCATGGCCGTCAGATGTCCGGGCCCGCACCCGACGTCCGCTGCCCGCAGGTTGCCCGTCGCGCGCACCAGTTCGGCGAAGGTGCCGATCATGGCCCGGGCGAACGGCTGTGTCTCCAGCCGGTCTGCGAACAGCGATGCGTACAGCTCGACGACTCCGTCGTAGGCCGCACTGGTCTCGTCCTGATGGTTCGCCACGGGTAGGACTCTATAGCCAGTCTGATAATTGATCTTGTGGCCGGTCGAGGTGAGTTGACGGATGCGGCATGGGAGCGAATAGAGCCCTTGTTGCCGCAGGTGGACGGACGCGGACGGGGACGAACTGGAAGATCCGGGCCGCTCGCAGGCGCACCAGGTCCTCGACGGGATCCGCACCCCGCGCGCCGGCACGGGCCGCCCGCGCACGACACCGGACCGTGTGCCGGGTGACAAGGCATACTCCAGCAGGGCCATCCGCCATCTGCTGCGGCGTCGGGGCATCGCCGCCACGATTCCCGAGCGCCGCGACCAGGTGGCCAACCGCCGCCGCCGAGGGCGCCGCGGTGGCAGGCCAACCCGCCTTCGACACGGAGATCTACCGCGACCGCAACGTGGTCGAACGATGCTTCGCCCGCCTCAAGCAGTTCCGTGCGATCGCAACCAGGTTCGACAAGGTTGCGGACCACTACCGCGCGGGAGTTGTCCTGGCCTCATGATCCTCTGGCTCCGTGAAACGGCCAGGTGATCATTTGTCAGACAGGCCCTAGCGCCCTTGGCCGAACCAGGATTCGGCTTCGGAATTCCGGGATCCGTGGAGGAACGCATGAGCGAAGCGGCATCGGCGGCGCCGGGCCGCCGTCGCGATGCTCCGCTTCCGTCCGCGCGAACGTAGGCGCGGCCCTCTCATGACCCGTGCGCCTGCCCACAGGTCCTGCCGGCTGGATCATGTTCGATGTCGGCGTGCCCAGAACAGGGCATGGCCGCTGTCGCCTTCAGGGACGAACCGCTGGTCGGTGACCTCTAGGCCGCTCTGATCCAGCCAGGACCGATAGGTGGTGGCGTCGGTCTGGCTCCACCACATGGTGGCGGGACCGCCGAGCCAGCCGTCCTGGGTGCCGGTCCAGGCGTCCTGACCGGTGGTCGCCAGCAGCCGGCCGCCGGGACGCAGCCACCGGGCGATGTCGTCCAGGAGGCGGGGCTGCCGGTCGAGCGGCATGTGGATCAGCGCATAGAGGCAGACCACGGCATCGAACGATTCATCTGGAAGGTCGAGTGCCGTGGCGTCCGCGCGAATGAAAGTGGCGTCAGGGACCAGCGACCGGGCTCGTTCGATCTGAACGTCGCTGATGTCCACGCCGGTCACCTGGTGCCCGGCGGCGGTGAGGCGCCGGGCCACCGGAACGCCGCAGCCACATCCGATGTCCAGGACGTGCCCGCGTTCGCCCAGACACGCCAGGAGGTCGGCCAGCCAACGGTCATACTGCTCGGTTGTGTCGTCGTCCTCACGGTAGTGGCGAGACAAAGCGTTGTAGCCGGAGCGGACGAGATCGGACGGGTCTGTGACCATGCCCCACAGGCTATGAGCCCTCACCAAGCTCACGTTGACTCGTGGCGTGTTGGCCGCCACGGCCGATGCCACGGGGCGAACACGCCACGAGTCAACGAGGAGAGGGCGCTAGGGCTTGTCTCACAGTGGCCTCAGCCACCGCGCGAGCGCGTTACCTGGCCGGTGAGGCGACGCCGGAGGCGAGCCTCATCCGGGCAGATCGCGAAGCGATGCCGCGCTCGCACAAGAACCGGTCACGGAACGAGCCGCCAGGCGAGTGCAGTGGGCCGGGTCTTTGGAAACACAGCCGGGTCTTTAAGACACGTCTAGGCCCTGTGGGGGCGGTTGGTCCAGCCTTGGTCGTCGGCTCGGACGAACCAGCCTGAGGCGGCCAGGGTGCCGCCGTCCACGGGGATGGTGTGGCCGGTGATGAAGCGGGCGTCCTCGGAGGCCAGGAAGGCGACGACGGCGGCGTAGTCGTCGGGTTCGCCGAAGCGGGCGAGCGGGACCCAGGTGTGTTCCAGGCCCTCGTCGTAGCCGCGGCGCATCCATTCGACGGGGGTCTGCTCGGTGTTGGCCAGGTCGGGGGCGATCGCGTTGACGCGGACGCCGTGCCGGCCGGTCGCGACGGCGAGGCTGCGGGTGAAGGCCGAGACGCCCGCGTTGAACGCAGCGTAGACGGGGTGCTGCGGGATGCCCCGGAACGCCTCGACGGTGGAGTTGTTGACGATGCTGCCGTAGCCCTGCTCGATCATGGTGGGCAGCAGGGCGTGGGTGAGCTTGAAGACGTGCAGCAGGTTCAGCTCGTACAGCCGCTGCCATTGGTCGGACGTGCTGTCCTGGAAGCTCTTGGCCGCAGGACGGAAGTCGCCGACGTTGTTGACCAGCACGTCGATGCGGCCGGCCTCGCGGGCGGCCTCGGTGATGCGGGCGATGGTGGAGTCTTCGACGACGTCGCCGATGACCGTGACGGCCTGGCCGCCGGACGCGGTGATCTCGGCGGCGGTACGTTCGGCGGCCTCGGGGTCGATGTCGTTCAGGATGACCAGGTCACCGGAGGCGGCGAGGCGGCGGCTGATCGCGCCGCCGATGCCCAGCGCGCCGCCGGTGACCACGCTGACCCGTGCCTTCCGGTCAGGTGCCACTGCGCCACTTCCTTACGGAACGGGTCTCGATCCAGTCGATCTGGAGCTCGCGGCGCGAGATCCGCCAGGTGCCCTCTTCGAGCCGGTACGCGTCGGTGTAGCGCAGGTGCCACACCAGGTCGCCCGGCTTGCCCGGCTCGCGTTCGGTGAGGTGGTGGGCGACGCACGCGACATGGCCGGTGGCCGTGCTGGGCTCGGCGCCCGCGTCGAACACCTGGCCCGCCAGGGCGTGGAACGTGATCGGGATGTCGTTCAGCGACGAGAGCGACGCGGCGATCTCGTCCCGGCCGGTGGACGTGAGCACCGGGCCGAGGTCCTTGGGCGGGTTGGGCAGAACGAGCACCGCGTCCTCGGTGAACAGGCCCTTCAGGCCGTCGAAGTCGCGATGGTCGGCGTACAGGGCGTAGCGGGCGACCAGCTCGCCGAGTGCGAGCTGGTCGACGACACCCAGGGTCCCGTTGAGGTGGGACGCGCCGCTGGGATGAGCGGGGGTCATAGGCCGGTCACTCCGAGGAGCCGGCGAGTCCGAGGCGTTCGGCGCAGGCCGACAGCTCGTCCTTGGCCTCGTTCAGGTCCTTGGTCACGTTGCCGCGCAGGACCAGGCGGCCGGCGCCGATGGCGGCCAGCTTGCCGGCCTTCTCCGGGGTGACCGCCGCCAGCGAGTGGCCCAGCGTGAGCTCCAGGGCCTCCGGGTCACGGCCGTTCTTCTCGGCCTCGTCCCGCATCAGCGTCACCAGGTCGCGCAGCTCGTCCCCGGCCACGCCGAGCGGCTGCAGGCCGTCGCCGTACCGGCCGGCGCGGCGTGCCGCGGCCTTGCTGTGCCCGCCGATGTGGATCGGCACGCCGCCCTTCTGGACCGGCTTGGGGTAGCTCATCGCGCCCTTGAAGCGGAAGAACTCACCGTCGTGGTCGGCGCCCGCGGGGGCGGAGTCGTCCCACAGCTTGCGCAGGACCTGGAGCTGCTCGTCGCCGCGGCGGCCGCGCGCGTCGAAGTCCACGCCGCACGCCTCGATCTCCTCGCGCATCCAGCCCATCCCCACGACCAGCCGGAGCCGGCCGCCGGACAGGGCGTCGATGGTGGCCAGCCGCTTGGCGAGCACCACCGGGTGGTGATTGGGAAGGACGAGCACGCCGGTGGCGAGCCCGATCCGGCTGGTCCTGGCCGCGAGGAAGGCCAGCAGGTCCAGCGGATCGGGGATGTCGAGGTCGTCGGCCAGCTCCATCTTCCCGGACTTGTCGTACGGGTAGACGCTGGAGTAACCGCTCGCCACCACGGCGTGCTCGACCGCGCCGACCGACTCGTAGCCGCACGCCTCGGCGTGCTCGGCGTACCCGCCGATCCACTCGGGATCGGCCGTGACGCCCGCGGCCACGGGGAGCAGGACGGCGTACTTCATTCAGGGTCCTTTCAGTGCTGCAGTGCTTCGGTGCTTCGGATCATCCGGCTGGTGTGGCGGGGGCTGTTGTGGCGGTGAGTGCTGCGGCGGCGCGGCCGGCGCGGCGGCCGAAGAACGTGCCGTCGCCCAGCGAGGTGCCGCTGATGTAGCCCTCGCCGTGCATGCCGGACGCCGCGCGCCCCGCCGCGTACAGGCCGGGGAGCGGGGTGCCGGAGTTGTTCAGGACCTCGCCGTCGATGGTGGTGTGCAGACCACCGAGGGTGAAGCCGGAGGCACCGGTCCCCTGGGCCGTACCGCCCTGGTTGAAGAAGCCCGCGCGGGGGTCGACCGCCGCGAACGGGGACTTCAGCGGCCGGAGCCACTTGGGGTCCTTGTGGAAGTACGGGTCCTCGCCCTTTTCGGCGTGCCGGTTGTACGTCTCGACGGTGGTCTCCAGGGAGCCGGCGGGCATGCCGAGCGACTCCTCCAGCTCCGCGAGGGTCTCGCAGACGTGCGCGGGGCGCATGCCCCAGCGGTCCGCCTCGGCGATGTCCTCGTAGCCCTCCTCGTCGATGATCGTCCAGTACGGGCCCGGCTGGTGCTTGACGGCGTGCACGCTCCAGTGGCCCGGGTAGACGTCCTCGTTGAGGAACCGGCGGCCCAGCCCGTCCACCAGCATCCCGCGGCAGACCATGGCGGGCACCGCGGTGAGGGCGATCTCGACGACCGACATCCGGCGGGTGGCGGCACCGATCGCGGTGGCCATCCGGATCCCGGAGCCGTCGTCGAGGCCGTCGCTGACCTTGCCGTGCCCGAGCAGCAGCGGGGCGTGGTCGGCCAGCATCTCCTCGTTGTCGACGAAGCCGCCGGTGGTCAGCACGACCGCCTTGCGGGCCCGGTACGTGACGGTCTCGCCGTACTTGCGCGCCACCACCCCGACGACCCGGCGGTCGCCGTCCAGGACGAGGTTGGTCGCCTGGGTGTCGCCGTGGGTGATGGCGCCGGCCTCGGTGGCGGACGCGACGAGCTTGTCCATCATCACGTTGCCGCCGAAACCGGCCGCCGGGGGCCGGTGCCCGCGCGGGACGGGATCGGCCACGGTGTTGTACGGCCAGGAGTTCTCGCCCAGCCACATCAGGCCGTCGTTGGTGAACGGCATCCACGTCGGCTTGTCGAAGAAGGACGGCTCGAACGGCACGCCGCGCGCCTTGAACCACTCGAAGTGCTCGACGCTGCCGTCGCAGTACAGCCGCAGCTTCTCGGTGTCGGCGTTGGGGCCGAGCGCCTTCTCCAGGTAGGCGTACATGTTGTCGGCGGTGTCGTCGAACCCGCACGCCTTCTGGATCTCGGTGCCGCCGCCGAGGTACAGCTCCCCGCCGGACTGCGCCGACGAGCCGCCCGGCCCGCTCGCGCGCTCCAGCACCAGGACGTCCGCGCCGGCCTCCGCCGCCTCGTACGCCGCCGCGGCACCCGCGCAGCCGAAGCCGACGACCAGCACATCGCATTCGTGGTCGAACCCGTCGATGTCGCCGATACCGATCGGCTCGACCGACGCGCCCGCCTTGCCTGCCTTACCAGCCTTGTCCGCCTTACCAGCCACAGAGCTCACCCGGTCACTTCCCGGGAGGGGTGAAGGCGGCCAGGGGCTCGGAGCCGGACCAGTCGTGGCCCCAGTAGCTGTCGGCGGTGATCTCTTCGGCGGTGTAGTGGGACTCGTCGACGAGGGTGCCTTCGCAGCCGTACTCGATGTCCCAGCCGCCGGGTGCGCGGACGTAGAAGGAGACCATCTTGTCGTTGGTGTGGCGGCCGAGGGTCGAGGAGATCGAGAAGCCGGACTTCTTGACGGTGTCCAGCGCGATGCCGACCGCGTCGAGGGTGTCGACCTCGACCATCAGGTGGACCAGGCCGGGGGCGCCGTCGTGCGGGGCGGGGCAGATCGCGATGCTGTGGTGGCGCTGGTTGATGCCCATGAAGCGGATCCGGACGCCGGGGCCGACCTTCATCGCGCCGCGTGGCAGGAACCCCAGGACCTCGTTGTAGAACGCGGCGGTCTCGGCGAAGTTGGGGGTGGGCAGGACGACGTGGCCCATGCCCATCGCGCCGGTGACGAACTTCTGGCCGTTGCCGGTACGCAGCGGGCTGTGGTCCAGGACCGCGCCGTGGAACACCTCGACGGGGGTGCCGCCGGGGTCGGTGAACGCGATGACCTCTTCGGCGTCGCGCTCGGTGGCCTCATCGGCGGTCAGCGTGGTGACGGCCGTACCGGACTTCTCCACGGCCTCGCGGACGGCGGCCAGCGCGTACTGGTCGCGGACCTCCCAGCCGACGGCCAGGACCTTGTCGCTGTCGCCGGGTACCAACTGCAGCCGCGAGCGGCGCTCGTCCATCCGCAGGTAGAGGCCGTTGGGGTCGCTCCCCTTGCCCTCGGCGAACCCGAGCCCGTCCAGCGCGAACTCGCGCCAGCGATCGATGTGCTGCGTCTGAACCTTCAGGTAGCCGAGCCCTCGGATCTGGGTCACTGTCCGTCCTCGATTCGATCCGTCGGTGGGGCGGCCGGGCGGGCGGCCGCCGTTCTGGTCAAGCTGCCAGGGCAGCGAAGGCGCCGCCCCCGCCCTCCCGCTCAGTGAGAGTGGGCGAAAGGGGCAGGGGCGTGCCGAGGGGTGGGTCAGATCATGGAGCGCATCGGGCCCTGTGGGGGCTCGATGTCCAGGTCGGTCAGGGAGGAGACGTGGTAGACCGAGCCGGGCACGTGGATGGCGTGCGCCAGGCCCATGTGCGCGTCCCGCCAGAACCGCTGGATCGGGTTGTCGCTGCGCATCC
>NZ_JBIRAW010000026.1:0-150618 GCF_044326315.1 Actinomadura sp. 9N407 | reverse complement strand
TCCAGGGGCTGCGAACAGGCGAACACGCCACGAGTCGACCGGGGGTGGGGAAGCGGGTCAGTTGGAAACGGCGTGCGAGTTGGTCAGGTGCGGCTCGGCCAGGCTTGTCCCGGCCGGGCCTGTCTCGGCCAGGGGCAGCTGCGCGAGCGGGGAGTCCGCGACGCCCAGCCGCTGCGCGGTGTCCAGCAGCTCGCGCATCCGGCCGGTCTCCGGGCCGCCCTGCTTGATCAGGCGCAGCAGCAGCGCGGACAGCGTCAGGTCCCGTACGCCCGAGGCGTCCAGCGAGCCGAGCAGCTTGGTCACGTCGCCGGTGAAGCTCCGCGACCCGTCCAGCCACGGCCCGGCGAGGCCGCGCGCCGTCTCGGAGTTGTCCATGAACCCGTCGACGCCCTTGCCGAGCGAGATCGCCCCCATCAGCCGGTCGAAGAACACGCTCTCGCCGCCGACGATGCTGATGTCGGCCTGCTCCAGCCCGGTCGCGAGCACCGTGGCCTGCGCCTCGGCGATCTGCCGCTGGACGTCGAGGCCGGCCAGCCGGACGTCCTTCTCCGCCTCCAGCCGCAGCCGGTACTCCTCGTGCTGCCGGGTGGCGTCGTCCAGCGCGGCCATCGCCGCCGCCTTGTCGGTGAGCCCCTCGGCCTCGGCCTTCAGCTTCTCCCGTACGGCCACGGCCTCGGCCATGGCGAGCTCCTGCGCGGCCACGGCCTCCGCGTGCCCGGTCTTCTCGATCGCCTCCGCGTTCCGCTCGCGTACCTGCACCTCGGCGAGCCCGGCGGCGGCCGTCTCGGCCTGGATCCCCTCGGCGAGCCGTACCTTGGCGCGGGCGTCCATCTCGGCGGTCCGCTCCCTGGCCTCGGCCATCACCAGCTCCTCGCGGGACCGGTGCGCGGCGGCGGCCTCGGCCGCCTCGGCGGCCTTGATGTCCTTGACCAGGTTCTCCTGGGCCTCCGCCTCGGCGTGGATGATCACGGCCTGGCGGTTGCGCTCGGCCTCCTCGACCACCCGCAGCCGCTTGATGTTCTCCTCCTGCTCGGCGACCGTGCGCTCCACCGCGATCCGCTCGCGGACCACGTTGGCGATGTCCCGCTTCTCGGCCTCGACCTCCTTGTTCGCCGAGATCCTGGTCAGCTCGGTGGCGCGGTCGCGGGCGATGACCTCCAGCTGCCGGTCCTTCTCGATCCGCTCGGTCTCGATCGCGATGACCCGTTCCCGGTTCTTCTCCGCGACCGCGACCTCCCGGTTGCGGTTCTCGGTCTGCACGCCGAGCTGCTCGTCGGTCCGGATGTGCGCGGCCTGCGCGCGCAGCCGCTCCTCGGCCTGGACGCGCTGGATCTCGGCGTCCTCGCGGGCCCGTACGGTCTCGACCTCGCGGTTCTGCTTCAGCTCCGCGTCGGCCTGGCGGCGCTCCAGCTCCAGGATCGCCTCGCGCGCCTCCACGTTCTGCCGGGTGATCTCCTTCTCCTCGTTGCGCGCGTGCTCGTTGGTCCGGACATGCTCCAGCGCGGTCAGCTCGGTGATCTTCCGGATGCCCTGCGCGTCCAGGATGTTGGACTTGTCCAGCGAGTGCAGCGGCGTCTGCTCCAGGTGGTCGATCGCCGCGTCCTCCAGGCTGTAGCCGTTCAGGTCGGTACCGATCACCTCGATGATGTGGTCGCGGAACTCGTTCCGCCGGGTGTACAGATCGGCGAAGTCCAGGTGCTTGCCGACGGTCTTGAGCGCCTCGGAGAACTTGGCCGAGAACAGCTCCTGCAGCGTCTCCTGGCTGCTGGCGCGCGCCGTACCGATCGCGCCGGCCACCTTCTTGACGTCCTCGGCGGTCTTGTTGACCCGGACGAAGAACGTGATCCGGATGTCGGCCCGGATGTTGTCCTTGCAGATCAGCCCGTCCCGGCCGGACCGCTCGATCTCGATGGTCTTCACCGAGATGTCCATCTGCTCGGCCTTGTGCAGCACCGGCAGCACGATCGCGCCGGTGAACGTGACATCCACTTTCTTGATCTTGGAGATGATCAGGGCGCGGCCCTGCTCGACCTTGCGGAACAGCCGGGTGACCATCAGCAGCAACCCGACGGCGATGAGCAGGGCGAGGGCGATGACCACGCCCACGCCGATCGTGATGGCATCCATCGAAGAACCCTGTCTGTAGAGGGAGGGTGGAATGCGGGGTATCGGGGATCGGAGCTCTGGTTTCGGAGCTCCGTTTTCGGACCGCTGGCTTTTGCGGCTCTCGTTGTGCGGTTCTGGTTGTGCGGTTCTGGTCTGGAAGGTCAGCCGTCGTACGGCATGACCCAGAAGAATTCGCCCGCCTGGTCGTAGTCGAAGATCAGCGCGGAACTGCCGAGGACCAGACCGGCGGCCTTTCCCGCCACCGGCAGGTCCGAGCTCGGCACCCTGACCTGGACGAGGGCGGACGTCCCGTCGTCGGCGGTGACCTCGGCCTGCCCGAAGTCCGCCCCGACCCGGCCGGTACGGATGACGCACTCCCGCCCCACGAAGTCGCGCCGGGAGGCGGCCGGCGCCCCGTACCGGAAGATCCGGCGCAGCGGGCGTACCAGCAGCGCGGTGCTCGTCCAGCCCACCGCCAGAGCGGCGACGAGCACCAGCGCCCCCGGTACGCCCACGGCGGCCCCGGCCAGGCTGACGAACCACGAGACGGCGACCAGCAGCGAGAACGCCACCGTCACCGGCACGCCGCCGAGCCCGACCGCGGCCAGGGAACCACCGATGCCGGCCCCTGTGTCGGCATCGGCGTCCAGGGCGTCCAGCCCCAGCCCGCCCATCGCCACCAGTCCCCAGTACCCGGCGACGACCAGCAGCGAGAAACTGAATAGCGCAGTCGGGAAACCCAGTGCGACGTCAATGAATTCGACCATGCGAAACACGCTTCCGTGAAAGATGACAGGCGTCATCGGACCACCGCATGAATGCGGCGATCACTAAAGGAAAGGAAGGTGATCGAACGTCGCTGCGTTACTGAGACGCGGCGCGACGCCCGCGGGTTTCAGCGATCTCGAAAGGCCGCGGCGAGGACGAAGGCGCGCGGGCCGATGCGCATGGACGCCTGCGCAGAGCGATGGAGAGTGCCGGAACGGCTCATCAGTGGCCTCCTGGAGGGCAGACGTCACCTGTCTCGCCGACCAGTCTTCCCGGCACACCAGTCGTTACTTTAGCATACTATCTCCATTTTGGAAAGGCATGCCGTCCATTCCGCTATACCGAACCGAGCTTGTAGAGCGCCTATCAGCGCTTTCATCCTCGAAAAGCGGGGCCGCGCACGCTGCGCGACGCGGCCGTTCCACAAGATGGGCACGCCCCGCCGGGCCCCTCAATGCGCGGCCGGCGCCACGCGGTAGTGGTAGCCGTGGTGCTCGCTGAACCCGGCCCGGCGATAGAGCGCCCGGGCGGCGTCGTTGTCGTCCTCGACCTGCAGGTAGAGGGCCCGTACGCCCCGTTCCACCGCCTGCGCGGCCAGCACGGCCGTGATGGCGGTACCGAGGCCCCGGCGCCGGAAGCGCGGATCGACCTCGACCGCCGTGATGCCCGCCCACTGGCCGGATCCCGCCAGCCTGCCGATGGCGGCGGTCCCGCCCTCCACCTCGATGCGCACGAACGCCTGCCACGGCGCCGACACGAGCAGCCGCCGCGCGATCGCGGGCAGGTCCCGCCCGTACAGGGAGAGCCACTCCACGTCGGGCTCGGCGCCGAGCCGCACGCTCGCGGCTCCTTCCAGCGCGGCCGATCCGGCGATCCGCTCCGGCGAAGCCGTCATCACCGTGGCCGCACCCGACCGGATCGTCCAGCCACGCGCGCCGAGGAAACGGTCGACATCACTGCTGTCCGGCCGCCCGGTCGCGTACGGCACCGCGATCATCGCCGGCAGCCCGCGCGCCGCGTACCAGTCGCGAACCGCGCCCACCGTCTCGTCCAGGGGCGACCCGGCATCACCGACGGCCAGCGCGCTGTTGGCCCGCCCGGTGAAACCTTCCGCCGCACGCAGCAGCCACTCCCCGAGCCGCGCCTCATCCGGAGCACGCCACCCCAGCGCCGCCGCCATCTCAAGATCGTGAACCGCATCGTCCATGACCGGAAAGCCTGGCAGGCCCCTCGACCAGAACGGCGGCCGCCCTGGTGTCATGCGCCGGAGTCGGCGGCCTGGCGGTAGCGGGAGACGACGGCCATCCGGTTGAGCGCGACCGCGGCCGCCGTCATGGCGGCGGCGATGAGTACCGATCCCACGAGGGTGGCCACGTCGAACTCCTTGCCGAGCCAGACCGAGTAGCCCTGGATCGCCACGGCGCCCAGGACACCGGTCGGAGGCAGGGTCACGGCGGCGGCCCGTACGGTGGCCCGGCGGGCGGCGTCGGCCTGGAAGCGCAGCGCCGCGGAGACCGCGGCCAGGCTGCCCGCCCAGGCCACCGCGGCCGCCAGGGCGTACAGGGCGATCACCAGCCAGGCGGGCAGGTCCAGCTGCGTCTGCTGGGCGTACGGCCCTTCGGAGCTGTAGGCCCAGACCTCCGGCGCGCCCATCGTGCGGGCCCACAGGTCGCTGGAGAGGCCGAAGAGGATGAACAGCCCCATCACGCCACCGGGGACCGCGCCCAGGATCGCGGCCACCGCCACCCGGCCCGCGCGGCGCCTGAGCGGTACGGCTCCGCGGGCCGAGGCCCATGCCCGCGCGAAGCCCGCCACGTCACCGCCGACGAACGAGCGCGGGTCGCGGCCGTCGAAGACCGCGGCCTCCAGGTCGGTCCTCAGCTCGGCGGCCATGTCCTCGATGGCCTCGGCGGAGACACCGATGCGGATCCAGGTCCAGCGGCACTGCTTGAGCACCTTGTCCATCAGGCCCGCCCGCTCTCCACCTCGCGCTCGCTGTCGGCGCTCGGCCGCTCGACCCGGGCCAGGACGGCACCGACCTGGCCGGTCAGCCGTTCCCATTCGGACGTCCACTCGCCCAGCGCGCGGCGGCCCTCGGCGGTGATGCGGTAGTACTTGCGGGCCGGCCCGCCGCCCTTGGCCTCGACCAGGTACGTCTCGACCAGCGCGTCCCGTTGCAGCCGGCCGAGCGCCGGATAGATCGAGCCCTCGGCGACGGCGTCCAGTCCGCTGACGGTCAGGCGCTGCGTCATCTCGTACCCGTAGGCGGGCTCGTCGGCGATGACGGCAAGGAGGCAGAGTTCGAGCAGCCCGCGCAACCATTGGCTGCGCCGCCGCCCGCTCTCCTCTTGTGCCATGCACCACAGGCTATCGTGCGTGCCACGGGATGCTCAGTCCGCCACCGGCCGCCACCGCCGCGCCGCCCGCATCGCGCTCGCTCCGCCGGCCAGCCCCACCGCCACGGCCAGGACCCATGCCGCGGTCGTACCGAACGCCAGGACGGACCAGGAGAAGCTCCCCTCCCGGGTGAGGGACAGGAAGAAGAACCCGTGCCAGACCGTCACGCCCGCGGCCACCAGGATCGTCACGGTCAGCGGGACGGTCAGCGTCCAGAGCCCGATCGACAGCAGCAGCCGCCGCCGGTCGGAGAGCACCGCCAGCGGCGCCAGCGACGGGCAGAACCGCAGGAACTCCGCGGCCGCGCTGAGCACGGCGGCGACCATGACGATCAGGACACCGATCCCGCCGAACAGCCCCAGCCAGTCGCCGAGCCGCGCGTGCCCGGCCGCTCCGGTGAGCCACTCCTCCCCGGGACGCTTGACCTCGGGGGCCGGGAACGCGGCGTACGCCGCCCGCTTGACCTGCGATGACCGTCCTTCGAGCGGCCGGGCGGCCACGACCACCAACTGGTGTGGCACGCCACCGGACCGCGCTGCGACGCGCAGTTCCCTTCCTGGAGCCCCGAGCCAGGCGATGAGCTCCTGCGCGCGGGCGTCCCCGTCGGCCGGCGTCACCGGACTCGCGGTGGACGGGCACGGGAGGCGCAGTCCGCGCAGCGTCTCGCAGGAACCCGTCAGCACGGGGGCCTGCTCGTCCTGTACGTGGAGTGCCAGCACCTGGAATCCGGGCGGCAGCCGGCGCTGGAAGTCCACGACCCGCTCGGAGGTCATCCCACTGGAGGCGGTGAGGGTGACCGTGTCGCCGATCCGGCGCTGGGTGGCGACCGCGTCGCGCATCCCCGCGCCCAGCCAGCTCACCCCCACCTGGACCTGGACGATCAGGCCGAGCCCCACGACGGTCGTCACGGCCAGCCGCGCCACCACCCCGGGGTGGGCGGAGGTCAACCGGCCCGCCACCAGGGGCGCGGGCCGTCCCGTCCGCAGGCCCGCCTCGGCGACGCGCGATCCGAGCCGCCTGCTCAACGCGGCGGCGACCGACGGCAGCGTCGCCCAGAGGCCGGCCGTTCCGGCGATGTAGAGGTACAGGCCCGCCGTACCGGAGACGTAGCCGCCGGCGACGACGGCCGCCGCCATGCCCGCGCACAGGAGGAGCCGCCAGCGCGGCACCGTCTCGGTGAACACGCGAGGCCGCGTCGCGTTCCGCGGACGGCCCGTACGGTTGACGGCCACGACCAGCGCGGTCACCAGGGCGACCACTCCCGCGGCGATCAGCGGCAGGGCCCATGCCCAGCGCCGGAGGTCATCGGAGCCCAGCAGGTAGCCCACCACCGGCAGGCGCACATCGACCGCCGTGGCGAGCCCGTACGGCAGGACGCCCAGAGCGGCGCCCACCACCACCGGCAGGGCCGCCTCACCGGTATTGATCAGCGCGGAGTGGCCTCGGCCCGCTCCCAGCGCGCTCAGCAGCGCCCCGCGCCTGTCCCGTGTCGCCGAACCGCAGCGCGCCGCCACGACGGCCAGCGCGAGCGCGGGCAGAACCGCCAGGAACCCCAGCGTCAGCAGCAGCCGGTGCATCGGCTGGACGTTCGCCGACTCCCCCTGCGTCATCGAGCCGCCGCCGAACCCGGCGATCCCGTACCACTTGTCGGATCGCAGGTCCGTGACCGAGGGCCGTACGTAAACGAACCGTTCGCCCGGAGACGCCAGGCCGGACGGCCCTATCGATCCGGCGAACCTTCCGTACCGGACGGCGATGCCCTCGTGCGCACCGGCTCGTACGAGTTCGGGAGACAGGAACGCCTCCCCTTTGGCGGGCCACCTGGCGAGCCCTGGAGGCGGGGGTGCACCGAGCTTCAACGGCTCGACGAACACGACCTGGTGCGACACGTCGCCGATCGCGTCGTACCGGCCCTGCCAGAGAGCCACCGCCTCGTTCGGACTCTCGACGAACTGCGGACCCCGCTTCTCGTCCCGCGCGGCCCGTTCGCTGTAGACGGCCATGACGGCGAGCGCCATCGTCGCGGTCAACGCAACGATCGCGGTGGCGGTCACCAGGGCGACGGCACGCAGGCGGTCTCCCTTGGCACCGCGCCCGGCCGCCCAGCCGATCCGCAACAGCTGCGTCCAGATCCGCCGGCCCCGCAGGGGCGCGCCCGCGCTGGCCCTCACGGTGCGACCGCCCCCGATTCGACGAGGCGGCCGCCTTCCAGCCGCAACCGCCGATCGGCGCGCTCGGCGATCGCCTGGTCATGGGTCACCACGACGAGCGCGCAGGCCCGCGTCAGGGGCAGCGAGAACAGCAGATCGGCGACCATCGCGCCGGCCTCCCGGTCGAGCGCGCCGGTGGGCTCGTCCGCCAGCAGCAGCGCCGGCCCACCGATCAGTGCCCGGGCCACCGCCGTCCGCTGGCGCTCGCCCCCCGACAGCAGCGCCGTACGCGTCGCGTCCACCGGCACGCGCATGGACTCCAGCAAGCCCGCCGCTTCCCTGTACGCCGCTCGGTGGGGCTCACCGGCGAGCAGGGCCGGCAGCGCCACGTTCTCGACCGGGGACAGTTCGGGCAGCAGTTCACCGAACTGGAAGACCACCCCGATATTCCTGCGCCGATGCGCGGCCAGCCGCCGGAACGAAAGGCGTCCGAGATCCTCACCGGCCACCTGGACCGTGCCCGAATCCGGAGGGACCAGCCCCAGCGCGCACATCAGCAGGGTCGTTTTCCCGCTTCCGCTCGGCCCCGTCACCGCCACCGATTCCCCGGCGGCCACGTTCAGGTGGACCGCATCGAGCAAAACCCGTCCGCCTGCCGCGCAGCGAAGACCTTCCAGCCGCAGAACGGTGGTTCCCTTTTCCATCACCAGAGCCCCTTCGATGACGATTCCACCCGTGCGGCGCCGCGGACCGGCCGACCGGCCGGTGAACGCCCGGCCCGCGGCGTCTCACGCTAGTTCGCGCTCCAGTTCCCGCACTTGTCGGGACCCGGGCGTACCTGCACGCAGGCCCTGATCTTGATGACCTTGGAACCCTTTCCACTCTGCGCGGTGCGTCCCGGACCCGACTTGTTCCACAGCGTCCGCTGCTTGCCGGGGGAGCTCTTCCGGTAGTACTTCGCCGCGACCGCCCTGCCGTCGTCGCCCCAGTCCTTGGCGTAGGCGATCCGGTGACTGGTCTTGCCGGTGGTGTACGCCGAGGCCTTGTGCTTGACCTCGGAATACGCCGCGATCGCGTTGGCGGCCGGCAGCGCGGCACTCACCGCGAACACGCCCCCGACGACCCATGAAACGGACCGTTTCATGGTTCCCCTTTCGTTGCTGGCTGATGCGGACGCCATTGCCCGGGATTCGGGCGTCCGCTCCTGACACCAACAAGTAAAGGCATCGCCATTCGGGTCGATCAAGTGCGTGATCGTGGCCCCATCAACCCCTCTGGGCGCCGTTGTCACACTTTGGCCGTATCCTTGACCGTATGCGGTCAAGGCGTGAGTCAACTTCTTTTACTAGCTCGGTCATCGAGCGCCACGCACCTGACTCTTATCTTCGACTGCTGATGCGGAAGGGCTTCCCAGTCGTCCATGAACTCGCCTTTGAGCCCATACTCGTCCGCCAGGGCGAGCAGCGTTTCCGTTCTGTAGTAGAAATCCTCGCGCAGAACGTGATGCTCTTTTCCCTCGGTACGGTCGAAGGTGAAGTCGAAGAATCCGCCCGGCGCCATGACCCGGCCGATGTTCTCGAAGCACTCACGGATCACCGGAAGCGGCGAGTGGGAGAAGACGCTGTGCGCGTGCACGACGTCGAAGAGGCCCGCCGGCAGGAACTCCAGCCCCAGGTCACGCACCAGGGTGAGATGGGGCAGTCTGTCCTGCAGCCCGTACCGGCCGAGAGTGTCGTGCGCGGCGAGCAGGATGTCGGGGGAGATGTCGACCCCGTAGTAATTCCCCGGCTCCAGGTAATCGATGAAGAGCCGGCCCGCGCGCAGGTTCCCGCACCCGATCTCCAGCAGGCGATCCGTCGGCCGGAGCCCGTGCCCTGCGAGGTAGTCGAACTGCATCTTCCCGAGCGCCAGCCAGTGCCGGTGGCTTCTGCCCCCGACGGCCCTCTCGGCGCTCCGCGAGGCGTCATCCTTCATCACGGCCCGGTAGTAGCCGACATGGTCCCGCGTGCTCATCCGCAACCATGCGTCCCGGGCCAGCCGCCGCATATAGGGCTGCACCTTTTCCGGATTCCGGACCGCATACCCCGCCTTGTACGCAAGGCTCGCCCGATTCCTGGCATCCCCCATCCCGCCACCCTCCGCCCGCGAGCGCCCAGCACTCGTCCGTGGATCGATATCTTGTGCTGCAAGATATCCATCCACACTCATGCAATGCAAGGTATCCAGGCAGCAGGAGGTGCTGGGCGTCGCCGGGAAGGTACCGAAGCGGCCGGCGTCGAAGGTGACGGTCTGCTGTCGTGCCCTTCGATCAGCCGGTCACGTGCGGCTCCCAGGTCGGCCGGTCACGTGCGGGTCGAGGAGTTCCCCGCTGAGGTCCTCGGCCAGGTCCGCGTTCAACTGGTACGCGGCGCGGACCTCGTCGATGAAGCGGGCTCGCTCGTCCTCGTTCCACGGCGCGGCATCGAGCAGTTCGCGGTAGCGGTCCTTCAGCTGCTTCGGCTTGGCCTCGAAGCGGTAGAACCGTACGCCGTCGGCGCCGGTGAGCCCGTACGTGCGCGCCACCCGCCGGCCGATGGCCTGGCCACCGGACAGGTCGCCGAGGTAGCGGGTGTAGTGATGCGCCACGAACCCGGCCGGCCAGTCGAAGCAGACCTCGCGGAGCCGCGCGCAGTACCGGCGGGTCGCGTCGTTGGGACGGATGCGCGAGGCCCAGTCCGGGCCGTAGTAGAACGCCAGATCGGCCTGAAGGGCGGCACGGCGGCGCAGGCCGGGAAGGTCGAAACGGCCCGCGACCTCGTCGTCGCGCATGTGGTCGGTCGCCTCTTCAAGGACGTCATAGACGAAATACAACTGCTCCACCAGGGCGGCGTACTGGTCACGGCTCAGCCGCCCGTCGAGCAGGGCGGTCATGTACGCCGACTGCTCGGTGTCGCCGTGCTCGGGACGGGTCGCCGTACGGAGGCGGGTCGAGAACGGCTCACTCTGCTCGTGCAGCCGCTTGGCCTCGCCGTGCATGCGCACCACCTCGGCCCGCACTTGCGAGCGTTCGGTCAGGCGCTCGCTCCAGGGAATGCGCACCGGCTCCGGGCTGTCGTCCACCTGGGCTGAGAAGTCCACGCCGTCGGCATCCATCCCGGTCATCACCACGGACGTCGCCTCGGGAAGTCCGCCGAGCATCTGGACGATCAGGAGCGAGTCGTCGGCGTGGTCATCGTTCATGTGCCGGGCGATGGCGCCGACCACATCCTCGGTGAACGGTCCCTGTGTCATGTGGTCTCCCTGTGGTGGGCAGCGGGGCGGCGGGCGCTCAGGCGGGACGAGCGGCCGCGCCGTACGGGGATGGGGCAGGACCTCGATGTCGTGCCGGCGGACCTGCGGCAGAGGACCTCCATGGCTGTGCCGTACATGTTGAGCGCCAGGATACGGTCGGCGCTGCGTACCGTGACGATCAGGCCGCCCTGCATCCGCACATCACCAGAAGAAATAGAACACGCACCGCACCGAGTCCAGGTCGCCGCCCGCCATCCGCGCCATCGCCAGGACGACGAGAAAGAAGTCGGCGTAGATGAGATCGCCCACAGGGACGTCGATCTCGATATGGGTCTCCGAGTCCACGGCCTCGCCCCACCGCAGGTGAGCGCCGGGAGAGTCCCAGCTGTCGTACCGCCCCGTCGCGTCGGCCTCGCGCTGGATATGGCCCGCCCTGCCCCCGTCCCGGAACCGGCCGTCGTCACGGTCGGCCACCCTCGGCGTCCAGCGGACGGTCTGGTTCCAGTCGTACGCGAGGAGCTCACGGACCGTCAGGTACGAACCGGCGCCCAGGCACGAGCAGTACGGCCCGGACGGATCCTGGACGAACTCCTCCCAAGGCGGCGGATCATCATGCGGGCAGTAGAACGTCCAGAAGGCATGCCGGAAACCCGGGCTCGCGTCGCTCGGGACGCCCTTCCAAGGATCCGGGACGATCCCCGGGACCTCGGACGACTCCGTCAGCGGGACACTGCGCAGGATCTCGGACAGATCGGAGTTCCGGTCGATCTCCTCAGGCTCACCGACCAGGGCCCATCCGTCCGGCCCGCGCCTCTCGATGGCCAGGATGACGTCAGTGCCCACCCGCGCCACCGTCCCCGGGCGCCCAGACGACGCACCGTACCGACGACAGATCACCGGCCGCCCGCTGAGCCATCCGCAACATCGTCCTCAGGAAGCCGATCCCGGCCGGACGCCACGCGGGCTCGCCGTCGACCGGCCGTTCCCAGTCATAGGCCAGCAGTTCGGCAAGGCCGAGATGCGACGCCCGGACACCGGACTGGAGAGCATGCACGCGGACGTCCTCGCTGAGATCGTCCGGCAATCCGCGCATCGGCGCCACCGCCGGAGGCGGCCCGGCGAGCCGGTGGAACAGCGCCGGGCCGGGCTCGGCCAGCCACGGCACGCGGCGGGGCCGGGGCGTCCAGTCCGGCTCGGCCCGGTCGACGAGATTCGGGCAGAACAGAGCGTCATAGCCGTTGTCCTCGTCGTCCCAATCCTCCGGCCAGTGCGTCGCCTGCTCGAACTCGGCGTTCACCCGCCCGCCGCAGTGCCGGCAGTACGCCACCGGGTACCGGGGCCATACGAGATCGTCCGACAGCACCCACCCGTCCCCGGTGAACTGCTCCACGAAAAAACCGAACCCACCGGCACCGACCACGACACCTCCGAATCAAGGGCATCCCGCATCACGGATCAAAACCGTGTCGTCGTATCCGTCTTCGTTGTCCGCCGGATCTGATCAGGTGTCATGCCCTTGATTCCGCGAAGGTCCGCTCCACGCAGATCCGCATCGTCTATCTCCGCGCCGGCCAGGTCCGCCCCACGCAGGTCCGCCTTTCGCATTCCCGCCCGCCTGAGAAACGCCTGGGAAAGTGTGGCACCACGCAGGTTCGCGCCTCCCAGGACGGCACCGTCCAGGCCCGCGCCCGTCAGGTTCGAGCCGTGCAGGTCAGCGTTGGACAGAACGACTCCCGAGACCCCGTACCAGGACCCGAAGAGCGACGGCATGTTGAGATTGTGCGCGTCCAAGCCGTACAGCTGCACGAACTTGCCGCGATAAGGGCGTGGCTCGGACGAACCGATCCGCCCCAGGACCCAGAAGGCTGCGGTCACGTCTGCGGATGGATTCGGTAGCGAGCCTTCACTGCGCGGACGCGCACCTTCACGGATGTGCTCGCGGACATAGGCCGACAACACCTGCGAAATGGCGACGAAGTCGCGGTCGGAATCCTCGGCCAGCCGATGCAGGGCGTAGATGGCTCCGATACGGGCGTCCCGCGACTCCCGATTGCCGAGTTGCTCCACCGCCTTGGTGTACCGATCGGTGATCTGGGTCTGCTGAGCCGTCTCCAGCGTCCGCGCGGTATAGACCAGCCCGCCTGCCGTGAACATCACACCGAGCAGCACACCCATGTTGCTGAACGCCTGCAGCCGAGCCTGCGCCCGCTGAAGCCGCAACTCTTCTCGATCCTTGATCGGCAAGGCCGCGACCTCGGCCGCTGTCGCACGCCGTACAACGCCATGGGCCCAAGCCCTCCGCAGCAGGAACGGAACGGCCACCGTCGTCACGGCCGTCCCAACGCCGACCGCGACCCCGCCCCATAAATGGGCGCCCTGTTCCCGCCCGATCCCATAGCCCACCACACCCGCAGCCAGCGGCCCGATGACCATGCCGAAGCGCATGAGCCGCCGCCGATCCGACCAGATCCACCCAACCCGCACCGACCTATTGACCCACACTTCGCGGCGAAACGGGATACGTTCAGTTATTCGACGTCCCGCCTACCAAGCAAGGTCACACGGGTCGCGATGGAATCCCCCATCACCACGACGTTCGGCCTCCCGGGCACGAACCTCAGCAACGCCTGACCGCGGCTTACAAGCCGCCGAGGAAGGTCAGCATGGCGGCGTTGACCTCGTCGGCCGCCTCCATCTGCACGAAGTGCCCTGCCCCCTCGACCACCTGAACGGTCCGCAGGCCGGGCACGAGCTCCTTCATCGCCTCCAGCGAACCGGCGCCCATGATCTCGTGTACGGGATCGCGATCGCCCACCATGAACAGCGTCGGCACGGTGACGGGCTCTTCCGGACGGTCCTGTTTCTCCCGCCAGACGTGGTCGTTGGCGCGATACCAGTTGAGGCCGCCGGTGAAGCCCGTCCGCCGGAACTCCTCCACGTAGTAGCCGAACTCCGCCTCCGACATCCACGACCACGGCAATGGCGGCGCCGTGGGCAGTACGTCGAGGTATCCGTTCCCCTCACTGGGGTGCGCCCACGTGTCGAGATAGCGATAGCCGCCGCTGAGGGCCCAGAACACGTTCGCCAGGAACCGTTCCGGCTCCCCGCCAAGCTCCTTGTCGGCCGGGCCGACCTGCTGGAAGTAATGCATATGCGTGAAGTGCCGAGAGGCCAGCCGCGCGTACGACTCGCTCGGCAGACGGCTCGACATGGGAACGCGCGGCACGCTCAGCTGGATCAGGGCCTTCACCCGTCCAGGCGCCCACTGCGGCAGATCCCACACCAGCGAGGCGCCGAAGTCATGCCCGACGAAAACGGCCTCGTCGATCCCCAGCGCGTCAAGGAGCCCGACCATGTCGGCGACCGTGCGCCGCCGGCCATAGTCCTCCGGATCGGCGGGACGATCGCTGCGCCCGTACCCCCGCATATCCAGCGCGATGGCCCGGTACCCGGCCGCCGCCAGCGCGGGCAACTGGTGGCGCCAGCTGTACCAGAGCCCCGGAAACCCGTGGCACATCACCACGGGGAGTCCCGGGCCCTGCTCGGCCACGTGCAGGCTGACCCCGCCCACATCGACCATGTGGTGGCGGACGCTTTCCCCGATGGGCTCCGTACGCATGCCGACCTCTACTTCTCTGAGACAGCCTCCGGGCACAACGATTTTCACCACCCGCGCCAGGACGGATGCCCGCCCTTCCCATTGACCGGGACATCGCTTGACGGCCGATCCTGGAACGGTCCCACCCACGCCATCCACTCTCGAAGCAGAGACGTGTACTCAATCAACCGAAAATTCGACTAACACTCCTATATGTCGACACGCTTGTGTATGGTGGCGATCACACTAGGGTCAGCCTCGCCGGGGCGGCCCGCGGCGGAGGTGGCGGCGATGCACCGACACGGTGATTGTGGTCTAGCAGAAGAGGGGCCGTTCCCGCTGGGACTCCTCACCGAGCCGGGCAATGATGGCGGGCTGGCGGACCTCGCGGACACCCTTCTGGCCACGGTCGGCACCGACGACATGCGAGAGCTTCTCCAGGGCTGCCCACCGCGAGCCCTCCGGACGCTGCTCGGCCAGGTAGGTCTGCGTGACGCCAGGAGAGTGTCCCCGCGCACGTCGGAAGCGGTGCTGCGTACGCTCCGAACGGGCGAGCCTCGCCGTCGCGGCGTGCTTCAGGACATGATCAGCGGAGATGTCGTCCGGGCGTTCGGAAACCTGGACGACCTGACCGCGGACGATTGCCACGCCCTGCTGGATCCGGCCCGGGCGGTCGAGGCCCTGGACAAGGCGCCTGTTCTGCGTGCATGCCTGGCCGTGGACCGCCCCAGCTCGATCACATCCTGGTGCCTGGCTCGCGTCATCGAGTTGAACCGGCCACTCGCCCCCGTAGCCCTCGGATTGCTGGCGAGCGAGGCGACGAACCTGGGCGGCGGCGTGGAAGTGGTCGCCTCCGCCTGGACGGCTCTACGCGAGCGAAATCCCGGCCTTCCGGAACGGCCCGTCAGCGCTCTCGATCTGCGCGAACCGGCGCAGCGGAACTCCAGCGACCAGGAAGCCGGAACGAGTATGCCTTCCCAGCCGCCAGGCCACGTCCTCCCGGCCACCTCCGGCGAAGAGCGGAGCGGCTTGGCGGAGGTCACCGTCGCCCTCAACGAACTGCGGAACGATCTTCTCGCAGCGGCGGACGCCGCCGAGCGGGTCGCGGTCGGCCTCCGCGCGGGCCACCGCCCAGAGGACCGCGATGTCGATCGGATCAGCAACGCGGTCATGGGCTTCGACGCGATCCGGGAACACGTGGCGGCACTGGTACCCGGTACCGCACCGGCCGGTGACCTCATGGCCCTGTCGGTCCTTCTGGAGGACGCCCGTTCAGCGGAGACGCGCGCCTCCCGGGTCCGGGCGCTCGCGGGCATTCAGGGACCGGACAGCGTGGCGGACGCGCTGGAGGAGGTACGCCGGATGGCGCGATCCGGCAGCGGCGAGGGCCTGGAGGTCCTCGCCGAACTGATCGAGCTGAGGGACCGGCCGGAAAAGCTCACGCGGGCGCCCGAACTGGCGGACAAGGCACGGCGTCGACTGCCCGAGGGCTGCGGCGCGCTGGTCGATTTCGCCTTGATGGGAGGGTTGACGATCGCTCCACCTCCGGCCGAGCTCGCTCCGGTCATGGCACCGGCCAAGGATGTCGCGTCGCCGCATGCCCCCCAGGCCGATCAGCCGGACGGTGCACTTGATGAAGTCGGTGCATTTGATGAAGAGGGTGCACCCGATGAGGAGGGTGCACTTGATGACGCGGTCGAGGCTGTGGATCTCGGTCGTCCGGCCGTCCCAGGGGACGGGGAGACGGCCGACGAGGATCTGGTGGAGCTCGACGCGCTGATCATCGAGGACTTCCCCCAGGAGCGCGATGTCCCTTCTGCCGAGACCGTAACGCG
Source organism: Actinomadura sp. 9N407 (assembly GCF_044326315.1). NCBI lineage: Bacteria > Bacillati > Actinomycetota > Actinomycetes > Streptosporangiales > Thermomonosporaceae > Actinomadura > Actinomadura sp. 9N407. The sequence continues at coordinate 134,494 of NZ_JBIRAW010000026.1, read as the reverse complement.
TGGCCTCGCGCTCGAAGAGGCACCCGCTGACGACTCCACTGCGGAACGGGAGGACGGCGGGGAACCGGCTTCCGGCGCCGCTTCCCCCGGCTCGCCCGATCCGCGGCTCGCCGAGGCTGAGGCCGCCGCGTTGCGTTCCGGCAGATTCGGCCTGGCCGGCCGGCTGCGTACCGCCGCCGGCCGGCCGGCGGCGGAAGAGGCCGCACGCCGGTGCGCGGCGATCGCGGCGGAGATGGCGATCTTCGCGGGCCCGCTCTCCGCGGAGTTCACGGCGGCCGCACGCGAGGTGAGCTGCAGTGCTCTCGCCGATGACCCCGCCGGAGGCGTCCTGGCATGGGGCGCCGCGATTCGGGCCGGCCTGGTGCATCCGACCCCCGAGTCCACCCGGCTCCTAGAGGAGCTCACGGTCCTCGTCTCCGCTTTCCCGCCCCTGTTTGACTGCGGGGAGGCGTTCGCCCGCGCGGCACGCAGCGGGGCGTACCTGGGATCCGGCGTCACCGGGCGGGCACGCGGCACGGCCGAGTCGACCATGGTCCGGGCACAGGCGGTGCGCGAGGCGTCCCGGCTGCTGGAGGAGGAGCCGCACCGAAAGATCAAATACCAGCTCGCCACCGAGGTGTGGAAGGCCATGGTCCAGCCGGACGGCCGGGTCGGACGGCTACTGGTGATCGCCGCTCAGGACGATCCGGCGCTCGCCGACCGGGCCGCCGCCGAGATCTCCCGGTTGCGCACGAACGGTGAGATCGACCGGATGATCGATGAGACGGTCCGCCGGATCACGGCGCGCCGCCGGACGAAAAAGATCATCGCGGGCGCTCGCAACCAACTGCTCAGCAAGGCCAAGACCGCCATCGACACGGTGGGGGAATGGGTCCGGGCGGTGAAGGAGGCGCAGACCCAGGAGTCCGTGGGCTCGCAGGACTGGAGGCTCGGGCCGCTGGGGCAGCTCCAGGAGGCCGCGGGTGAGCTCAGGCCCCAGATCGTCGCCGCTCTGGACGAGCTGGCGACCACCCCCGACGACGTGCTGGCCGCCGCCGCCGAGGTGACGTGCGGCCTGATCGTACGAACGCTCGACCTGCTCGACGGCGCCCCCGTCCCGACGACCGAGCCCACCGCCGCACATGTGATCAACCAGGATCTCCTGCTCGCCTCCGGCCTCACGCTGTCCCCGATCTCGTTCGAGCCGCTCGAATCACCGGCCGCCGAACAGCTCGTTCCCGTCGCCTTCGCCGATGACCGGGCCTGGCGGACCGCGTTCGAGCAGCGGGCCGAGCGCGGTGACCACGAAGGCACCCTCGGCGTCGTCACCGTTCTGGAACACCGGGATCCGGAGACCGCGGCCGAGCTGCGCGAACGGCGCGATGGGCTCATCTCGGTCGCCCGCACGACCAGGGACGCGCGGATCGACGAGCTCCGCGACCTGGTGGCCGGCTGGGCCCGGGACGGGGTACTGACCGAGCACGAGGTCCGGCGGGCGGACGAGGCCCTGGCCCCGCTGACCGGCGACCGGCGCGACTTCGACCGCATCGGCCGTTCCCTGGACGAACTGCGCGTCCGGCTGGCGGAGTGGCGCGATGCCGGCATCGAGCGCGAGCGCGCGCACCTAGACGACCGCGCCCGGGACGACTCGCAGGTCGAGGCCTTCCGAAACCGCATCGCCGAACGCATCGATGAGGGTGACTTGACCACCGCCCGTGAGTTCCTGGCCCAGATCAAGGCGGGCAGGCAGCTGCACAAGGTCCCCGAGGGCATCGACCATCTGCAGCGTTTCCACCCCGCCTTTCCCAGCACGTTCGCGGACGGCGCGGTACGAGCCGGGAACCGCGCACGCCGGCAGGAGACCAGCGAGTTCCTGCCCCTGATGAAGGACGCGCTGCTCGCGAACAAGGACGTCGATGACGACAGCCTGGCCGCGATGCTGCACGGCGCCGGCATCAGCATTCCCGCGCTCCGCAACGCGCGCCGGGACGAGGCCAGGGAGGGGCTGCGCCACTGGATCACGTGCGGGCGCGGCCCCAAGAGCGCGGGCAACCTGCGGTCCACGGTGGCGGCCATCCTGCGGATGATCGGGCTTGAGGGCGTCCAGCGCGACGCTCCCAGCGAGCCGCATCGCATCTGGATCGACCTCGAGCAGGTCCACATGGTGGGCGAGGCGCTACTGCCGGCCTTCGGATCCCGGATGAGCCCGTCCGGTGACCGGCTGCGGCTGCTGCTGGTATGGCGCCGCCCCGGTCCCCAGCAGCTCATCGAGCTGCTCAAGGGGCAGCCCGAGGACCAGACCGTTCTGGTGTGGTACTTCGGCGTGCTGTCCCCGGATGAGCGGCAGCAGCTCGCGGCCGCCACCCGCCGCCGGCCCGCGCCGGTGGCCGGCGTGCTCGACGATGCCGCGATCGGCTACCTGTCCTGCATGCCCGAGGCCGACTGGGCCACCGCGGTCGCGCTGATGGCACCGTTCACCGCCACCAACCCCCACGCACCGGTCGGAGACGTTCCCGACGAGATGTTCTACGGCCGCGCCGACCAGCTCCGGGAGGTCACCGACCGGACGGGCTCCTCCTTCGTCTACGGGGGACGCCAGCTCGGCAAGTCGGCGCTGCTCCGCAAGGCCGAGCGACACATCCAGGCGACCGCCCGGGACCGGACGGTCATCCTCGAGAACATCCAGACCGTCGGCAAGGTCGCCCCGCTCGAGTCGCTGTGGTCCAAGCTCGCCGACAAGCTCGTCCAGGCAGGCGTGATCCTGGCCGGACCGGTTCGGTGCGACCAGGTGCGCGACGCCGTCCGGGAGTGGGTCGGCGGGGACCCTCAGCGCCAGCTCCTGATCCTCCTCGACGAGGCCGACCACTTCCTCAACGAGGACGCCAAGGGCGCGAAGTTCGAGAACGTCATCGCGCTGCGCGATCTGATGAACGAGACCGACCGCCGGGTGAAGGTCGTCTTCGCCGGTCTCCACCAGACCGCCCGGTTCCAGAGCCTGACCAACCAGCCGCTCGCTCATCTGGGCAAGCCCATCGCGGTGGGACCGCTGGAGCCCCAGGACGCGTTCAATCTGCTGGTGCGCCCCTTGGCCACTCTCGGTTTCCGGTTCCCGGACGCTTTGGCCGCCCGTGTCATCGCGGAGGCGAACAACGCCCCCGCTCTCGTCCAGCTCTTCGCCGAGGAGCTGCTGGCGAAGCTGCGCCGGGACTCGCGTGCCGTCCGTCACTTCCCCTCCGACATCACCCCCGATGACGTCGCGGAGGTCTGGCGGGACAAGACCCTCGCCCGCGGATTCCGGGACCGCTTCGAGTGGACGCTCAACCTGGACAAGCGCTACAAGGTGATCGCCTACACCGTCGCGCTGCACGCGCTCGCGAACGGGGGGGACGAGGCGGACGCGACCCTCAGCGTCGGCGAGCTTTCGGAGCAGTGCCGATACTGGTGGGAGTCGGGATTCGAGGACTGCACCAGCGACGGCTTCCGCAGCCTGCTCGACGAGTGCGTCAACCTCGGCGTCCTCGGGCTGGACTCCGACCGTTACCGGCTGCGCACCCCGCACATCCTCAACCTGCTCGGCGGCACCGCCGAAGTCGAGGACGTCCTGCAGAACGCCGGGGAGTTCGAGAAACCCGACAGTTTCGACGCCCACTCCTACCGCGGGGTCTTCCTGCGCGGCCCCGAGCGCTCACCGCTGAGCAGCCGTCAACTCACGGCCCTGCTGCGACCGCACGACCTGGTGCACGTGGTCCCGGGGTCGCGGGCCCTGCACGCCGACCGGGTAGCCGCTGCCTTGAAAGCTGAGGAGACCGCGCACCCGGGGGTGAAGGTCCACACCGTCGGCGTCGGCCAGGGCCAGTACCCCCTCGACGGCGCGGTCAGCCGGGGAAACCGCCATGACGGGCACACCGTGATCGTCGCGAACATGCCCGTCGGCAAGACCGCGCAGCAGTTCGCCACGCGGCTCAAGGAGGCCCACGACTCGGTCGCCGCGCCCCGCCGCGGCACGCTCGCCCTCGTCCTGGTGACCGGTCCCCACCTCGCCTCTTCCTGGCGGGACCTGCTGGCCCGAGATGGCGTCGACCTGGTGGAATTGCGTCGCTTCGACCGGCTCGCGATCCGCCAGTGGATGTGGGAGGACGCGCACGGGTTCCCGGACGAGGCGGGCCAGGAGGCCCTGCTGGCCTGCACGGGCGGCTGGCCGACACTGATCGGCCAGGTGGTCAACCGGCTCGCCGTCGAGGGGGGCGACCGCGACCGGGCGCTCGCGTACTGCCGGGACCGGCTCCGCACGGACCCCTCCCGGCTCATCTCCGACACCGGGGTGCGGGAGGATCCGTGCCTGGCCGCGGCGTGGCGGGTGCTGGTCGCCGACATCGCCCCGGACGCCCCGGAGAGCCCTGACGATCTGGCCGACCTGCTCGAACTGCACGGCGAGGAGGCGACTCCGGATCTAGGAACGGCGACCCTGGAGGCGCACGGCTACTCGGGAACCGCCGATCTGGTGGAGGCCCTGCGGCTGCTGGGCGCGTTGGAGTCACGGGAAGGACAGCTCGGCTGCGAGCCCGTCCTGGCCGAGGCCACCCGGAACGCGGACGCGCCTTGAGGCTCCGGGACGACCGGGCCGCCACCGTCCCCATTCTGGAAGCGGTGGCGCAGGTGGTGCGGTCCCGGCCGGCCGCCGCGCGCCTGCCGGATGATCCGAACTGGATGCTCGAGGAAGGGCGCGCCTGGCTGCTGGACGTCCTGCGCCGGTTCCCCGCCGTACGGGCCCGAGCTGCCGGAGCCTTGGCCACTGCCCGCCCCGACGGCCGTACCCGCGCTCTCGCTGCCCTGCTGCTGTCTCCCGACGACGATGTGGTCAAGGCCACGATCGATGTGCTGGACCTCGCGTCCGCGCCGCCTCAGGACGGCACGGCAAAGGACGGTGCTGCACAGGACCGAGCTGCTCAGCGTGCGGCGCGCAACAACGCCGACCTCAAGAAGCGGCTCAGTGCCGAGCGGCAGCGGCGCGAATACGCCCAGGATGACGCTCGGAGAACGGACCGGCTGCTGGCCGAGACACGCGACGCCAAAGCGGATTTGGAAGAGCGCGCCGACAAGCTCACCCAGCAGCTCGCGATCACGCAGCGCCGCCTCGAGGATCCGCAGATGGTCGCCGCCGCCCTGCTGCGGATACTTGAGCAGCCGCCCTTCCAGCCGAAGGACGACTCGGCCGCCAGGGACCCCCACAATGTCCCCGCCCCGCCCCGCAAGTACAACGAGACCCTCCTGGCGGCCGCGACCGCCGCCGCGCTCACTCCGGAGAAGCTGCTGGACGCGGTACGAGCCGTTGTCGACCCGGCCCCACCACCTTCTCCGGTCCATGTCATCCGAGAGCTCGACTTGCGGGTCACCCCACTGGGGGGCGACACCGAGATCGGGGGATCGTGCCTGCTGATCGAGGCTGGCGGCACCCGGCTGCTGGTCGACGCAGGACTGCGTCCGGGCGACCAGGCGCGGCCGCCCCGCGACATCGAGGAACTTGCCAGCGGGGACCTGCACGGCATCGTGGCCACCCATGCCCACAACGACCATTGCGGGTACGTGCCCGCATTGGTCTCCCTGTTTCCCGGCCTTCGCGTCCTGGCGACCTCCGAGACCGTACGGCTCATGCCGGTCATGTGGAACGACAGCGCCAAGCTCATGCGCGGCCGGACCCGCCGGCTCAGCCAGTGGGGCACGGACGGGACCGCGCTGTACGGCACCACCGAGGTCGACGCCGCGGCCGCCCGGTGCGAGGAGGTCCCGTACGGGGTGGCCCGCCGCGTCGGCGACCTGACGGTCGAACTGTTTCCGGCGGGCCACATCCTGGGTGCCGCAGGAGCGGTGATCCGCGCGGGGGACCGCCGCGTCGTCGTCACCGGCGACATCTCCGGGTTCCGCCAGGAGAGCGTCGACGGCTACGCCGTGCCCGAATCGGCCCGGAACGCCGATCTGCTGATCCTGGAGTCCACCTGCTGCGGCGACGAGCACGATGACAGGGACCTGCGGGTCGGCGACTTCGTCCGCGGAGTACAGGAGATCCACCAAGGCGGCGGCAGGGTGCTCATTCCCGCCTTCGCCCTTGGCCGGGCCCAGGAGATCGCCCTGCTCATGCGCCGGCATCTGCCGGAGGTGCCGGTACGGATCGACGGAATGGCGGTCGATCTCAGCACGGCCTTCGAGATGGCGACCGTGGGCTCGGCACGGCCCCTGAGGATCTTCGGCGGGACCGTCACCGCCGCGGACCGCCCCGCCGACCTCGACACGTTCCGGAACGGGGTCGTCATCACGACCTCCGGGATGCTGACCGGAGGTCCGGCCGTGCAATGGGCCGCCCGGATCCTGCCTGAACCGGGAAGCGCGCTGTTCCTCTCCGGCTACCAGGACGAGGAGTCGCCCGGGGCACGGCTGCGGAGCCTGTCGGAAGAGGGCGGGGACTTCGTGCTGCCGGATCACGCCCGCGAGGTCACCGTTCCGGTGCGTGCACGCGTGGCCACCATGCGCTTGTCCGCGCACGCCGACCGCCGCGGCCTGCTGAAGATCGCCGATGAGGTCACCGCTCACCAAATCATGCTCGTGCACGGCAATCGGTACCGCCAGAGGCAGTTCCGAGAGGTCCTGCGCGTCCGCCACCACCCCACCACCGAAACAGCGGCGTGGCGCTCCGCCTGAGTCCACGCCCCCGGACGTCGCAGGCCGAGCGAAGCCCCCGGGTTTCCGCATGCGGGGCTTGAGTCGGGCCACGCTGCGCTGATCGTCGCGCCGACAGGCACAGATGGCGTGCATAGCCGATGGCTATCACAGCGTGTATTGGACGTGCCGCGCACGGCGCTCGGATGATGGCGGTCGTGAGAAGGGGTGCTCAACGATGCATTTGGTAACCGGTGCGACCGGCAATGTCGGATCTGAAGTGGTCAAGGCTCTGGCTTCGGCGGGAGAGGGCGTTCGGGCGCTCGTTCGCAGGCCTGACGCCGTCACGCTGCCCGAGGGTGTCGAGGCGGTCGGCGGTGATCTCGACCGGCCGCAAAGCCTCAAGGACGCGCTGACCGGCGTGCGCGCCGTGTTCCTGCTGCCCGGCTACAAGGACATGCCGGGGTTGCTGGACGAGATTCGTTCGGCCGGAGTGAAGAAAGTCGTTCTGCTGTCCGGCGCGTCGGCCGGGAGTAGTGACCTGGACAACGCGGTGACCCGCTATATGGCCGCCTCGGAGGCGGCGGTACGGGAATCCGGCCTGGCTTGGACGTTCCTGCGGCCGAGCGCGTTCATGTCGAACGCGCTGCGCTGGCTGCCGCAGATCCAGGCGGGCGACGAGGTACGGGTCCCGTTCCCGACGGTCCGTACCGCGAGCCTCGACCCGTTCGACCTCGGTGCCGTCGCGGCCCGCGCACTGATCGGCGATGACCACGAGGGCGAGATCCTCCAGCCGACCGGACCCGAAGCGCTGCTGCCCGCCGAGCAGGTCGCCGTGCTGGCCCGGGCGATCGGACGGGAGCTGCGCGCCGTCGAGCTGACGAACGAGCAGGCCCGCACCGAGATGACCGCCGCCATGCCGGTCGAGTACCTGGACGCGTTCTTCTCGTTCTACGTGAAGGGGACGCTCGACGAGTCCATCGTCCGCCCGACCGTTCTCGAGGTCACCGGCCGGAAACCCCGCACCTTCGCGGAGTGGGCCGGCGCGCACGCCGACGACTTCCGGTGACCCCCGACTCCGAGTAAGGCCCTCATGAATCAGAGATCGCGGCGACTTCTCGCCGCGGCCTCCGCCGCCGCATGCGCGTTCGCGGTGGCGGCGGGCTGCGGAACGGACGCCGGCAGTACGCCCAACACGCACAAGACGTCCAACACAGGCAAGCCGTCCGCGTCGGCCCCGGCGGCCGCGCCACTCCTGCCGCCGGTGGCCGCCTATGTCAGCGCCGTCAAGAACAAGGATCTCGACGCGCTGGCCGGGGCATTCGCCGAGAACGCCCAGCTCACCGACGTCGGCCGCCGCTTCGACGGCCGTGCCGCCATCCGTGCCTGGGCCCAGGCCGAGGTCATCGGCGGAACCCTGACGGTCACCGAGGTCGCCGAGAACCGGCCCGGCCACCAGCGTCTCCTGGTGCGCTTCGCCCCTGGCGGTACGGGCGGATTCGCGGCCTACTACGCCTTCACCGTCTCCGGCTCGGCCATCGCCAGGGCCGACCTCACGTACGCCGACTGAACGATCACTGAGGAGAATCATGACGTCGAAGCAGAAGGTGACCTTCGCCGCCGGCGAGGTCACGCTGACCGGCAACCTCTTCCTCCCGGACGGTGCCGGGCCCGCGCCCGGGATCGTGGTCGCGGGGACCTGGACGAGCGTGAAGGAGCTGATGGCCGATCGGTACGCCGAGCGGCTGGCCGGCCTTGGTTTCGCGGCGCTGTCGTTCGACTTCACCGGCTACGGCGAGTCCGAGGGGGAGCCGCGCGACTTCGAGTCGCCGGAGCGGAAGGTCCGCGACATCCACGACGCCGTGACGTTCCTGGCGGCGCATGAGGCGGTCGACTCGGGCCGGATCGGCGCCCTCGGGGTGTGCGCGGCGGCGATGTACATGAGCGCGAACGCCGTTGACGACCCGCGCGTCAGGTCGCTGTCGCTGATCGCGCCGTGGCTGCACGACCCCGAGATCTGCCGGGGTGCCTACGGCGGCGCGGAAGGTGTCGCCGAACGCATCGAGGCGGCCGGGGAGGCCCGGGCGAAGTACGAGGCGAGCGGCGACGTCGAGTACGTGCCCGTGGTCAGCGGCACCGATCCCCGCGCGGCCATGCCAATGGAGATCGACTTCTATCTCGACGCCGATCGCGGCGGCATCCCGCAGTGGCCCAACCGGTTCGCCGTGATGGCCTGGCCGGGCTGGCTGACCTTCGACTCGATCTCGCTCGCCCCCCGCCTCACGCAGCCGGTCCTGCTGGTCCACAGCGAGGACGCGGCCATCCCGGACGGGGCCCGCCGCTTCCACGACGGGCTCGCCGGGCCGAAGGAGTTCGTCTGGACGACCGGGAGCCAGTTCGACTTCTACGACCAGGAGCCCAACGTGACGGTGGCCGCCGAGGCCGCGGCCGCGCACTTCACCCGGACGCTGGCGGGGGCCGGGGTGCCTGGCGGAACGGTCCAGGTCTAGGCGTCGGACAGTGCCGCGCTGGTGATCTCGCTGAGGGTCTGGACGAACGCGCGGACGCGTGCGGTGACCCTGTCGGTCGGCCAGAGCAGCCCGTACACGACGGGCGGGGCGTCGCTGAACGGGATGAAGGCGAGGTCCGGGCGGCTGTAGTAGGCGGCGGCGCGGACGCACGTGGGCGAGATGCCCTTGCCCGTGGCGACCAGGGAGAGCACTTCCTGCCAGTAGGTCGCGGCCGGGCCGTGCGGTACGGGGCGTCCCGCGGGCGTCCGGCTCGGGTAGTGCTGGTCCAGCCAGTACTGCGGGATCGCCCCGGCGATGGTCACCAGCGGGAAGTCGGCGAGGTCTTCGAGGGAGACCGCCTCGCGCCCGGCGAGGGGATGGTCGGCGGGGACCATGAGGGCGCGGGGTTCGTGCGCGATGACGGGGCCGGTGGTGATGTCGGGCTCGTCGAAGGTGAACTCGGTGAGCTGGACATCGAGGTCACCGGCGCGCAGGGGGCCGAGGGGGTCGTGCAGCTGCACTTCCTGGATGTGGACGTCGCAGCCGGGGTGGCGGGAGTGGAAGGCGTCCGCCGCCTTGATCATCAGGTTGCCGTTCCACGGGGCGGAGTAGCCGACGCGGAGCGTGCCGTGGATGCCGGCGGCGGTGTTGACGGCCCGGGCCAGCCCGGCCTCCATCAGGCGGTTGGCCTGCCGCAGGTCCTCGTGGAGCCGCTCCCCGATCGCGGTGAGGACCACCTTGCGGCTGGTCCGTTCGAACAGCGGTGCCCCGACCCGGCGTTCCATCTTCTTGATCGTCTGGCTGATCCTGCCGGTGCTCACGCGCAGCCGCTCGGCGGTGCGCCCGAAGTGCAGCTCCTCGGCCAGCGTCAGGAACGCCTCAAGCTCGTACCGTTCGAGCACCCGGGCCCCGATCGTTGAATGTCGCTAAATGCCGGTTCCATTATGTGCTCTTGTTGCGGCTGGTGTCGCTTGGAGACCCTGGTCGTCGTCGGCATGCGCCGTGCCGCGCTCGTCCCGGTCGACGGTGCGGCGGCCCGAAAGCGACTCCTGGAGGACGATGGATCCGAGCGGCGACCGGGCGCTGCCCGCTCATGACGCCGAAGCGGTCGTCGGCGGGCTGCTGGACCGGCACGAGGTGATCGACGCGCTGTACCGGTTCGGCCTCGGGCTGGACCTGCGGGACAGGGCGCTGCTGGTCTCGGCACTCGCGGCCGACGCCGAACTGGATCCCCGCCCGGCGGCGGCCCGATGGGGGGCGTACGGCCCGCTGATGGTCGGCCGCGACACGATCGTGAACCTGCTCCTGGGCCTGTTCCTCGGCTTCGCCGACACCACCCATGCGGTCACCAACCCCCGCGTCGATGTGGACGGCGACACCGCCGGGCTCACCGCGATCGTGCAGGCCCGGTACCTGCTCAAGGCCGTCCCGGGCGAGCACGTCCTGCTCACCAGCCGCTTCACCGCCGCGCTCGTACGGGACGGGGAGGGCTGGGTGATGCGGCACATCCGCATCGAGACCGCCTGGTACACCGGCGACCCCGCCGCCGTCTTCTGCCGATAGAGGCGTGACGTGATGGCGTGCGCCTAGTCCCGCCGCTTCTGCCCGTAGAAGTCGAACGTGATGCCGCGCTCACTCAATGAGGAGACGCGGCCACCTGGACGCGGCGGCTTTCGTGGTCGGACAGGAACGACGCCATCTCCTCGCCCTGTTCGGCGACGGCCGTACGCTCAGCCGGGGAGAGGCTGCGCAGCGGGGAGACGATCACGGTGCCTTCCTCGTCCTTCCAGGTCGCGGCGACCCGGCCGTCCACCAGTACGGCACGCTCGCCCGCGACCGACAGGCCGCGGTGGGCGTCGTCGATGATCCGGCTGCGGTCGTGGTAGCCGAGGATCGCGTTGTCGAACGCCGGCAGGAACCGCACCGGAGCGGGCGTGTCGGGGTCCGGGCGCGGAGCATCGGGAAGGTCCAGCAGCTCGCGGCCACGCTCGTCCCGAAAGGTGACCAGCTCATCGCGTATCGCGGCCACCGCTGCGGGCAACCCGGCGAGCCCGCACCAGGCGCGCAGATCGGCCGAGGCCGCGGGGCCGAACGCGGCCAGGTAGCGCCGTACCAGCGCCTGGCCCACCGGATCCGAGCCGTCCGGGTCCAGCGGGTCGATGTCGCGACCGAGCCATGAGGTGTACGGCAGGTTCCGCACCCCCGCCTTCGTCCGCCAGAGCCCGCGCGGCGGAAGCTGCGCCACCGGGACGAGAACGATCAACATCTGCCCCAGCACCCGCGGACCCGGCTCCGGCCAGCGCTCGGCGAGCGCCCGCGCGATCTCTGTCATCGAGCGCGGTACGCCATCGGCCAGCACCGCCCGTCCTGCCGCCGCGAGCTCATCGAGATCCACCCCGTCGAACTCACGGCGGTAGACGCCGAGTATGCGCTGGCGCAGCATGGCGGCGTGCCGAGCCCGCCAGGCCAGGGCGTCGTCCGCGGTGACGAGGTGAATGGTGCAGCGCATCATGTGGGTCCGCACCACGCTCCGCCCGGTCAGCAGGTCCGAGAGCGCCGCCGGGTCGAAGTCGCGCAACCGCGACCAGAGCCCGATGAACGGTTCCTGCGGTTCCTGCGCCTGCAGGCCGCACAGGTGCGTGACGGCGTCGAGGGCCGGCATGTCGGCGGGATCGAGCAGCAACTGCCGGGCGAGCGCCGCACGGTTGAGCGCCCGGGTGTCCAGAACGGTCATCGTTCCCCTTCGATCCTGTACGGGCCGGAAGGTCGGACGCCTGCCCGCCGAGGGCGGCGACGTTGTCCGGCATACGCCCACGATCGCAGGAGAAGCGGTCAGAACATGGCCGCTATTCGAGGCTTCGCAGGGCGGCGACCGGCTGGTCCGATTCCGGCCAGTACGGTACGAGCATGGCGAACCTACGGGAGCAGATCCTCGCCGAACTCGGCGTCAAGTCGATCATCGTCCCCAAAGTCGAGATCCGGCAGCGGATCGACTTCCTCAAGGACTACCTGCGGTCGACCCCGGCCAAGGGGTACGTGCTGGGCATCAGCGGCGGTCAGGACAGCACGCTGACCGGCAGGCTGTGCCAGCTCGCCGCCGAGGAACTGCGCGCGGAGGGGCATGAGGCCACCTTCGTCGCGGTACGGCTGCCGTACGGCGTGCAGGCCGACGAGCACGACGCGCAGATCGCGCTGGAGTTCATCCGGCCCGACCGGTCGATCACGGTGAACGTCAAACCGGGCGCGGACGCGGTCGCGGCCGAGGTGGCGCTGGGGTCGCGGGAACTGCTTGGCGATGAGACCGGCCTGCGGGACTTCGTGCGCGGCAACGTCAAGGCCCGCGAACGCATGGTGATCCAGTACGCGATCGCCGGGCAGCTGGGCCTGCTCGTCGTGGGCACCGACCACGCGGCCGAGGCGGTGACCGGCTTCTTCACCAAGTACGGCGACGGCGGTGTCGACATCACCCCGCTCACCGGGCTCACCAAGCGCCAAGGCGCCGCGCTGCTGCAGGAACTGGGCGCGCCACCGCGCGTCTGGGAGAAGGTACCGACCGCCGACCTCGAGGACGACCGGCCCGCCCTCCCCGACGAAGTGGCACTCGGCCTGACGTACACCCAGATCGACGACTATCTGGAAGGCCTCGACCGCACACCGGACCTGGCGGCGAAACTGGAGTCCTTCTACCTCGCGACCCGGCACAAACGGACCGTTCCGGTCACTCCCCTCGACGACTGGTGGCAGCGCCCCACGGACCTCGAACGTCCCGGGCAGGTCACCTAGCAGCGCCGAGCCGGACGGCGAGTCACGGTCACAGAGGTCCAGAACCTGGTCCAGCCGAGCGCGCCGTCCAACTCGAGTTGGACGGCGCGCCGGTCGGGCTCGGGTCAGCGCAGGTCGCGGAAGAACGTGCGGACGTCGCCCACGAGCAGGTCGGGGGCCTCCATGGCCGCGAAGTGGCCGCCGCGGTCGAACTCGGACCAGTGGACGACGTTGTGGTCGCGTTCGCCGATGGAGCGGATCCCGAAGTCGTTGGGGAACACCGCCGCACCGGACGGCACCTCGGAACGCTCGGTCTTCTTGCCCCAGTTCGCGGCCTCTTCCTTGTAGAGGCGCGCCGACGAGGTGGCCGTACCGGTGAACCAGTACACGCTGACGTTGGTCAGCAACTGGTCCAGCGAGACCGCGTCCTCGGGGAGGTCGTGAGCCGGGTCGGTCCATTCCTGGAACTTCTCGACGATCCACGCGAGCTGCCCCGCCGGGGAGTCGGCGAGGCCGACGCCGAGGGTCTGCGGCCGGGTCGACTGGATGATCGCGTAGCCGGCGCCGTCCTGCATCTGCTCCTGCATGCGGCCGAGCCGTTCCTGCTCGGCGGCGCTCAGCCCCGCGAACTCCTCGGGATCGCCGGACGGGAACCCGAGACCGCCGTTGACGTGCACGCCGATCACATGGGACGAGTCGATGCGGCCGACCTCGGGCGAGATGACGGAGCCGGTGTCGCCGCCCTGCGTGCCGTAGCGGGTGTAGCCGAGCCGGCTCATCAGCGTCTTCCACGCCCGGGCGACCCGCGGGATGTTCCAGCCGGCCTCCGTGGTCGGACCGGAGAAGCCGAACCCCGGGATGGACGGTGCGACGACGTGGAACGCGTCGGCCGGGTCGCCGCCGTGAGCGGCGGGATCGGTGAGCGGGCCGATGATGTTCATGAACTCGACGATCGAGCCCGGCCACCCGTGCGTCAGCAGCAGCGGCATCGCGCCGGGCTCGGCGGAACGGACGTGCAGGAAGTGGATGTTCTGCCCGTCGATCTCGGTCGTGAACTGCGGGAACTCGTTGAGCTTCGCCTCCCACGCGCGCCAGTCGTAGGTCGTCCGCCAGTACTCGGCGAGCCCCTTCACGTAGCTCGCGGGGGCACCGTACGACCAGCCGACACCGGGCAGCTCGTCGGCCCAGCGGGTACGCGCCAGGCGGTCGTGCAGGTCGTCGAGGTCGGCCTGCGGGACGTCGACACGGAAGGGCCGGATCTCAGAAGTGCTCATAACGAGGACTCTAGAAAGCCTTGCGGACAACTATCGTCCTGAAGGATTGCCAGACTGGCACCATGTTGGAAACTTCGGCCCGCCTGCTCCGCCTCCTCTCCCTGCTCCAGACCCGGCGGGAGTGGTTCGGCTCCGAACTCGCCTCGCGCCTCGACATCGACGTGCGCACCGTCCGCCGCGACATCGACAAGCTGCGCAGCCTCGGGTATCCGGTCGACTCCACGTCGGGGACGGCGGGCGGCTACCGCCTCGGTCCCGGCGCTTCGCTTCCCCCCTTGCTGCTCGATGACGAGGAAGCGGTGGCGGTCGCCGTCGGGCTCCGCGGTGCCGCTGTCGGTACGGTCTCCGGCCTCGGGGAGACGTCACTGAGTGCGCTGCTCAAGCTCGAGCAGGTGCTGCCGTCCAGGCTGCGGCGGCGCGTCAACACGCTGCACTCCACCACGGTCTCCATGGCCGGCGCGGGGCCGACGGTCGACCCGGAGACGCTGACCGCCATCGCCGCCGCCTGCCGCGACCATGAACAGCTGCGTTTCACTTATCGCGGCTCGCCCGATCTCCGTGTCGTCGAGCCGCATCGCCTCGTACACACGCCTCACCGCTGGTACCTCGTCGCGTGGGACACCGGCCGCGAGGACTGGCGGACGTTCCGCATCGACCGCATCCAGGACCGGCCGTCTCCAGGCCGGCGATTCGCCCCGCGTCCCCCACCGGCCGAGGATCTCGCGGCCTACGTCTCCCAGGCGATCTCGTCGTCCCCGTACCGCTACCAGGCCCGCATCCGGCTGCATGCCGCAGAGCCCGAGGCGGCGGCCCGGGTCTCGCCGACGGTCGGGCGTCTGGAGGCTCTCGACGACGCGACCTGCCTGCTGCACACCGGATCCAACTCCCTCGACGAGATCGCCGTCTACGTCGCCCTCATGGGCTTCGACTTCGATGTCCTCGACCCGCCCGAACTCGCCGACCACATCCGCGTCCTCGCCGAACGCCTCGGCCGCGCGAGCTAGGCCGAGGCGTTCGAGACCACCGGCAAGCCCGGTTTCCGGCCGATGTCACAAAACGAGCCGCCCACTCGTCGTCCAGGGGCACGGCATCCCGCAACGGAGTGCCCGGCAACCACAGAATCGAGAAACCTTGTTCGCCGCCTATGTCACCGTCACCATCCTCGGCGTGGTCCTGAACGGCGTCACCGCCGTCTTCTACCTGAGCGGCCACGAATATCCCAAGACCCAGGCGGACATGAAGGGCGTTCCCCGCAAGTGGGTACCGGTGCTGGGGACGCTGCTGGCAGCGGGTTCCCTCGGGCTGCTGGCCGGGTTCGCCGTACCGCTCCTGGGAACCCTCGCCGCCTCTGGCCTCGTGCTCTACTTCATCGGCGCGATCATCGCCCACCTGCGGGTGGGTTCCCGCGCCATCATCGCCGGGACCGTACTCCTCGCCATCGCGGCGGCCGCCCTGGCTCTGGGCCTGGCCGACCACGGCCCCTGGTAACCCGCGGATCGGTCCTCCGCCCAGGCGACGTTCGCTCCGCCTGTACGGTCAGGACATGCACGCTGGCCACCAACCGACTCTTGACGAGATCGAAGCGCGCTTCGTCGCCCTGGTCGAGGGCCGGGTGACCCGTGACGAGGCCGACCGCTGGGCCGCGCCGCTGGTGGCCGACGACAGGCTCGGCTGGGACGACCTCTCTTGGTGGGCGCTGAACCTCCTCCACGGAATCGACCTTCCCACCGACAAGGGCGACGGCTACCTGCACAGCGATGAGCAGATAGCCGCCTGGCTCGCCGAGCTGAGAAAGCGCCGGTCGACGGAACGCGGCTGAGCCTGCTTCCCGAGCCCGCTGCCCCGATCGCCGTTCGAGACTGGAACGCACCGTGGCGGTGTCGATACAGTTCGGCGGGCAGGTAACGGCCTCCCCTCAGGACGAAGATGACCTCTCAGCCGTCCACCGGTCGTTGCCGGAAGACCGGCCTGGTGACAGCCCTATTGGCGATGTTGTGCGCGTCGGCGGCCTGCTCTGGCGAAGCAGCGGACACACGACCGACCCGGGCCGCTTCCCCTCCGCCGCAGCCGGGACCGCCGTCTCGGTCCCCGCAGCGGACGTGGACTCCCAGCGCCGACATTGACGAAGCCGCCTGCCGGAAGAAGGATCCAGAGCCGTGGCGTCCGTCAAGCGCCCCGTACACCGGACCTGGTCCGCACTACGTCCACCCGATCGAGGTCCAACTGGACCCCGGTGAGCCGGAGGACGCGATGGACAGTAAGGACCTGTCCACGATCCCCGACGACATGCAGATACCCGGTGCGCGAATCCCGGATGGGTGGCAGCTCATCGCCTGCGTGTACGACGGTCGGCCCACACGGCGGTCCGGCACGGTGAGCTGCTATTTCGACAACCTGAAGACGTCCAAGAAGTACCCGCTCCACGAATCCCGTTACGAGGTGATCGTGCGGGAGGCCCGTACCGGCAAGAGGGTGACCACGCTCAGTGTGCCGGGCACGACCGGCGACAACGGCGGCTGTCCCAGTTTCGTCATGGACACCGGCGACACCATCATCCTGAAGCCTCTGGACGGCCGCACTCTCGGCGAAAAACTCCGCCCGGTATTCAGCGCCACCAAATAGCAGGGCACTGCCGACTGCCGCACGGGTCGGCGTCGGCCCAACGCGAACACGAATCCCAGGAACGCCCCACGGGCAAGCCGCTGCGGCGGTCCGATCAGGCGGGCGGCATGCGGAGCACGGCGAATCCGCCGTGAATGGCCACGACAGCGACGGCGAAGTCATTCTGAGCGGCCCAGCTATTGAGGCCCATAGTGAGCTTGAATTTGCCCTTGTCGGTCTCGAAGCTGTAATTGCCCGAGCCCATGTTGCTGACGGAGTCACCGGTGTAGCGCCCGACGATGGTCACGTCGGCGGCGCTCACCGACTGCACGCGCACCGAGTGGACCTTCATCCGGCGTGGCACCGGGATGCGCGCGCCCGGTCCGACGCGTACTTCACACTTCCCGTCAGCGCACGCGGCGAGCTTGGTGCCGTCCGAAGGCGACACCGACGGCGCCGGTGGTGATGCTGAGGCCTTGGCCGACGTGGGGGGCGGCGATACGTCCGATGAGGCGTCATCGCTCGACCCGCACCCGGCCGATACCAGCACCCCGGCCGTCATCGCGATCAGTGTCCGGGATCGCGACCACGATGAGAACATGGCACTCCCATTCTCTCGCTCGTGGCGCCTTTCGACCGCGCCGCCTGGGCATTTGACAACAGCGCTTACGTGTCGTCAGCGACGAAACATTGGCGCTTTCGGTCGGCCATGCCTACCGGCCACAAACCTATGTGTTTCGGCACGGCCTCGCACGTGTTCGTACGAACATGTGCGCTTTCCCGAAGAGGCTGCTCGGGTGAGATGCCCCCGGCCGGGTACGGAAGCCATCGCACGGGTGGTCCCGGCCGTCTGCCGGCCCGGTCGCCCGGTGCTTCAGCCACCAGGCCCGTACGGGCCCTACAAAGGCCGGGGGTTCGGGGATGGCCGTTCGAGTTCACGCGCAGCGAGGCGGCGCGCTCCTGGTCGCGGGCGTCACGGCCGCATTGGCGGCGACGCTCGTTCACGCGCCCCGGGCGTCGGCCAGCGAGGCGGATCCGTGCCTGGCGCTCTCCCTCGGGAAGTCGCGCTACGAGCCGGGCAAGGCCAGGCACATCGTGTTCGCCGTCGCGGCCGGATACGGAACGCCCCTGGTGACCGTCACGGAGTGCGCCAAGGCCGGCCCGTTCTGGCGGACGGTCCTGAGCACGCCCGGGTACGTGGGACGCAACGGGTTCGCCGAACCGGGCACCAAGCGGGAGGGCGACGGCAAGTCCCCCACCGGCTCGTACAGCATGACCGAGGCGTTCGGCGAAGGGGACCCCGGCACCCGGCTCCCGTACCGGACGCTGCGGAAGAGCGGCGACTGCTGGGGCTCGACCGTCGGCGACCCGCGCTACAACCGGTACTACCGGGGCACCTGCCTGCCTGCGGACGAGAACCTGTCGCAGTACATGCTGGAGGGGCCGTACCGGCAGGCCGTCGTGATCGGCTACAACCGGCCGCCGGACTCGCCGGTCGTCCAGGGGAACGGCTCGGCGATCTTCATGCACATCGGCACCGGCCGCCCGACGGCGGGCTGCGTCTCCCTGGCCCGTCCCGAACTGGAGGCCGTCATGCGGACGCTGCGTCCAGGCGACCGGATCATCATGGGCCCACGCGAAGCGCTACTGCGCCCGTGACCCCTACCGGCCGCCTAGGGGACGTGCGAACGGCATCGACAATGCGAAACTCCTGGTCGAGACGGAACGGCTCGCGGGGGATACCCACGTGGAGCGGCGCCTCAAGGAGACCGAGGACATCATGACTCACCCGCCCGGTACGAGTCGTTCCGGAGTTTCGAATGCGGTCGGGATCACCACGTGGCCCAGTCACGGATGGTTCTGGCAGTCTCCGTGGTGACATCGGAGCCAGTGACTTCAGCTGGACTGAGCCAGCGGTACGAGGTGTGCTCGGGGCTCAGCGTGATCGGCCGTCCGTCGTGTGCAAGCCCGAAGGTGTACTGCCTGGCCCTACGACCAGACCCGGACACGTAATCGAAAGCCACGACGAACTCGGGGTCGGGGACGAGCGGGCCAGTCCAGCCGATCTCTTCGGCCAGCTCGCGTTCGAGCGCGGACAGCAGGCTCTCCCCATGCTCCACACCGCCCGACGGCAGTTCCTCGATGCCGGGCAGGAACTCGTCCCGCTGGGAACGGCGCAGGATGAGCACCTCGCCGCCGATATGGACGACCGCACCGACCACGAGCTTGGTGATGCCATCGCGGTCGGCGCCGTCGACCAATCGCTGAAGGTCGGTGCCTGGAAAGCCGCTCACCGTCCGAGCGTAACCGCGGCAAAGGCCTGATTCAGGGCTTCGAGCACAGCGTCGATGCGGGCTTGCCCCGGCCTGGCCATCGTTCAGCAGGCCGCTTCGGTCAGCGAGACGGAGATTAAGTAGCGGTGCTCGACGGTGCCGCCCGTGAGCGTGTCGAGCACGGTGACCGTCCTCTTGCCGACGATCAGCAGGTGGCGGCCGGCGGGAGTACGGCAGACGGTCATGGGACGCCCCGTTGCGCGATGAAGGTCGCGGACATGGCTGCCCGTCGCGACGGAGAACTCGCTGACGCGGGTTTCCTCGCCGGTCGTCATGACGGCCTGGACAGCGGTGCCGTCCGCACTGATCACCGCGTGGACGAGGCTGCGGCCGGGGTCGTAGGGCTCGGCCGGGATGACCAGTCGGCTGAGCGCTAGCGGGTCACCCGTGTGGGCGGTGTCGAGAACGCGGACACCGTCGTCCGGGCTACTGTCGTCGCCCGTCTCCCAGGTGAAGGCCAGCTTCCGCCCGTCGGCCGACCAGGACATCCCGTCCGCCGCCGCGAAATCCATCCGCAGCCAGCCCTGGTGGCGGCCATTGGTCAGGTCGGTGACGACGATCTGTCCCAGCCTGGGGTCGGCGTACGCCAGACGCGTGCCGTCGGGCGAAAGAGCAAGATCCCCTCCGTACGGCGTGATGCCCGGGACGGGCGCCATCGCCGCGACACGGCCCTGGTCGTCGATGCGCACGCGGAAGAGGCGGCCTGCGCCCCCCGCCTCGGTCGTGCCGTCGAAGTAGAAGGTGCGGTTGTCGGCCGCCGACGTCAGGCCCTCGAACATGAGGACGCCGGGCGGGCGGGTCACCTCCTGAGTGACCTGCCCGGTGGCGACCTCCATCACCACGAGCCTGCCGCCATCGAGTCCGCTCGAACCGAACTGATCGTGGGCCAGCATGAAGCGAGGCCCCGTGGGGGCGGCGGAGCGGTCCTCGCTCAACGCCATCGGACCGCCACCGCCCCACCCGTCACGAACAGCGGGCTGCGCCCGTTTCCGCCAAAGGTGCCCACATCGACACACCCCTTCGTCTGGGATGTCTTGAGAGACATGCTCTTCCAGATTCTTCAGGATTCCGGACGTGGCGGGCCGTCGAGGCCCGTTCGCCGCGCCGGACCCGCAGCAGCATGAACGCCACGTTTCCCACGATCCGGCCCCGCATGGCGCCGTCCCCTGACACCACGAACGACACCAGAGCGCCGTTGTGGAAGTCGGTAGCCCACGGGACCAGCACCCGGCCGCCGGGGCGGGTCTGCACCGCCCACGCGCAAGGCACCCGCTCGGCCGCGACGGTGGCCACCACTCGGTCGTACGGAGCGCCGGGCGGATGACCGAGCGCTCCATCACCCGTGATCACCGTGACGCCGTATCCGTCGTGCCGCAGGACTTCCCTCGCACGGTCCGCGACCTGCGGGTCCACCTCGACGGTGGTGACGTTGGCGGCGCCGACCCTCTCGGCCAGCAGCGCCGCGTTCCATCCGGTGCCGGTGCCGATCTCCAGGACGGACATGCCCGGCTCCGTTTCCAGCGCGGCCAGCATCAGCGCCACCACGTCAGGCCGACTGGCCGAACTGCTGATCTCCTCCCCCAGCAGCCCAGGCCCGGCCGGATTCCCGTCGTCCACCTGCGTGATCACGAACTCACCGGCGTAGCAGAGGTCCAGCAGGCGCCCTCGTCGTCGGCGCGGTGGACGGGGGACCAGCCGGTCACCCTCTTGTATCCACACCGTGTCGGGAATGAACCGGTGCCGGGGTACGGCCACCCGTTGACTCGTGGCGTGTTCGCCTGTCCGCAACCGTGGAAAGGCGAACACGCCACGAGTCAACGAGGGGGCGGACTGGGCTCAGGTGGTCTCGGAGATTGCCAGTACGGCTGCGCGGAGGGTGGCGGAGGGCAGGAGTAGTAGGGGGCCGTCAGGGTCTTTGCTGTCACGTACGGCCACCACACCGGGAGAACCGGCCAGCTCGACGCAGTTGCCGCCGTTGGACGCGCTCCGGCTCGCCTTGCGCCAGGTGGTGTTGCCGTCGCGTACGACCAGCAGGCCGGAGACGTCGGCGAGTTCGATGCAGTTGCCATTGGACGAGCTGTAGCTGCTCTTACGCCAGTCGGCGCCTGTCGGCTCCATATCTCCAGCACCCCTCTTAGGTCCTGTGAAGATCGGTACAGGTCAGGCGGTCGGGAGCGCCGCCTGTACGGCCGCACGCAACGCCGCTGGGGTCAGCAGCAGTACGGGGCCGTCCGGGTCTTTGCTGTCGCGTACGGCCACTACACCGGGAGCACCGGCCAACTCGACACAGTTACCGCCATTCTCGCCGCTCCGGCTCGCCTTACGCCAGGTGGCGTCACTCAGGTCCATTTCTCTAGCGCCTTTCTCATCATGTCCTGTGACATGTCCTCGGGGAGGGCCCTCGCCCGTAGCTCCCTCAGTACGGCGGAAAGCCTGGCGAGGTCGGATGGGTCATCCGTCGTGATGCCGCGTATGGTCGTCTCGAGATACGACACCTCGCTCCGGTCCTCCATGGTAGCCACCACAAATGCTCCGCCAGTGCCAGCAGGACGTCCAGTAATACGAACGATCTGGATCGTGACGTTAGGAAGTTCACTGAGAGCCAGCAGGTGCTTCAACTGCTCTCTCATCACCTCGGGCGAACCCACCTTGTAGTTGAGAACCGCCTCGCTCAACAGCGCGACCAGTTCCGTTGGGGGCGGGCTGTCCCTGGTAAGGATGCTCTGACGAGCCATGCGTGCCTCCACGGCATCGTCAGCGCCCAGGAACGCGCGCGCGTAAGCCTCGTTCTGGAGCAGGCCGGGAACGATCGTGTGCTCCCAGGAGGTCAGCTCTACTGCCTCTGCTTCGATCTGTGGCCAGTCGAACCAGATCGGCACCGGGTGGCCGTCCTTATTCAGGTCCTCCCACAGGCTGATGAGCGAGCCGCCTGCCTCCAGGTAGTCATCGGTGATCTCCACGTACGTGCGCGTGGCGCGCTTCTTCCCGGCCTCGATCCGGCTCGCCTGCGCAGGGCTGACCTTCGTCAGATGCGCGATCGTCTCCTGCTTGACCCCCTTGGCCTCCCTCATGCGGCGCATCTGCCGACCGAACGCTACGAGCGCGGGGGACTCGCGGGGGCGTTGACGACGTGCGGCCATGATCACTTTCTCCTCTCGGCAACTTGCTGCCTCAGCACCTGCCTTGCCACTCCGAGCCACCCTGCGGCAGCAAGCAAATCCTAGGCCGGAATGTAGCTCAATGTGTGCTGTAGACAACAGAACGTGAGAGGAGACACTCCCGTGGATGTTGCAGCACATGGGGAGATCGTGATCAAGCGGCAACTGGAGGCCGTGGCCGAGGTACGCAAGTTCATCCGGCTCACGCTCGGCGACTGGGGAGTGGACGACTACACGCCCTGCCTGGTGGCAAGCGAGCTGGTCAGCAACGCGATTCGGCACGCGTGCACCGCCGACGACGACGTGACCGTACGGCTCGGACGTCTCGATGATGGAGCGCTCTGGATAGAGGTACAGGACGCCACCACCGAGATGCCGCGCATCGTGGATGCGGCCCTGAGCAGCGAGTCCGGCCGTGGCCTGTTCGTGGTCGAGCAACTCACCCGCTACTGGGGCGTCCGACCCCTGGCCAACGCGGCCGGCAAGGTGCTCTTCGCCGTCCTCAGTCCGTGAGGCCGAGCACCAGGACAGACAAACCCAGCCCTCCGGGCCATCGCGTCCCACGGTGACTCGATCGTGCCGGGGCCCATGGCCCGGAGGCGGACTGAACTCCGAGACGCAATCCCCATCCACCGCTTTCTAAGGCTGCGTGTTGATTAGATCAACCAGTGCTATGGTGTTCTCGCGCGATGAAGAGTCCTCAGCATCGCGCGTACGGGGAGCCCGCGTGAACCCCAACGGGAAATCAGCGGCGGCCACCATCGGCCGCGTCTCGCCGCACATTCGGCTTGCCGATCAGTCGCTCGACGGCGTTCCGCTCCTTGTGAAGGCAGCTGCGCGCCTGCTAGATGGACGGTTGTTGCTTCCGGGTTTTTCACGGTTGACGGCCTGATCCATCTAGCGCAAGGTCCGCTCGGCTGGTCTAGTAGGAGCCTTCAGTCGGGACGTGACACGAACCTCAGGAGTTCAAGGCATGGCGACAGATGCCGTCGATGGATCGGTTCCGGCAGCAGGCGGGGGTGGGCAGCGCGTCCTCGACCTCCTGGACAAGGCGATCGACATCCAGACCCCGCTGGTGCGCAAGAACATCACCCGGGCCCGCCAGCGGAACCCGGACGCGACACCCGCACAGGTCATCCGCAACTTGGAGCGGATGTACGTCAGCGCCTTGGCCGGGACGGGTGCCGCAGTTGGAGGAACCGCGGCCGCGCCCGGCGTCGGCACGGGAGTCGCACTGGCACTGTCGGCGGGCGAGGCCTTCTCATCTCTTGAGCTGAGCGCCCTCTTCGCGCTCTCGATCGCCGAAGTCCACGGAGTCCCCATCGACGAGATCGAGCGCCGCCGAACGATCGTGATGGGAATCATGCTCGGCGGGAGCGGCTCCGCCACCATCACCAACGCCGCCGGGCGTACGGGGCAACACTGGGGACGCCAGGTGGTCGCCAAGGTGCCCATCCAGACGTTGCGTCAGATCAACAAGGTCTTGGGGAGGAACTTCATCACGAAGTACGGGACCAAGCAGGGGATCATCGTTCTCGGCCGTGTGGCACCGTTCGGTATCGGTGCCGTGATCGGTGGCGGCGCCAACGCCGCCGTCGCTTCCCTGACCGTGAGGGCCGGTCGTCGCGCATTCGGCCCACCCCCGACGTCGTGGCCTTCGATGACGCACAGCACACCGCAGGCGGCCGAGAACCTGGATGCCTGATGGTGCGCACGCGGTCAGGGTTTGCGGGCTACTCCGCCGAAGTCGTCGACTTCCGTGGGGCCGCCGACCTCTGTCGGGTCAGGACGCCAGGTGCTCACCGACACGACGCCGGGTTCCAGTAGTTCCATGCCCCTGAAGAAGCCTTCGAGCCGTTCCGGTGTGCGGTTGACGCGCGGGTTCTCACCGGTCTCGTTCCACTGCCGCACCATCTCGTTCATGGCCTCTGGATGGATGACATTGGTGTCGTCGTAGAGGATGAGATAGCTGCCTGAGGGGCACGCGTCGAGCAGTTGGCGGACGATGCCATACGCCTCGTCGTCATCGGTGATGTGGCCGAGGACCCCCATCAGCATGAGGGCGACGGGCTTGGTGAAGTCCAGCGTCCGTGCGGCCTCCGCGAGGATCTTCGCGGGGTCGCGCAGGTCGGCGTCGATGTAGTCGGTGGCGCCGGCGGGGGTGCTGGTGAGCAGGGCGCGGGCGTGTGCCAGAACGAGGGGGTCGTGGTCGACGTAGACGATCCGGGAGTCCGGGGCCACCGCCTGGGCGATCTCGTGGGTGTTGCCGGCCGTCGGCAGGCCGGTGCCGACGTCCAGGAACTGGCGGACCCCGGCCTCGCCCGCCACGTGAGTCACCGCGCGGACGAGGAAGGCGCGGGCTGCCCGGGCGATCTCCACGATATGGGGGTTCAGCGCGGCGATCTGGTCGCCGACCGCACGGTCGATCGCGTAGTTGTCCTTGCCGCCGAGCCAGTAGTTCCACACCCGGGCGGACTGCGGGACCGTCGAGTCGACACCGGGAGCGGGAACGTCATCGGTCACGGAAGCCCCTTGGATCGCGATGGACATCGATCCACAATTTAGCCCGAGTTGCGTTAGCCGAGTTGGGTTAGTCCGAGTTGCGGCCAAGGGGACGGGCCGTCGCCGGATCGCCGGCGACGGCCGATGCGCAGTCCGGTCGGGTGATCAGGTGCCGTTCGGCGCGGACAGCGTGGCGTTGATGCCGGTGATCCGGGCGTACTGGTCGAAGTCGATGGTGGCCTTGAAGCCGGGCCCGGTGAGGATGAGCTGCGTGTAGTCGGGGTTGAACTGCGAGCCGAGTCCCCGGCGCTGGGCGTAGCTGTGCACCGCGCGCCGATGATCGGACAGCCGGAGGCCGGCGAGCCCCTGCTGGATGACGCGCATGACGCGTGCCGGTTCGGGCGGGGGCAGCTGGAAGTCCGGGTGTTCGATGAGGAACGCGGCGCGGGTGCCGCCGCCGACCTCGCCGTTGTAGGAGGTCCAGCCGCCCGATATGACCTTGGCGGCATCGGTGAGGAACGCGGTGGCCATGGCCGCCTCGGTGGGTGCGCCGGGCAGCGCGTCGAACGGAACCTCCGCGGAGGCGAGTTCGGTGATGCCATACCGCTGCCCGAAATCACGCACCGTCGCCGACAGCGCGGTCACCGGCTCCGGATATCCGGACGGGTTGGCCCAGGCCCACAGCCACGATCGCGGACCGGGGGCCGCGCTGCCGAGCAGGTGGAAGCGGGTGCAGGTGAGGGGACGGCTACCGGTGAAGTCGAAGCGCTGCTGCTGCAGGTCGACGTTCCAGCTGTGGTCGCCGAGAACCTCTTCGAGGTGCAGCTGGTGCTCGAACGAAAGGAACGCCGCATCGTCGAGGACGTTCGCCAAGGTGAGTGATTCCGACATCTGGGGCAGCGTAGTGGATGTTCAGCGGCGTCGGCGGCCTCGTTCGTACGACGCGTGGACGGTGCCCGCTGCTCTCAGGACGCTGTTCCGGCGTCTCCCGTCCCAGCGCAGGTGAGGTAGCCCGTCAGCATGGCCACCACCTCGTTCTCGAAGCGGTCGATGTCGTCGGCGGCTCCGTGCGCGAAGAACCGGTGAACGAGCGACTCGATGGCGTTGACCACGAGCCGCGCCGCCATCGCGGTGTCGGCCACCCGTACGGCCGGGTCGGCGGACAGCATCCCGGCGACCGTGTCGATGGCCTGCTCCTCGGCCCTGCGCAGCATGTCGAGGAGTTCGGGCGGCCGCGGCGCCTCCTCGAAGAGCACCCGATGCAGCGCGGGGTCGTCGCGATGGTTGTCGATCGCGGCACGGACGAACAACCGCAGCCGCTCCTCCAGCCCGTCCGGCAGGCCGTCCCGCAGCTGCCGGACGATCGAGGCGATGCCGTCCCGGGCGTGCGCGGTCACCAGCTCGGCCAGGATGGCGTCCTTGTTGGGGAAGTACTGGTAGAGCGAGCCGATGGAGTGCCCGGCGGCCTCGGCGATGCGGTTCGTCGTCCCGGCCGCGTAGCCGTGCTCGGCGAAAACGCGAGCAGCGGCGTCCAGGATCCGCTCCCGCGTCTTGACGGCGCGCTGCTGCGTGGGGCTCTTCCTGGGCCGGAGCCGTTGCGACGCCACCCCTGCGACCTCCCTGCCGATCTGGGCGAAAGCGAGTAGTCAAAAGCTGAGCAATTACTCACAATTTAGGCCATGAGAACGATCCGCATCGAGACCACGCTGCCCACCGACGCCGAGAGGGTCTGGCGGGCGATGCAGCATCCCGCCTCGTTCACCTACGTCGTCCGCGGGCTCTTCGCCTTCCCGCCCCTGGCCGGCCGCACCGAGCCGGTCCGCGACGGCGAGACGGGCATCGGCCGGCTGCGCCTGTTCCACCTGATCCCGCTGTGGCGGCACAGCATGCGGATCGACGTCGATGCCGGCGACCGTTCGCTGCACTCCCAGGAGCACGGCGGCGTACTCAAGACCTGGAACCACACCCTCCACGTGGAACCACTGAGCGAACGGCAGTGCCGCTACAGCGACACGGTCGAGTTCGACGCCGGACGCTTCGACGCGATGACCGCCGCCTTCGCCACTTGGTTCTACCGTCACCGCCAGCGCCGCTGGCACAAACTCGTCCATACGCACCTGCTGCCGGAAGGCCCGCGCTACACGCACTCGCCCCCTTCGTGACCGGGACTGCGGCGGGCCCGTGCAAAGGCCGGTTCTGAGGGTGCTGCGGTCACCTCACAGCCCGGGTGGCAGGAGGGCGGCGTCGAAAATGGCGGCCACGTCTCCGTCCCGGCGCCCTACCGCCCCTATGGCGGCGCATCACCTGAGAAAGCCGGCCGCCGACGCTCAACTCGGCCCGCCATCGGTGGCAGGCTACGGCCATGGGACGACTTGAGGATCGGTGGAGCCGTCGGATGCGGGAACGGCCGCCGACTCCGGCGGAGGTGGCGGAGGCGGCCAGGCGGGAGCAGGAGCGTCTCGCGGAGGAGCTCGCTCCGATCACGGTGTCGACCCTGTCCACCGCGTCCAGGCCGTACGAGCAGCACGACGTCATCTACGGCGAACCCTGCGACGACGCGGGCGCGGCGATGGTCAGTCTGAAGCTGGCCGCGCGGACGGCCGGGTGCGACGCGGTGCTCGGTGTCGGATTCGGCTCGGCCGAGTTCCGGGTAGGACAGCCGGTCGTGCTGAACGGCGTACCGCACGGGCAGTCCAGGTACCGGCTCTTCGCGTACGGAACGGCCATCAGATGGCTCCCTGAGTAACACCCCGCCGACTCCCACCCCGCCGGACACCCAGGCCGCCTCCTGCTGAAGGCGATGGTCGTCCTCGCCGGTCCAACGTCCGCCCTTGCTCGTTCCATGCCAGGTTGCTTCGACCTGCTCGGACATCGAGGATGAGCCAGTGATCCCGATCTACACCACCGATGGCGTTCCGCTCGCGAACTCGGGCCCGATCGAAGAGGCCTGGCCGGTCTGGATCGACTCCGACTCGATCGGTCCTGGTCTTGACCAGCTGGCGCACCTCGCACGGCAACGGAACGCGCATGCCATCGTGGCATTGAAGATCACCACCTACTGGCTCAGCGGCGGGAATGTGCAGGACTACATCCCTCGTGCGCGCCACGTGCTGTTCGGCACGGCCGTTACCCTCGGCGAGCCGTAACCCCAGGGACGCAGCGTTGCGGGTACGCCGCGGAGACCGTCTTCCGCCCCCCGGGAACGGCCATCCGTATGGCCGCGCGGAGGGCGGCGGAACGGGTCTTCACGCCGGGCGACGCCATGGTGCACGGTCAACACAAGATCGCCCGCCGGGTTTGAAGTATGGGGTCAAGTGGCTTCGCTGGTGGCGTGGGCGTAGCGGGTGGAGAGGGTCTGGAGGAGGGCGACCAGTTCGGGTGGGTCGGTGACGGTGAAGTCCTCGTTGAGGAGGCCCAGGTGTACGGCGAGGGCTTCGAGGGTGTCGGCTCCGGTGTGGAGGATGCAGGTTTCCTCGTCCAGGGCTTCGACCGTTCCGACGGCCGGGTTGATGTGGGCCGTGACCCTGGCGGCGGGTGCGTGGACGGTGACTGTGGCACGGTGCCGCCAGGCGGCGGCGGAGACGCCTCGCATGACGCGCGTGACGACGTCCTCGGGCGGTTCGCGTGGGGTGAAGCGGGGGCCGGTGGGGACGCGCGGGGTGAGGCGGTCGACGCGGAACGTTCGCCAGCCGGAACGGTCGACGTCCCACGCCACCAGGTACCAGCGGCGACCCCAGGACACCAGGCGGTGGGGTTCGACGGTACGGATGCTCTCGCTGCCGTTGTGGCCTTGGTAGTCGAAGCGCAGGCGTTCGTGGTCGCGGCAGGCGGCGGTGATGACGGTCAGGGTCTCGGCCGTGACCTGGGGGCCGGGACGGTCCGGCGGTACGGGCACCGTGTAGCTCTGCAAGGCGTTGACGCGGCGGCGCAGGCGGTCCGGTAGGACCTGTTCCAGCTTCGCCAGGGCCCGTACGGAGGTCTCCTCTACCCCGGCGATCGTCCCGTTGGCGGCGGTGCGCAGGCCGATGGCGACGGCTACGGCTTCCTCGTCGTCCAGGAGAAGGGGTGGGAGCCGGGTGCCTGCGCCTAGGCGGTAGCCGCCGGTCGAGCCGCGGTTCGCGTGTACGGGGTAGCCCAGGGCGCGGAGCCGTTCGACGTCGTTGCGTACGGTCCGGGTGCTGACCTCCAGGCGGGCGGCCAGTTCCGTACCGGGCCACTCGCGCGGGGTCTGGAGCAGGGACAGCAGGCGCAGGAGGCGTGCCGAAGTTTCCAACATTCTCCGATTGTGGCCGCTCATTAGGAACGAGGTATTCCTAATGGCCTCCTAGAGTTCCTTTCATGAGCAACGAGACCAAGAGCACCGAGATCAAGCCCTTCCGCATCGACGTCCCGCAGGCCGAGCTCGACGACCTGACCGGCCGCCTGGCCCGTACCCGCTGGGCCGACGAGCTGCCGGCCGGCGAGGTCACCGACGGGATCCAGAAGGGCCCGGTCCCGCCGGGCTGGGAGTACGGGGTTCCGGTGTCGTTCGTCCAGGACCTGGTGGCGCGCTGGAGCGAGTCCTATGACTGGCGCGCCTGGGAGGCGAAGATCAACGCCTTCCCGCAGTTCACCACCGAGATCGACGGGCAGCTGATCCACTTCCTGCACGTCCGGTCGGCCGAGCCGGGCGCCACGCCGCTGATCCTCACGCACGGATGGCCCAACACGTTCGTCGAGTACCTGGACCTGATCGGGCCGCTGACCGACCCCCGTGCGCACGGCGGGGACGCGGCGGACGCGTTCCACGTGGTGATCCCGTCGCTGCCGGGCTTCGGGTTCTCGGGCCCCACCCGTACCAAGGGCTGGGACGCCGCCCGTACCGCCGACGCGTGGGCGGAGCTGATGAGCCGGCTCGGGTACGAGACGTTCGGCGCGCACGGCAACGACGCGGGCGCGATCGTCAGCCCGGAGCTGGGACGGCGGCACGGCGACCGGATCACCGGCGTGCACGTCAACCAGATCTTCTCGTTCCCGTCGGGCGACCCGGCCGAGTTCGAGGGGATGAGCCCGGAGGACATGCAGTACCTGCAGTTCCTGCAGGGCTTCGTCGAGCACGCCATCCACGACAAGGCCCAGCAGGCGCAGCCGCAGACGCTCGCGCACGCGCTGGCCGACTCCCCGTCCGGGCAGCTCGCCTGGATCGGCCAGCTCCTCGGCACCGCCGTGGACCCCGACATCGTGCTGACCAACGCCACGATCTACTGGCTCACCAACAGCGCCGCGTCCTCGGCCAGGTTCTACTACGAGAACCACCACGCCGAGCAGGACACCGTTCCGACGACGTTCCCGCTCGGGCTGGCCTCGTTCGCGTTCGACTTCCGGCCGCTGCGCCGGTTCGCCGAGCGGGACCACAAGAACATCGTGTCGTGGAACGAGTACGACCGCGGCAGCCACTGGGCCGCCCACGACGCCCCCGACCTGCTCGTCGACGACATCCGAGGCTTCTTCCGCCGCTTCCGCTGACACCCCGCCCAGCCCGTTGACTCGTGGCGTGTTCGCCCTCGGCTTGCCGTGATCCGGCGAACACGCCACGAGTCAACCCGTGAGGTCAGGGGGTCAGGGGGCCAGGGGCAGCTTTTGGAAGAAGTCGCGGACGTCGTCGATGAGCAGGTCCGGCTGTTCCATCGCCAGGAAGTGGCCGCCCTTGCCCAGCTCGGTCCAGCGGACGACGTTGTGGTCGCGTTCCGCCCAGGGGCGGATGGTCACGTCGTGGGCGGAGACGAGCACGGCGGTCGGGACGGTCCCGCGCTCCGGCACCCAGCCGCCGGAGTCCCCGCCCCAATCGCCGGAGTCCGTGCCCGCCTCGCCGGAGTCCGTGCCCGCCTCGGAGTCGGCGCTCCAGTCGCCGGAGTCCCCGCTCGCGCCGGAGTCGGCGCTCCAGTCGGCGGAGCCGGAATCATCGGAGTCCGTCCAGGCGTTCGCGGAGATCTCCTCGTAGTAGATCTGCGCCGCCGACCCGGCCGTCCCGGTCAGCCAGTACAGCGAGACGTCGGTCAGCATGCGGTCGCGGTCGATGCTGTCCTCGGGCAGGCCGTCCTCCGGCATGGAGAGCTCCTTGAACTTCTCCATGATCCAGGCGAGCTGGCCGGTCGGCGAGTCGTGCAGCCCGTACGTCACCGTCTGCGGGCGCTTGGAGTTGCACTGCAGGTAGCCGTCGTTGAAGTTCTGCATCGCCTGCCAGGCCTTCCGCTCGGCCTCGCTGAGGCCGTCCATCTCGCCTTCGGCCCCGATCGGGAACGTGAGCAGCGCGTTGACGTGGAGGCCGGCGACATGGTCCGGGTCCTGCTTGACCATCTCGGGGCCGACCCACGCGCCGGTGTCGTACCCCTGGATCCCGTACCGCCCGTACCCGAGCCGGGACATCAGCTGGACGAGGACCCCGGCCATGCGGGCCGCGCCCATCCCGGGGCCCGCCAGCGGGGTCGAGAAGCCGAAGCCGGGCAGCGACGGGATCACCAGGTGGAAGTCCGCGCTGAGCGGGCCGATGACGTCCAGGAAGTCCGTGACGTTGCCCGGCCAGCCGTGCAGCAGGATCAGCGGCATCGCGTCGGGCGCGGCCGACCGCACGTGCAGGAAGTGGACGTTCTGCTCGTCGATCGTGGTGGTGAACTGCGGGTACTCGTTGAGCGCCGCTTCGTGGACCCGCCAGTCGTAGCCGGTACGCCAGTACTCGGCGAGCTCCTTCAGGTAGTCCAGCGGTACGCCGCGGCTCCAGCCGACGCCGGGCAGCTCGTCCGGCCAGCGCGTGTTGGCCAGCCGCGCGTGGAGGTCGTCCAGCTGGGCCTGCGGGATGTCGATACGGAAGGGACGGATCGTATCCGCCGTGAGCGTGCCTGCCATGTGGGTGCCTGCCATGTGGGTGCCTGCCATGAAGGTGTCTGCCATGCACGTGACGCTAGGACGGTCTTAGGACAGGTCTATTCCTAAGCTTCTGGCAATGTTGGCGGCATGCTGGAAACCTCCGCGCGACTGCTCAAGCTGCTCTCGCTCCTGCAGACCCACCGCGGCTGGTCCGGGGCCGAGCTGGCAGAGCGGCTGGACGTGACGACTCGTACCGTACGCAGGGACATCGAGCGGCTGCGCGAACTCGGTTACCCGGTACACGCCGTCCAGGGGACGTCCGGCTACCAGCTCGGAGCCGGTACGTCGCTCCCGCCCCTCCTGCTCGACGACGACGAGGCGGTGGCCGTGGCGGTCGGGCTCCGTACATCGGCAGGCGGTTCGGTGGCCGGGATCGAGGAGACGTCGCTGCGGGCGCTCACCAAGCTCGAACAGGTCCTGCCGTCCCGGCTCCGGCACCGCGTGAACACGCTGAACGCGGCGACCGTACGGGTCGGCGGCGGCGGCCCGGCCGTCGACCCAGACGCCCTGATGGCGATCGCCGAGGCCTGCCGCCGTAACGAGCGGCTGCGGTTCGACTACACGAGCCCGCGCGACGGCGGTACGACCCGTACGACCGAGCCGCACAGCCTGGTCAGCTTCGGCCGGCACTGGTACCTGGTCGCCTGGGACATCGACCGCGACGACTGGCGCACCTTCCGGGTGGACCGCCTGACGCCCCGTACGCCGACGGGCCCGCGCTTCGTACCGAGGGGTTCTGCCGCCGTCGCGGGGTGACCGGAAGCGGCCCGGGGCGTTCCGGGCGAAGGTGGGGAAGCCCTGGCCAGAGGGACGGGCGGTCGGCGCGGTCCCGCGAAGGCGGCCACGGCCGGGACGAGCCGGGCATAGGGTCCCGCTTCATGATCAGCCATCGGACGCGGCAGGGGCTCTGGCTGGGCACGGTCGCGGCGTGCGCCGTCCCGCCGCTGTACGGCTGGGCCGCGGGGCTGTTCGGGGGTAGCGGGTACATATTCGACATCGGGGTCTCGGCGGGAACCTGCCCTGGATGGGAGCTGCGCTCGCGCGTGTGGTGGGTGCCAGGGCTCCGCACGTTGCTGGCATATCCCCTACTGGTGGCTGCCCCGGCGTTCGCGGTGTGGGCGATCACATTCCGGCGGGCCGGGACCGAGACCAGGACGGGTCGCACCGCCGGCTGGGCTCTGCTGCTGTTCCTGATGTTCACCGCACTGTTCCCGCCGCTGGCCATGGCGTACGACCTCGGCCTCGGCGGGGATTGCCGCGGGTTGTGGGGCGTGTTCGGCCAGGTGACGCTCGCCTGGGACCTCGCCTGGCTCGTCCCCCCGACGCTGCTGCTGGCCGCCCTGTGGAAGCCGGTGTACGGACGGGTCCTGGCGAGCGCGGCCGTGATCGCGGGCCTGATGGCCGTGCTGGACGCCGATGCCTGGACGGACAGGACCATCGCCAGCGACCGGAAGGCGTGCGCGAGGATGCAGGTGGCGCAGCCGTCCGACACGGAGACACCGGTGCAGGCCATCTCCCGGATGCCATGGCATGCCCGAAGGCTGGCGTTCCTGTGCAGCGCGCGCGGGCACGAGCCCTCCCCGTACAAACGGCCGGGCGATATGTATCCAGTTCCGGGCCCTCAAGGTAGGAACGAAGGGAAGGAGCGCAGCGACGGATACCTCCTCGGGCTCGGCCTCGAGATGTGCCGGAGAGGCAGCGGGCCGACCCGGGACAGTAGCCCTGACGAGCTCTCCGTGTGGCAAGGCCCCCAAGGGCGAGTGCCCATCAACGGGGCCTACATGCCGGTGGCCTACCTCTGCCCGGACGCGATCGGCCGGTTCGTTCCGCGGCTTGCGAGCTCGGAGCACCGACTCCGGGAGCAGCGGCGCCGGGACGTCCTGGAGTACGAGAAGGAGCGAGCGCGCAGGGACGTCACCTGCAAGGCCCGCAAGTATCCCGGCCCTCAGCCTCTGCACGAGGGCACCAAGAGCGTGTCCACCAGCGAGGGTGGTGGCTTCTTCGTGACGGGAAGTACACCGGGGACGGGATCCCCGGACGGCACGTTCCAGACCATGCTCGCGGCGATCAAGGACGGGCTGGTCTCGGCGAACGGCGGCGGGGCCGCGGTGTCCACCGCCGAGAACACCGGCATCTGCGTGACCGTCCGCGCGTACGCCAAGGCACCGCCGGTCGCGCTCAAGGGATGGGACCGCGTGGCCGAAGTGGGATTCGACGTGGCGGACGAGAAGCTGAGGATCTACGGCGTAGAAGGCGATAGGGGCCCGTCCGTCCCGGCCGTCAAGGGCTCCGGGCCGTACCGGATGCGTGTCCACGGCCGTGGACACGACGACGACGAGCGGTACCTCATCGTCTACTTCCCGGGCGCCTCCAAGGAGCACAAGGTCTACAGCAAGCCCAGCAGGCCCTGAGTAACCGGCAATACCGGTCGTACCGGCCCATCGCGTCCGGCCCGTCGCGTCCGGCCCGGCTCGTTGGCATGTGCGAGGGCGGCAAGCGAGACTGCCGTGAGGGTTACCCGCTGGAGGGCGACTACTCGGCTGTGGCTGGGAAGGCCTCCAGGTGGACCTCAAGGTGGAACAGGCGTCGAGTGAGGGAGACATCGGGTGGAGAGCAAGCCGGTCGTGGTCGGTACGGACGGGTCGGAGCATGCCGGGCGGGCGGTGGCGTGGGCGGCCGATGAGGCGGCGCTGCGGGGGTTGCCGTTGCGGATCGTCCATTCCGTCGACATGCCGGGGCGGATGACGCAGGACATGGAGGTGGTCCTGTCCGAGGCCGGGCAGGGCGTGCTGGACGAGGCGCGCCGGGAGGTGCTCGCGCGGCAGCCGTCCGTCCAGGTGACGACGGAGGTGCTGAGCGGGGCGATGTCGCAGGCGCTGCGGGAGCAGGCCGGGGACGCGTTCGAGATCGTGCTGGGGCATCGGGGGCGCGGCGGGTTCCGCGGGTTGCTGCTGGGGTCGACGGCCCGGCGGGTGGCGGGGCGCGTGGCCGGGCCGGTGGTGATCGTACGGGGACGGGTCGAGGCGGTGTTCGGGGAGATCGTCGCGGGTGTGGATCCGTTCGAGGACGAGCCGGGGGCGCTGGAGTACGCGTTCGAGGCCGCGGTCGCGCGGAAGGCGGCGATCCGGGCGATCCACGCGTTCCAGATCGCGGACACGCTGCTGCCGCTGACGCCGACCGTGTCCACCGAGGAGGTCGCGAGCCTGGCGAGGGAGGAGCTGGCGAAGGCGGTCGCGCCGTGGCGGGAGAAGTTCCCGCAGGTGACGGTCACCGAGCAGGTCATCCAGGCGCATCCGGTGGAGGCGCTGGTGAACGAGTCGGAGACCGCCGATCTGCTGGTGCTGGGCGCGCACGGGCACACGGCCCTGGGCGGCTGGCTGGTCGGCTCGACCACGCATGGCGCGTTCGAGCACGCGCACTGCCCGATCGTCGCGGTACGGCCGCGCGTCTGAGGGATCACCCGGAAATCACCCGGTGAGGATGGTGCCGGGTAGGCGGGAGGACCGGTGTCCTTGCTGGCATGACAGAACCCGTGGCCGGCACGACGGAATCCGTGCCCGAGGCCGTCGCCCCTGAAGAACGCGATCCGCGGGTGGTGCGGCGGCCGCTGGGATTCGCCGGGCTGGCGATCGCCCTGCTGTTCGTTTGCCTGTCCTTCACGCCGTCACTGCTGCCCCGCGCCTGGGTCGTCCAGGGGGCGATCAGCGGGCTCACGGCCGCGATCGGGTACGGCCTGGGCGCCGGGGCCGGATCGCTGATCGCGAAGATCGCGCGGTGGGAGCCGGCGCCCCGGATCCGCAAGATCGGCTGGCGGGTGCTGATCGTCGGCGGCGCGGTGGCGTTCGTGCTGTTCGACTGGCTCGGCGCCGTCTGGCAGCGCGACCTGCGGCGCCAGATGGGCCTCCATGCCCATCTGGCGCGGGACGGGGTGCTGATCCTGGTCGTCACCGTCCTGGTGTTCGCGCTGGTCCTGCTGGTGGCGCGGTCGATCCGGCTGGGCACCCGGAAGATCAACCATGTGCTCGCGCGCTTCGTGCCGAAGCCGGTCGCGTACGTCGGGGCCGTCGTGGTCACGGTGTTCATCCTGGTCGGGTTCGTGCAGGGGTTCCTGCTCAAGGCGCTCATCAACGTCGCCAACGAGACGGCGCATCTGGCGAACGGCGGGACGAGCGAGGGCATCACGCAGCCGCGGACGGCCAACCTCTCGGGCGCCCCGCAGTCGTACGTTCCGTGGCACACGCTCGGGGTGAAGGGCCGCGACTTCGTCGGGCAGGCCAACACCGCCGAAGAGATCACCAAGTTCACCGGCCGTCCCGCCAAGGAACCGGTCCGGGTCTACGTGGGGCTGGAGTCGGCCGACACCAGCGAGGAGCAGGCGGACCTGGCCGTACGCGAACTGGAACGGACGGGGGCGTTCGAGCGGGAGGTCCTGGTCATCGTCGGGACGACCGGGTCGGGCTGGATCGGCGAGGTCGTACCGGACTCGCTGGAGCACATGTACGGCGGCGACTCGGCCGTCGTGGCGGTCCAGTACTCCTACCTGCCGAGCTGGATCTCGTTCCTCGTGGACAAGACCAAGGCCACCTCCGCGTCGGAGGACCTGGTGACGGCGATCCACGAGCGGTGGTCCAAGCTGCCGGCCGACGATCGGCCCAAGCTGGCGCTGTTCGGGGAGAGCCTCGGCTCGTACGGGACGGAGACGGCGTTCGACGAGCTGACCAACCTGACGTCCCGTACCGACGGGGCACTGCTGGTGGGCCCGCCGTTCGACAACCCGATCTGGAAGCAGGTCACCTCAGGCCGCGACAGCGGCAGCCCGGTCTGGCGGCCGGTCGTCGAGAACGGCCGGACGGTGCGCTTCAGCCAGGATCCCAAGGAGCTGCGCGCGCTCGGCGCCGAGTGGGGCTTCCCCAGGGTCGTGTACCTGCAGAACGCGTCGGACCCGATCACCTGGTGGGATCCCACGCTGATCGTGCGTTCGCCGGACTGGCTGGACGATCCGCGCGGCTCGGACGTGTCCCGGCACATGCAGTGGTACCCGTTCATCAGCTTCTGGCAGGTGACGGCCGACCTGGCGTTCTCGACGTCCGTACCGGACGGGCACGGGCACAGCTTCGGGACCAACATCGTGGACGGATGGGCCGCGCTGCTGGAGCCGAAGGGATGGACCGACCAGGACACGGCCAGGCTCAAGGAGCACCTGGAGGGACGCACTACCGGCTAGCGCCGCCGCACGTCAGGCCGGCACCGCACGTCAGGTCGGCACCGCACTTCAGGTCGGCACCGCACTTCAGGCCAGCGCGGCCGCACGTCAGGCGAGCGCCGCCGCGAAGACGAAGCCGATGCCGTTCAGCGACCAGTGCAGGCCCATCGGCGCGAGCAGGCTGCCGGACCGCCGGCGCAGCTCGCAGAAGATCATCCCGCCGAGCGCGGTCACGGCGACGACGGCGGCCACCGAGATCAGGGTGGCCGCCGGGCCGCCGCCCACGATCGCCTCGACGGCGGCGTTCCGGGACGCCAGGCCCATCGACGGGAGCACGTGCCAGATGCCGAACGCGACCGAGGAGAGGGCGATGGCCCGGGGCAGCCCGAAGCGGCGTGCGAGCATCGCGTACAGCACGCCTCGGAAGGCCGTCTCCTCCAGCAGAACGGTGCCCACCGGGATGTGCAGGAGGACGTTCCAGAGCACCGACGGCAGTTCGGAACCGCCCGCGCGCTCGTCGGCGAAGGCGGTACGGGTGAGCGGGATCAGGGCCGCGATCGTGTAGACGGCGAGGACGAGGCCCGCCGCCGCGCCGGCCCAGCGGAGCCCGCGCCCCAGGGTCTCCCGGCCGAGCCCGAGATCGTTCCAGGAACAGCCGTCCCGGCAGGCGAGGAGGAGCAGCAGCCCGGCCCCGATGACGCCGGTGGCGACGTACAACTCCGGGGCGAGCCGGTTGTTCAACAGATTGGTCGCGACCAGAACAGCCACGACGGCGGCGAGCGGAACGATCCGGCCCGCTGCTTTCGGCTGTGGTGAGGTCACGGTCCGCGATATTCCGCTTCTTCCGCAGGTCGGAGCGCGACAAGGCTACCCCGCGAAGGCCCGGCATCCAGATTCTGGCCACTTTTGGCACTGTGTTCTTTTCTGGTGCATTAAATGCTTTCAAATCCTGGCCATGCGGGGAGACCATCCACATATGGTGCCCGCGACGGAACCCACCGGTGCCGCTCGGCCGGAGACCGTTCTCCGGCGAGCGGCCGATGTGCAAGTCGCCCGTCCTCCCAGCGCCATCGAACGGACCGCCCTGATCCAGGCCCTGGTGGCGGCACGTACGGCCCGGGTCGTGCTCATCGCCGCACCGGGCGGATTCGGCAAGTCGACGCTGGTCGCGCGGTGGCAGGGCGACCCCGCCGAGACCCGGCCGTTCGCCTGGATCGGCCTGGACGAGGCGCACGACGATCCGGTCTCGCTGTGGACCTCGATCCTGCTGGCGCTCAACTCCGTGGTCGCCGACTCGATGGGCGACGACCTGGTCCGGCTGCTGCGGATGCGCGGCCCGGAGATCCAGGACCTGCTCGTCCCGCACCTGCTGAACCGGCTCCGCACGCTGCGGACGCCGGTCGTCCTGGTGCTGGAGGACTACCACGCCATCAGCGACCCGGCGTGCCATCGGCAACTGGAGTCGCTGATCGCCAAGCTGCCGGGGACGCTGCAACTCGTCATCGTCACGCGCGCCGACCCGCCGCTGCCGCTGGCCCGCTACCGGGCGTCCGGCGAGATGCTCGAACTGCGGATGCGGCAGCTGCGGCTGTCGCGTACCGAGGCCGGCCTGCTGGTACGGCAGGTGGCGGGGATCGATCTCGCCGAGGCCGACCTCGCCGCGCTCGTCGAGCACACCGAGGGATGGCCGGCCGCCGTGTCGCTGGCCGCGCTGTCGATGCGGGAGAGCCCCGATCCGGCGGCGTCGATGCGCGACTTCACCGGGACCAACCGGTACGTCGCCGACTACCTGGCCGAGGAGGTGTTCGGTCCGCTGCCGGAGGGCCTGCGCGGATTCCTCGTCCGTACCTCGATCCTCGACCGGTTCACCGCCCCGCTGTGCGGCGCGGTCGCCGGTACGGCCGCCGCCGAGGCGATCCTCGGCAAGCTGGACCGGGCCAACCTGTTCCTGGTCCCGATGGACGACAACCGGCGCTGGTACCGCTATCACCGGCTGTTCGCCGAGGCGCTGCGCGACGAGCTGACCCGTACCGAGCCCGGCCTGATCCCGGAGCTGCACCGGCGCGCGAGCGTCTGGTACGAGCAGGAGGACATGGCGGGCGAGGCGGTCGCGCACGCGCTGGACGCGGGCGACGTCGACCGCGCGGTCGCCGTCGTCTCCCGGCACTGGTTCGGCCGCGTCCTGGCGGGCGAGGCGGCGACCGTCCGCGGCTGGCTGGCCGCGATCGGTACCGGCCGGATGCACTCCGATCCGGTGGCGGCCATCTGCGCCGCGTGGACGGCCGCGGCCTCCGGCGACCGCCAGGGCATGCGGTACTGGCTGGGCGAGGTCGAGCGGATGCCCGACGACCGCCCGCTGCCGGACGGCATCGGCTCGCTGCGGTCGGCCGTGGCGCTGATCCAGGGCACCTTCGGGTACGACGGCGTCGTGCCGATGGTCAAGGCCGCCCTCACCGCCGCCGAACTCGAGCAGGAGCCGACCTCGGAGTGGTACGCGCTGGCCCGCTTCGGCCTGGGCTTCAGCCGCTACCTCGCCGGAGAGGCCGCGGCGGCCGTCCAGCCGCTGGAGGAGGCCGTCCAGGCCGAGGGCACCCGGACCGTCATCCGCGTCCTCAGCCTCGCGCTCCTCTCGCTGGCCGTGGCCGAGCTCGGCCGTACCGAGCAGGCCGCCGAGCTGGCCCGTGCCGCCCGCGAGATGATGGACGAGCAGGACCTGGCCGGCCGGGTCGAGACCGGGCTGGTCTACACGGCCAACGGCATGGCGCTGGCCGGCCTGCGGCGGTACCCCGAGGCCGCCGGCGAGCTGGAGTACGCGCTGCACCTGTGCCGCAAGCTGCCCGGCATGTCGCCATGGCCGGTGATGCTCAACCTCACCGCGCTCGCGGAGATCTCGCTCGGCCGCGGCGAGCAGCACAAGGCCACCGTGCTCCTGGACGAGGCCGCCATGCTGCTCGACGGGGTCTCGGGCGACGGCGGGCTGCTGCAGGCGCGGCTCGGCTCGCTGCAGCGGCGGCTGGCCGGCGCCGCGCGGACCTCGCTGGCCGAGCCGCTCACCGAGCGCGAGGAGGCCGTGCTGCGGCTGCTGCGCGGCCGCCTGTCGCTCCGCGAGATCGGCACGCAGCTGTACGTCTCGGTCAACACGGTCAAAAGCCATACGCGTGCGATCTACCGCAAGCTCGACGTGGCCTCCCGCAACGAGGCGATCCGCCGAGCCCGCGAACTAGGCCTCCTCTAACCCCGCCGCCCTGCCCCCGCCCGCCCTGCACGTTGACTCGTGGCGTGTTCGCTTGCGAGCCGTTCCGTAGAGGCGAACACGCCACGAGTCAACCGGCGGGGCGGATCACCTGGTGAGGGTGAGGTGGGCTCCGCCGACGCGGTCGTACGGTCGGTGCCCAGCCACATAAGGCCGCATAGCCGGATAAGGCCGCATTTAGGTATATGGGAGGAAGCACCTATGACCGGTGGGGGCAGCAAGCGGGTGTTTCGCCAGCAGGGGTTCCGCAAGCAGGTGTTCCGCAAGTCGGTGTACGTGGCCATGCTCGGGTCCTTGGTGTTGCCGGCGGCCGCCGCGTGTTCCGACCAAGGGGACGAGGGCGGCGGCGCGAAACCCGCGGCCGCACCGGGAACGGCGAACCAGGCCGGGTACGAGGAGCTGGTCCGCAAGGTGCTGCCGACGGTGGTGCAGATCCATGCCGGGGACAGCATGGGCTCGGGCGTGGTGTTCGACGACAAGGGCGCCATCGTGACCAACGCCCATGTCATCGGCGACGCGAAGAAGTTCGAGGTCATGCTGCCCAGCGGCGGTGAACCCCTGGACGCGACGCTGGTGGGATCGTTCCCGGCCGCCGATCTCGCGGTCATCCGGGTCACCGACCCCTCGGCCGTACGCCCGGCCACGTTCGGCGACTCGGGCAAGCTGCGGGTGGGGCAGCGGGTGCTGGCGATGGGCAACCCGCTCGGCTACTCCGGCAGCGTCACGGAGGGGATCGTCTCCGGGCTCGGCCGTACGATCAGCCACCCCGGCGAGGGCGGCGGCCCCGCCAAGACGATCGTCAACGCCGTCCAGACGAGCGCGCCGATCAACCCGGGCAACAGCGGCGGGGCCCTGGTCGACATGGCCGGGCAGATCATCGGGATCCCGACGATGGGCGCGGTCGACCCGACGGTGGGCGCGTCCGCGAACGGGCTGGGCTTCGCCATCCCGAGCAACACCGCCAAGGACTTCGCCCAGCAGATCATCGCGTCCGGGAAGGTGACCCAGACCCGGCGCGCGACGCTCGGGATCCGCGGCCAGACCGTGGTGGCTCCGAACGGGCAGCCCGCCGGGATGGGGGTGGCCCTGCTGGAACGCGGCAGTCCTGCCGCCAAGGCCGGGATCCAGGAGGGCGACATCATCACCGCGATCAACGGGACGCCGACGCCCACCACGGTCGCGATGGCCGACGCGCTCGCCGAGCTCAAGCCCGGCGACGAGGTCTCGGTGAGCGTCACCCGCCCCGGCGGCGCCAAGGGGACCGTCTCGGTACGCCTGGGCGAACTGCCCGGCGACTGATCCGGCGCCACGCCACCGAGCGGGCACTGCCGGCCGGGCGCTGCCGGGCGGGCTCTGCCAGTCGGGCGCCACCGGTCGGCAGCCCCCAGCCGGGCGCTGCCAGGCTCGCCGTCTCACCCGGGTGAGGCGAGGGGGG
The DNA here is from genome assembly GCF_044326315.1 of Actinomadura sp. 9N407. Lineage (NCBI taxonomy): Bacteria > Bacillati > Actinomycetota > Actinomycetes > Streptosporangiales > Thermomonosporaceae > Actinomadura > Actinomadura sp. 9N407. The sequence goes on along the minus strand of NZ_JBIRAW010000026.1, from coordinate 92,930 downwards.
CGGGTGATGCGGTCTCACCCCCTCGTCCGCAACAACTGGGGCACCCGATCGGAAGTGAGGAATCACCATGAGCACTCTTGTGGCCATCTCCTACCCGGACGTCGACACCGCCAAGAAGGTCCGGGAACGACTGATCGAACTGGAGCGCACGAACCTGATCACGATCGCCGACGCGGCGGTCGCGGAGCAGCGCAAGGACGGCAAGATCAAGCTGCATCAGATGGTCAGCACCACCGGCCGGGGCGCGGTCTGGGGCACGCTGTGGGGCGGGCTGATCGGGATGCTGTTCCTCTCGCCGCTGCTCGGCGCGGCCGTCGGCGCGGCCGCGGGCGCGGCCAGCGGTGCCAGCGCCGACATCGGGGTCAACGACCACTTCATGCGCGACGTGGGCGCCAAGCTCCAGCCGGGTGGCGCCGCGCTGTTCCTGCTCGTCATGCAGAGCACGCCGGACAAGGTCATCGCCGAGGTCGCCCAGTACGGCGGGGAGATCCTGCAGACCTCGCTGAGCGCCGCCGCCGAGGACGACCTGCGCGAGGCCGTCGAAGCCGCTCAGGCCGCCCACAAGGACGACTGACCGCGAGGGCGCCACCGCCGCCGGGCGGATCGCTTTCGTTCAGCGGGACTCCGGCGGCGTCCCGCTCCCGGAGGCTGCACACTCAGCGGTCATGGGAGTCCAGAGAAGCGAGTGGTCCGACCGGCAGCAGATCCATGACGTCGTCCTGCGGTACTGCCGCGGGATCGACCGCCTGGACTTCGGCCTCGTACGGTCGGCGTACCACCCCGATGCCATCGACCATCACACCGGCTTCTCGGGCGGCGTGGACGACTACCTCGCCTGGGTCGAGCCGCTGCTGCGCGCCCGGCTCGGCGGGACGATGCACATCGTCGGCAACCACCTGGTCGAACTGCGCGGCGACACCGCGATCAGCGAGACCTACGGGCAGTCGGTGCACTGGGGTGAGCCGTACGACGATGCCCGGGTCAACTTCACGACGGGCGTCCGCTTCGTCGACCACATGGCCTGGCGGGACGGCCGCTGGGCCATCGCCGAGCGCTGGGCCGTACGGGAGTGGACGCGCTCGGACGCCGGACGGTTCAAGCGCAAGGAGGCCGACGGCCCGTCCGGCAGCAGAACCGACGAGGACCCGCTGATCCGGCTCCAGCACAAGCTCGGGATCGGACACGGGCCCGGACTCGAACCCGGGCTTGGACACCAACACGCCGGACGCGATCACGTCGGACACGAACATGCCGGACACGAAGCACACGGAACGGAGGCCGGCGCATGAAGGTCGGTATCAGCTCGCCCATCCTGGCCCTGGCCGGCAAGCGCCCGGCCTGGGAGGCCGAGGCGGGGACCGCGGAGATCGTCCAGGTGGCCCGGACGGCCGACCGGCTCGGCTTCGAGTTCATGACGTGCCCCGACCATGTGGCCGTCCCGCCGGGGCTGCCGCGCGGTGAACGCTTCTACGACCCGCTGGCGACGTTCTCGTTTCTGGCCGGGCAGACACGGCGGCTCCGCTTCCTGCCCTACGTCCTGGTGCTGCCGTTCTACCACCCGCTGGAGATCGCCAAGCGGTACGGGACGCTCGACAGCCTCAGCGGCGGCCGGCTGATCCTCGCCTTCGGGGTGGGCAACCTGAAGGAGGAGTTCGACATGCTCGGTGCCCCCTTCGAGGATCGCGGCCCGCGTGCCGACGACGCCTTGAAGGCCTTGCGCGCCGCCTTGTCGGACCGTGTGGTCTCGTACGACGGCCCGTACTACTCGTTCGAGAACATGGTGATCGACCCGCGCGCCGTACAGCAGCGCGTACCCCTGTGGATCGGCGGCCACAGTGAACGTGCCCTCCGGCGTGCGGTCACCCTCGGCGACGGCTGGTCGCCGGCGCCGCAGTCGTTCCGCGGCCCCACTCCCGAGCTGATGCGCCAGATGCTCGACCAGCACGACCTGCCGGACGGCTTCGACGTCGTGTTCACGCCCGGCGGGCTCGTGGACGCCCTCACCGAGCCCGACCGCGTCGCCGAGGTCATCGGGACGGCGAAGGAAGCGGGCGCGACCCAGATCAACCTGGCGGTCAAGCACCAGTCGCTCCCCCAGTACCTGGACCAGCTCCAGGCGTTCGCCGAGGTCGCCGGCCTCGACATCGAGCCCCACCACCCCGGTTGACTCGTGGCGTGTTCGCCTATGTGTGGCGGTGGAAAGGCGAACACGCCACGAGTCAACGGGGCGGGGCGGAGGTGGTGCGGCCACCGGGGGTGTGGCCGTACTGCTTGCTGTACGCGGCGATGAACGCCGACGGGCTGGCGTAGCCGACCTGGTGGGCGACCTTGGTGACCGGCAGGGATCCGAGCAGGACGCGAGCCGCGCGCAGGCGGAGCAGGGTGCGCCAACGCGTGTAGGACATGCCGAACTCGCGGGCGAAGTCGCGCTGCAGGGTCTTGGGACTGATGAGGAGTCGTTCGGCCCACTCCTCGAGCCGGGTGGCGTCGCCCGGGTCCCGGGAGAGGGCGCGGGCGACGGTCATCGCGTAGCCCGCACCGGATCCCGGGACCTGCTGGCCGGCTTCCTGGGGTGCGGAATCCTGAGGACCTGCGGGGACGGGCCGCAGGCCGTCCATGATGCGGCGGCGTGCGGCCAGGGCCGCCGTGACGTCGCAGCCCGGACGGCCGATCATCTCGATGAGGGAGGCCGCCTCGGCGTCGACGGACACCGGGCCGGCGCGCAGGTCCGACAGCGCGGCCGGGACCTCGCGCAGGCAGATCCGGTAGACGGTCTGCCGGTCGCTCGCGCGGACCTCGTGGAGCATCGCGCGCTGCGCCCAGAACGCCTCGCGCGGCCCGGTGAACTCGACGGCCGAGCCGTTCACCGTCGCGAGCACACCGTCGGGCGTCCAGTAGAGCTGGTGCAGGAAGTCCTGGCGGCTCTCACCGAACGACAGCCCCGCAGCCGACCGGTACTTGAGCACGAAGATGCCGTCCGGCTTGCCGAGGCCGTAGCCGTACTCGTCGCATTGCGCGGGACCGTCTCCGAGATCCCCCACGCCGGCCGCCCGGACCGTTCCAACGTCGCCGATGCCTCTGGTCCCTCTGGTCCCTCTGGTCCCTCTGATTCCGCTGGTTCCGCCAGTTCCTTTGGCTCCGCCGACGCCGCCGGTTCCGCTGGCCGCGTTGACCGCGTTGATGCCGCTGGTCGTGCTGGCCGCGCTGTTCCCCCTGGTCCCGGGGACATGTCCTCTGGGCGACACAGGTTGTCCTCTCACCGATATGGCCGCGAGTCAGGTAAGGCTAACCTAAGTGAGTCGTCCGGCGACGTCAGGGCGGTGTTTCGCCCTCTCCGTTTATCTCAGCGCCGAGCACCTCAGCGCCGTGTATCTCAGCCCCTTGTACCTAAGTTCCGCGTACCAAAAGGAAAGCCCTCATGTCCCCTCGTAAGCACTGGATGCCGGCCGTGGCCATGGCCGCCGCCCTCGTCCTCGCGGCCGGTTGCGGATCCGGTACGGACGGGTCCGGCGGCTCCGCCAAGACCCGGACGTTCGCCGCCGACAACGGCTCCATCACCATCCCCGCCGACCCCGAGCGCGTCGTCGCGACCGGGTACGCCGTGCCGGTGCTGATCGAGGCGGACGCCGCGCTGGTCGGCATCTCCAGCTGGAAGCGCGGGCTGCCGGTGATGACCGCCGAGGACCGCGCCACCTACGACCAGCTGGACAAGATCGCCGGTGAGACCGCCGCCGAGACCAACTACGAGGCGATCGCCAAGGCCAAGCCCGACCTCATCGTCATCGGGGTGCCCAAGCCCGTCCTCGGCGACCTGGACATGAACCGGCTCAAGTCGATCGCGCCCGTCGTGGCGATCGGCCCCAGCCTGCCGTCCGCCTGGCGCGACCTGTCCCGCCGCCAGTCCGACGCCGCCGGGCGGCTCGCGAACTTCGAGACCCGCAAGGCCACGTACGAGAAGAAGGCCGCCGAGGTCAAGGGCAAGTACGAGGACGCGCTCGCCGGGTTGAAGTTCGGGCACGTGGGCGGGTACGGCGAGGCGTCGTCCGGAACGTTCCAGCGCGAGTTCCCCGGGTCCTGGGGCACCAACATCGCCACCGACGCCGGCGTGACCTACTACGGCGAGGTCAAGAAGAAGGCCGGCGGTTCCGGGGACGTGTCCGAGACGCCGTCCATCGAGGAGCTTCCCGAGAGCCTCGGCGAGGCCGACGTCATCACCTACACGCTGCAGCCCGACGGCACGCCCGGCGAGTCCGTGAAGTACGTCCTGGACTCGAAGCTGTGGAAGAACCTGCCCGCGGTGAAGGCCGGCAAGGCCTACGGCCTCCGCTACACCGAGGCCGCCACGTACGCCTCGGCCATCAAGACCCTGGAAGCCCTCGACCAGGCGCTCGCGCCGCTGCTCGCCCAGTGAAGCGCGACGACCCGCGGGGCAAGGTCCGGGAGCAGCACCGGAACGGCACCGGCCTCGATCGCATCCCGTACCCCATCTGCATCCGTACCCCGAAGATCGTGCGGCGCGAGGAGGTCACGCCGCGGATGCTGCGGCTGACCCTCGGCGGTCCGGAGCTCGACGGCACGCACACGTACCAGGCCGACGACCATGTCCGGATCGTGTTCCCGGACCCGGACGGCACCCGCCGGCTGCCGATCCCCAACGACCGGCAGATGCTCGACTGGCCGAGCCCGTTCCCGACGACGCGCAAGTACACGATCCGCCGGTACGACGCCGCCGCGCGCGAACTCGATCTCGACTTCGTCCTGCACAAGGGCGGGCTCGCCTCCGAGTGGGCGGCCGGCGCGGAGATCGGCGAAGAGGTCGCGATCGCGGGTCCGCCCGGAGCCAAGACGTTCCCGCACACCTACGACCACTACGTTTTCGCGGTCGACGCCACGGCACTGCCCGCCGCCGGGCGCTGGCTGGACGAGTCGCCCGAGGACGTCTCGGCCACGGTCGTCATCGACGGCGACGATGCCTACCCGCTCGCGCATCGCGACGGAGTACGGATCGTCCGCGGCGACCTCGCGGAGACCGTGCAGGGACTGCGCCCGGCGGAGGGACGGACGTTCCTGTTCGCCGCCGGCGAGGCCGACGCGCTCAAGCCGCTGCGGTCATGGAGCAAGGGCCGGATGGACGCCCTGTTCACCGGCTACTGGAAGCGCGGGGTCGTCGAGTTTGAGGATTGACGTGACCCGCCGGGTCGCGATCCTGCTGGCGTCGGTCCTGGTCCTGGCGGCCCTGGCCGGCGCCAGCGTGTGCGTCGGGGCGAACGCCGTCCCGCCGCACGCGATCTGGGACGCCTTCACCTCCTACGCCGGCACCGACGAGCATGTGATCGTCCGCGACATCCGGGGGCCGCGGACGCTCATCGCGATCTGCGTGGGCGCCGCGCTCGGCACCGCCGGGACGCTGATCCAGACGCTGACCCGCAACCCGCTCGCCGAGCCCGGCGTCCTCGGCGTCACCGCGGGCGCCGGCTTCGCCATCATCATCGGCACGGTGGCGGGCGTGGCCGCGTCGCAGTCCGTCCGGCTCGGGCTCGCGCTGGCCGGCGCGGTGCTCGCGGCGGTGCTCGTGTACGGCGTCGGCCGGACCCATCCGCTGCGGCTGATCCTGGCCGGGGTCGCACTGACCTATGTGCTGTCGGGCCTGTCCCTCGCGCTGCGCCTGGTCTTCCCGGACGTCCTCGACCGGTACCGGTTCTGGGCGGTCGGGGCGCTGGCCGGGCGCGAGCAGATGCCGCTCGGCCTGCCGCTGGCGGCCATCGTCCTCGCGCTGATCGGAGCCGTCATCGTGACCCGCCCGCTGGGCAGCCTGGCCCTCGGCGAGAACGTCGCGCACGCGCTCGGCGCCCGCGTCGGCCAGATCCGGATCGCGGTGCTCGTCCTGGTCACCGTGCTCGCCGGCGCCGCGACCGCGATCGCCGGGCCGATCCTGTTCGTGGGGCTGATGGTCCCGCACCTGGCGCGGCGGCTCGCCACCGGCTCGGTCCCCTGGCTGATGGCCTACACGATGGTGTTCGGCCCGATCCTGCTCGTGGCCTCCGACATCGGCTCGCGCGTCCTGCTGCCGACCGGCGAGGTCCCGGTGGCCATCGTGACCGCGTTCATCGGCGCTCCCGTGCTGATCTGGGCGGTCCGGCGCTACGGGACGGTGTCGCTGTGAAGGGTGCCGCTGCGAACGGTGTCGACGCGGACGGTGTCGACGCGAACGATGTCGCGACGAACGCCGTCGTGCTTCGCGCGGGCCCGTTCTCGGCCCAGATCGAACGCCGCCTGCTCGTCTCGTCCCTCATCCTCACGGCCGTCATCCTCGTACTCGCCGTCGCGGCCCTGTGCCGCGGCGACTCCTGGGACTCTCCCGGCGAGGTCCTGGCCGCGCTCGCCGGTTACGGGGACTCCGTCCTGGTCGTACGCGAGTGGCGGCTGCCCCGGGTGGCCGCCGCGATCGTCTTCGGCGCGTCGCTCGGCGCGGCCGGGGCGATCTTCCAGAACCTCACCCGCAACGCGCTCGGCAGCCCGGACGTCATCGGCCTGGACGCCGGCGCGTACACCGGGGTACTGATCGCGATCACGGTGTTCGGCGGGACGGCGGCCGGGCTGGCGCTGGGCTCCCTCGCGGGCGGCCTGCTGGCCGCGGCGGCCATCTACCTGCTCTCGCTGCGCCAGGGCCTCAGCGGGATCCGGCTCATCGTCATCGGCATCGCCGCCAACGCGATGCTCACGGCGCTGAACTCGTGGATCGTCCTGCGCGCCGAACTGGACGTGGCGATCGCCGCGACCGGATGGAGCGCGGGCTCGCTGAACGGCCTGGACTGGAACGAGCTGCGGCTCCCGTTCCTCATCATCGGCGCGCTGGCGGTGCTGCTCGCCTTCCTGTCCCGGGCCATGCACCAGTCCGCCCTGGGGGACGAGGTGGCCGCCACCTCCGGCGTGCATCTCGGCCGCTTCCGGCTGCTGATCGTCCTGGCCGGGGTCGGCTGCACCGCCGCCGTCACCTCGGCGGCCGGGCCGATCGTGTTCGTGGCGCTCGCCGCGCCGCAGATCGGCCGCCGGCTCGCGGGCGCTGCCGGGGTACCGCCGCTGCCCGCCGCGCTGACCGGCGCGCTGCTGCTCCTGGCCGCGGACCTGGCCGCCCAGACCGTGCTGGCCCCCGTCCAGCTCCCGGTCGGCGTCGTGACCACGGCCATCGGCGGCACCTACCTCATCTGGCTGCTCGTCAAGGAAGTGCGAGCCAAGGAAATGCGAGCCTAGGAAATGCGAGCCTAGGAAATGCGAGCCTAGGAAATGCGATCCAAGGAAATGCGGTGACCGGGAAAGAGCGCCTGACCGCCCGCGACATCACCCTCGCCTACGGCGACCGGGTGGTGTCGGCGGGCCTGGCCCTCGACGTCCCCGACGGCGCGTTCACCGCCATCGTCGGCGCCAACGCGTGCGGCAAGTCGACACTTCTGCGCGCCTTCGCCCGGCTGCTCGCCCCGTCGTCGGGCGAGGTGGCCCTCGACGGGCGCGAGGTGTCGCGCTACAAGCCGAAGGTCTTCGCCCGCGAGGTCGGCTTCCTGCCGCAGGGCCTGGTCACGCCCGACAACATCGCCGTACGGCAGCTGGTCGCCCGGGGCCGATACCCGCACCAGTCGCTGCTGTCGACCTGGTCGCCGGACGACGAGCGCGCGGTGAAGTCCGCGATGGAGGCGGCGGGCGTCACCGGCCTGTCCGAGCGTCCCGTCGAGGACCTTTCCGGAGGCCAGCGGCAGCGCGTGTGGGTCGCGATGGTGCTGGCCCAGGAGACGTCGTACCTGCTGCTGGACGAGCCCACGACGTTCCTCGACATCACGCACCAGTACCAGCTGCTGGCGCTGCTCGCCCGGCTGCGCGACGAGGGCCGGACGATCATCACCGTGCTGCACGACATCAACCAGGCCTGCCGCTTCGCCGACCACCTCGTGGCCATGCGCGACGGCGCGGTCATCGCCGAGGGGCCGCCCGGCGACATCGTGGACGCCGCCCTCATCAAGGAGGTCTTCGATCTCCCGTGCATCGTCGTCCCGGATCCCGTCACGGGCACGCCGATGGTCGTCCCCACCATGGACGCCTGAACGCCCTCAGGCACGGGCGGCGGAACTCACGCCGTACTCGCAGCGGAAGTCGCGGCGGAACTCGCGGCATGATTCGCGGCATGACTCGCGGCCTGCCTCATCGGAGCAGGCCCGCGAGGAAGTCGGTCATGGCCAGGCGCAGCTCGTTCAGGGTGGGATCGGTGCCGGCGCCCGCGAGGGCGTAGAACATCAGGCCCTCCCCGAAGGCCACCACCTGGCGGCCGTGGCGTTCGGGATCGGGCGAGCCCGCCCTGGCCATCAGCGCGACGGCGGGCTCCAGGAACCGCCGCCCGCTCTCGTCGTACATCCTCCGCAGCTCCGGACGGCGGGTGGCCTCCAGCGCCAGCTCGTAGCGTGCCAGCGTGCGCCGGCGGTCCTGGGTGATCTGCGCGTGCAGCAGGCCCGCCAGCAGGTCGGCGAGGGCCTTTCCCTCACCCGGTCCCGGCGGCACGCCGACGATCTGGAACTGCCGTTCCTCCAGCTCGTTCATGCGTTCCAGGGTCAGCTCGAGGAGCGCCGCGCGGGTCCGCGCCACGTTGGACGCCGATCCCGGCGGGAGCGCGGCGGCGTCGTCCACCGCCCGGTGGGTCAGCCCGCGCATCCCGCGCTCGGCCAGCAGCGTGATGGCGGTCTCGGCGACAAGCTCGGCACGCGGCGATCTCATGACCGGGATACTACTGGCGTAGTGAGTCACTATGCCTGTAGTGTCCAACTACGGATGTAGTGCGCTGGAGAATGCGCTGAAGGACGGGGAGTGCGGCGATGACGAAGGCGATCGTGATCGGCGGCGGGATCGGTGGGCTGACCGCGGCGGCGGCGCTCAGGCGGCGGGGCTGGACGGTCCGCGTCCTTGAACGGGCCGCGACCCTGGAGCCGGTCGGCTCGGGCCTGGCGATGGCGCCCAACGCGCTGCGGGCACTCGACACCCTCGGCATCGGCGACCAGGTGCGCAAGCTCGCCGCCTTCGCCGGCGACGGCGGCCTGCGGAGCCCCGGCGGCGGGTGGCTCAGCCGTACCAGCGCCGAGGCCGCCGCGGAGCGCTTCGGCGACCCGACGGTGGTCATGACGCGAGCCACGCTGGTCGATCTGCTCCAGGACTGCCTGGAGCCCGATGATCTACGGCTCGGCGTCACCGTCACGTCGGTGTCCCCGGACGACGGCACGGTCACCACCTCGCACGGCGACGAGAGCGCCGACCTTGTCGTGGCCGCCGACGGCATCGGGTCGCGCGTACGGGCCGCCCTGTTCCCCGGCCACCCCGAGCCGCGCTACACCGGCCTGACCGCCTGGCGGCTGCTGACCTCCGCCCCGGCGGGGATCCACCCGTTCAGCGAGACCTGGGGGCGCGGCCTGGTGTTCGGCGTCAACCCCATCGCCGACGACCAGGTCTACTGCTACGCCACCGCTCCCGCACCCGCCGGAGCGAGCGCCCCCGACGAGAAGCGGGAGCTGCGGAAGCTGTTCGGCTCCTGGCACGAGCCCATCCCGGAACTGATCGCCGGAGCCGATCCGGAGCGGATCCTGCGCAATGACATCTTCTTCATGCCGCGCCCGCTCCCCGCGTTCCATCGCGGCCGGGTCGTCCTGCTCGGGGACGCCGCCCACCCCATGACGCCCAACCTCGGCCAGGGGGCCTGCCAGGCGATCGAGGACGCCGTCGTCCTGGCCCACGAGGTCACCGGGGGCGGCGGGGCCGACGCGTACAGCGAAGCGCGGCTGGACCGGACGGCGCGGATCATGAGCAACTCCCACCGGCTCTCCCGCCTCACCCGGCTGAGCAATCCGGTCCAGACCGGCGCGCGGAACGCCGCCATGTGGGCGGCCGGACGGCTCGGCCCGAACCTCGTGCTGCGCCAGGCCGCCGCCGTGTTCGACTGGCATCCCCCGGAGTGATTCAGGAGCGGGCTACCAGCAGGTCTCTCAGAGCGCGCGGAGATCGATGGCGCGGGCGATCGCGTGGTAGCCCGCGTCGTTGGGGTGCAGGCCGTCCTCGAAGACGTAGGCGGGACGGGACCTGTCGGGGTCGGGGGTATCGGCCATGGCCTTGTCCGCGTCCAGGACGGTGTCGTACTCACCGCTCGTACGGATCCAGTGGTTGACGGCGTCGCGAAGCTTCTCGACGTCCGCCGTCCAACCGGGGAAGAGGGCGCCCTTCAGCGGCAGGATCGTCACGCCCGTGGCCTTGATCCCGTGATCGTGGGCGGCCCTGATGAGCCGCCGGTGACCGTCGATGACCTGCCGCGCGGTCGGCGCCGCGGCCTGGGGGAGGCAGGGATCGCCGGGGCTGTGGCGGATGTCGTTGGCGCCGAGATGCACGATGACGGACCGTACGCCGGGACGGTCCAGGACGTCGCGCTCGAACCGGCTCAGGGCCTTGTCGCCGTAGCACGGGGAGTCGTTGAGCAGCCGGTTGCCGCCGATGCCGGCGTTCACGACGGCGGCCGGGTCGCCCGTCGCGGCGAGGCGTTCGGCCAGGATGTCGGGCAGCCGCGAGTCGGCTCCGGGCGTGGCGCCGACACCGTCGATGAGCGAGTCACCGAAGGCCACCACGGTGCCCTTGCCGCGATCGCCGGCCACGTCCACGCCCGCCAGGTAGTAGACGGCGTCGGTCGACTGCTCGTACGCGCCGGACCCGATGTCGGCCAGGTGGTCGCCCGCGGCGCGGTAGGCCGTCTGTGTCGTGAAGCGATGGAACGTGGCGGGCCCGGTCGCCTCCGCGAAGCGCAGGGTGATGACCAGCTTCTCCAGCGGTGACGTGGGCAGCGCGACGGAATCGCCGACGAGTTCCGCGCCGGGCCGTACGGCAGTGGAAGGGGCGCCTCCGAACGTCACCTTCCGTACCGTCTCGGGCCATGCCTTCGCCCCGCCGGCGGAACGGGCGATCGTGGCACCGGCGATCTTCAGCGGCTTGGTCCCGTACAGGTTGGACAGCCGGATCCGGACTTTGTCCCCTGGCTCGCTCACCCGGACGACCTGGCGCAGCGACTGGTTCTTGAATCCCTCCATCGACCAGTTGACGCCGTTGTCCTCACTGCCGGCGAGGGGCTTGTGCATGGCCGCGCCCCAGGTCTGGTTCCATTGCGCGCCCTTGGAAGCTGCCAACGAGGCTGAACGGGCGGGTTCCGTAGCGGATGCGCTGTGGAACAGCCCTGCGACCAGAGCCATGCCGGCGAGACCGGCCAAAGGGGCGGCGGTCCTGCGAACGGGAGTCGTAATGTTCATGCCTTGAATCCCATCGCTGCGGCCCCCTCGTCCACATCACGGTGGCCCACCAACCTGGAGGTATGGCTAGCCCTACCTCCGCCGGGGTCGGTTAGCGTACGCCTGTGCCCACCGACCGACCGCGTTCCCCCTTTGAGGCGGTCAGACGACGCCGGTTCCTCCTCAGCGGGTGGCCATGGCGAGCGGCCGGTTACTTCATAACGGGCACGCTGGTATCCGTACCGCTGGCATCGCTCTGCCTGCTGTGGGCCCTTGCGGTGGCGCGGTCCCCTGTCCTCATCGGGTTGAGTGTCGTCGCGTTCATCGCGCTAGGACCGCTGCTCGCGCTCCCTCTGGCGGACCTGGAACGGGGTCGTCTGCGCATGGTGGACGGCCGGGCGCTGCGTTCAGGCCACAGAGCAGCGAGCAAAAGGTGGTCGAAGGCGCGCTATACGGAGGCCGCCACGTGGCGCGAATTCGGCTACGCGTGCCTGTTCATCGCGGTGACGCCCGTACTGGCCACCATGCTGGCCCTGGCACTCTTCTGGATGCTCACCGCACTGGTGAGCCCGTTCATCTTGCTGGGCGACACCGGGCATGTGGCCTTGGGCATGAGCAATGTCAGTACGTCTGGGGACGCCCTCCCGTACGCATTGGCGGCGGGTGTGCTCTTGGTGGCCATCCCCTACCTGATGGCGCTACTGGCCGGGCTGCACGCGCTGACCGTACGGACGCTCCTCGGGCCCGGCTCCAGCGAGCATCTGCGCGCCGAACTGGTGGAAGTGGCACGTTCGCGGGCGCGGTTGGTGGACGCGTTCCAGACCGAACGCCGCCGCATCGAACGCGACCTGCACGACGGCGCGCAGCAGAGCCTCATCGGCCTGACCCTGCAGATCGGTCTCGCCCGCCTCGACGTACCGCCGGGTTCGGCGGCGGCGGAACGGATCGGCGCGGCACACCACCAGGCCAAGCGGCTCATGGTCGAGCTACGGGAGCTGATTCACGGCATCCATCCCCAGGTCCTGACCGACCGGGGGCTCCCGGCCGCGCTGGGCGAACTCGCCGACCGATCCGCTTTCCCGGTGACGATCGACGCCGAGCTACCCGTACGGCCGCCCGGCAGCGTGGAGACGACGGCCTACTTCGTGGTCGCCGAGGCGCTCGCCAACGCCGCCAAGCACAGTGGCGGCACCAGGGCGGCCGTGACCGTGCGCCTGGACGACGGGCTCCTCGCGGTGCAGGTCGAGGACGACGGGAACGGTGGCGCGGACCCGGAGCGCGGAACGGGCCTGACCGGGCTCGCGGACCGGGTGGCCGTGATCGACGGCAGAATGTTCCTGTCGAGTCCGTCCGGAGGACCGACGCTGCTACGCGTGGAGCTCTCGTGCGACCCGATCGATCCGACCCGCCCGTCCGGGTAGTCCTGGCCGAGGACGGCGTACTCCTGCGCGAGGGGCTGTCCAGCCTGCTCACCCGCTTCGGGTTCGAGGTCGCCGCCGCCGTGGACGACGCCGACGCGCTCCGCTCCGCCGTCGCCGAGCACGAGCCGGACCTGGTCATCACCGATATCCGGATGCCGCCCGAGCACAGCGACGAGGGGCTGCGCGCCGCCGTGGACCTGCGCCGCGAGCGGCCCGGGCTCGCGGTGGTGGCGCTGAGCCAGTACGTGGAGGCGAGCTACGCGGCCGAGCTGCTCGACTCCGGCGGCGGGCGCCGGGTCGGCTACCTCCTCAAGGACCGGATCGTCGACATCGAGGACTTCGTCGCCGCGCTCCACCAGGTGCTGGCCGGCGGCACGGTGGTGGATCCGCAGGTCGTGCGGCAGCTGCTCGGCCGGCGCCGGGACCCGCTGGCCGGGCTGTCGGAGCGGGAGCACGAGGTGCTCGGCCTGATCGCCGAGGGCCACTCCAACGGCGCCATCGCCAGGCGGCTGGTCATCTCCGAGGCGACCGTGGGCAAGCATGTCGGGAGCATCCTGACCAAGCTCGACCTGCCGCAGGCCGAGGACACCCACCGCCGGGTCCTCGCCGTGCTCGCCTATCTGCGCTCCGGCGCGGACGCGTAGGGCGTCCACTTCCGGACCGCGGTTCTGGTTCGCAGTGCCACCTGCGGAAATCCTGCCTTGTTACTGTTTCGGCGTGCTGATTGGCCGAGGCCGCGAACGGGATCGCATCTCCGGGCTGCTCGCGGACGCCCGGCTCGGGCTGAGCAGGACGGTGGTGGTCAGGGGCGAGGCGGGCATCGGCAAGACCGCGCTGCTCGACCATGTCGCGGCGGAGGCCGGGGACATGCGGCTCGTACGGGCCACCGGCATCGAATCCGAGACCGAACTGCCGTTCAGCGGGCTGCATCTGATGCTCTACCCGTACGCCGACCGCTTCGACGCGCTGCCGGAGCAGCAGGCGGCCGCGCTGAAGTCGGCGTTCGGGCTCACCCGCGCGCCGGTCAACGACCGCTTCCTGATCGGCGCGGCCACCCTCACGCTGCTGTCCGAGCTGGCCGGCGACCGGCCGCTGCTGTGCCTCGTCGACGACGCGCAGTGGCTCGACCCGGCCTCCCGCGACGCGCTGTTCTTCGCCGCCCGGCGGCTGAGCGCCGACCCGATCTCCATGATCTTCGCGGTCCGGGACGCGGCCCGCCCGTTCCCCGTCCCCGGCCTCGACGTCCTGCGGCTGGACGGCCTGGACCGTACCCGCGCGCAGGCTCTGGTGGACGCGCACGCGCCCGGCCTGACCGTTCCGGTACGGGAACGGCTGCTGGACGAGGCGGGCGGCAACCCGCTCGCCCTCATCGAGCTGGCCGGTGTCCTCGCATCGCAGCCGGCGCAGCATCCGGTCGGGCCGCTGCCGGTGAGCGGGCGGATCCAGGAGACGTTCCGCCTCCAGCTCGGCGGGCTGCCGAAGGCGACCCGCCTGCTGCTCCTGGTGGTGGCGGCGGACGGCACCGCCGATCTCGGCATCGTGCTGCGCGCCGCCGACTCCCTGGGGCTCGGCGCGGCCGATCTGGGTCCCGCCGAGGAGGCGCGGCTGGTGGTGCTCAACGGCGACGAGGTGCGGTTCCGGCATCCGCTCATCCGCGCCGTCACGTACCAGAACGCCACGCATCACCAGCGGATCGCCGTACACGACGCCCTGGCCAGAACCCTGACCGGTGACGCGCACGCCGACCGCCGCGCCTGGCACCTGGCCGCGGCGGCCACCGGCCCGGACGAGAAGGTCGCGGCCGAACTGGAGCAGGCCGCGCACCGCGCCGGGCAGCGCGGCGGAACGGCAGCCGTCGCCGCCGCGTACGAGCGCGCCGCGCGGCTCAGCACCGAGCAGGAGGGGAAGGCCCGGCGGATCGTGCACGCGGCGCGGGCGGCCTACGATGCGGGCCAGCCGGACCGGGCGACCCGGCTCGCCGCCGAGGCTGCGTCCCTGACCAGGGAGAACGGCGTCGTCGCCGAGGCCACCTACATCCGCGCGCAGGTCGCCTACGAGCGCACGTCACCCGCCGCCGACGCCGCCCTCGCGCTGGAGGGTGCGGCGCTCATCACCGGAAGCGATCCCGAGCAGGCCGTCTCGATGCTGACCGAGGCCGTCTGGGCGGCCCGCGACGCCTGCGCGCACGATCTCGTCCGGCGCAGCGTCGAGGAGCTGGAAAAGGTACGGCTGCCGGCGGGATCGCCACAGGCCCCGGTCACCGCGGGCCTGATCGCGTACGGGCGGATGGTCGACGGCGCGCCCGAGGCCGTCCCGCCGATGCGCGCGCTGCTCGAGTCCGCGCTGGCAGGCGACGTCCCGGAGTTCGTGGAGCGCCTCATCGCCGGGTTCATGGGGCTTCTGGTGGCCGACGACGAGGCCGCGACCGCACTGCTGGAGACGCTGGCCGGCGAGGCGCGGGCGCAGGGCGCGCTGGGCTGGCTCCCGTACGTGCTGGAACCCCTCGCGATCGGACGGATCCTCCTCGGCGATCTACGCGGCGCCGAGTCGGCCGTCACCGAAGGCATGTCGCTGGCCGCCGACATCGGCATGGACATGCAGGTCAGCGTGCTGAAGTGCATCGCCGTCCGGCTGGAGTCCGACGCGGAACGCAGCCGCTCGCTGGCACCCGAAGCGCTGGAGCTGGCCGAGCTGCACCCGACCAACGCCGCGCTGGCGTCCTGGGGCCTGGGCCTGCTCGACCTCGCCACCGGCCAGGCCGAGACCGCCCTCGAACGCCTCGACGCGGTCTGCAGCGGGCCCGCCCGGCACGATCTGCTGATCCGCGCCGTACCGGATCAGGTGGAAGCCGCCGTACGAGCCGGACGCCCGGACGCCGCCCGCGCCCATCTGCCCGCCTTCGAGGCATGGGCCGAGGCCACATCGTCCCCCGCCCTCCTGACGCGCTGCCGGGCACTCCTGGCCGAGGGAGACGAGGCGGACGAGCTCTACCGCTCCGCACTGGACCTGCACGGTGACCGCGCCTACGACGCCGCGCGGACCCGGCTCCTCTACGGCGAATGGCTGCGCCGCCGGCGCCGCCGTACCGAGGCCCGCACCGAACTCGCCGCCGCCCAGGACGCCTTCGCCAGGATCGGCGCCGAACACTGGGCCGAACGCTCCCGTACCGAACTGGAGGTCCTCGGCGACCGCCCGACCGCGCGCGCCCAGGACACCGACCCCCTCAAGCGGCTGACCCCGCAGGAATTGCAGGTCGTACGGCTCGCCGCCGCCGGACTCAGCAACCGGGAGATCGGCGCGCAGCTGTACCTGAGCCCCCGGACGGTCGGCCACCACCTCTACAAGGCGTACCCGAAGATCGGCGTCACCCGGCGCATGGAACTGGCCCAGCTCGTATCGGTCACCTGACTTACCCCGCCAGTCCGCACGCCCGCGGAACCTCCTCCGCAAGCCCCTGACCCTGCTCGTACCGCCCTCGGACCAGCACCGTTCAAGGCCCGTATCCTGACCGATGCGGGCCCCGTCCCCCCAGGCCTAGTTTCGAGGTCACAAGCCTCAGAGGTCACAGGCCTTCAAGGGACGGAGAAAGCCATGCTTCTCGAGAACAAGACCGCGGTCATCTACGGCGGCGGCGGCGCGATCGGCGGCGCCATGGCACGCGGCTTCGCCGCCGAGGGCGCCCGCGTCTTCCTGGCCGGCCGCACGCCCGCGACGCTCGACACCGTCGCCGACGACATCCGGCAGGCCGGCGGCCTCGCCGAGACCGCCTGGGTGGACGCCCTCGACGAGGACGCCGTCAACGGCTATGTCGACACGGTGGCGGCGACCGCGGGCGGCATCGACATCTCGGTCAACCTCATCTCGCACGACGCGCTCTTCATGCCGCTGATCGAGATGCCGATCGGGGACTTCTCCCGCGCCATGGAGAAGGTGGCCCGGACGTTCCTGCTCACCACGCAGGCCGCCGCCCGCCACATGATCAAGCAGGGCTCCGGCGTGATCCTGCACTTCGGCGGCTCCGACAGCACCGCCCACATGCCCGGCCTCGGGACCGTCCAGGTCGGCTGCGACATGGTCGAGGCGATGCGCCGCCAGTGGGCCTGCGAGCTCGGCCAGCACTCGATCCGCGTCCTGTCGATCCGTACCGGCGGCATCCCGGAGTCCATAGGGGACATGCCGCAGATGGAGCCCATCAAGCAGCAGATGGTGGACGCCACCCTTCTCAAGCGCGCCGCGACCCTCGCCGACGTCGGCCGCGTCGCCGCGTTCCTGGCCTCCGACCACGCCGCCAGCCTGACCTCCACCCAGGTCAACATCTCCGCCGGAGCCATGGTCGACTGACCCTCCCGGCCGAGTGACCCTCCTGGCCGACTGACGCTGGATCCCCGACCGAGCGACCAGCGCCGCCCGAAGAGCCGCCCGAGAAAGGTGCCGCCCGATGACCAGCGCAGACTTCGACAAGGCCGTGGACGCCAAGGTCCCCGACCATTACCGCCCCATCGTCGCGGCCCTTCGCGACCTCGTCCGCGAATGCGCACCCGAGGCCGGGGAGACGGCGATGTACGGATCGCCCGCATGGAAGGGCAAGAAGGGCCTGGCCATCATCAGCGTGAGCAAGACGCACCTGACGTTCGCGTTCGACCGCGGCGCCGACTTCACCGACGCGCACGGGCTGCTGGCCGGCGCGGGCAAGAAGACCAGGCACGTCAAGCTGAAGTCCCTGGACACCCTGAACGAGGACGCTCTGCGCGACTACATCGCCCAAGCCGCCGCCCTCGACGCCGAGTGACACGGACACCTGACGGCGGCCCCTCGCAGGAGTGACGAGGGGCCGCCGCGCGGCGTCAGGTACGCCGGGTGGCGCTGCGGGCCATGCCGGTGAGGGTGTCCAGGGCCAGGAAGGCCAGCAGGCTGATGCCCAGCACGGGGAGGGACCAGCCGATGGCCGCGACGACCACGATGAGAAAAAGCAGCGCGGGGACTGGCAGTTGCCGCAGCGCGCCGCGTGCGGGCGGACGGCCGGCGATCGCTCTGGACGAGTCGCGCGTGGGGCGGCGCTGCCACCACATGCGGTAGCCCCACAGGAGGACGGTCAGCAGGCCGAGCGCGAGGAAGGCCAGCGCGAGCTGGTTCGCGATCCCGAAGAGCTTGCCCATGTGCAGCTGGATGCCCAGCGAGCTGAGCTTGGCCATCGGCGGATGCTCGGACCAGCCGACCCGGTCGGTGACCTTCATCGCGGCGGCATCGACGGCCACCTTGTCCTTGCGCACCGGCCAGACGTCGTCGACCTGCGTGACCGTCCAGGCGGTCCCGGGCTTCTCCGGCGGGCCCAGCTCGACAGGGCCATTCAGTCCGGCCGTACGGGCCGCCGCGAGGACGTGGTCGATATGCGTGGCCGGATCGCCGGCGGAACCGCCCGTACCGTGATGGTGTGCCCCGCTCGACGGTACGCCGGTGTCGAGTTCCGGCGGGGTCGAACGAACGCCCGCCTGGAGCTTGTCGAACCGGGCGCCGGCATGGTTCGTCCAGGTCAGGCCGGTGGCGCTGAGGAGCAGCAGGCCGGCGGCCAGCCACACACCCAGCGCGGCGTGGCGGCCGCGCGTACGGCGGACGCCGCGTGCGGAGCGGTCGTGCCACAGTGCCCGGTGCGCCCGTGCGGTACCGCGATAGTGCCGGCGGCGGCCGAACCACATGACCACCCCGCCGAGCACGATCACCCACAGCCAGCTCGCGGCCAGCTCCGAGTACAGGCTCCCGGCCTCGCCCAGATGCAGGCTGCGGTGCAGCTCGCTCAGCCAGGTCGTGACCGGTGTCGAGCCGGAGTCGGTGGTCAGCGCGCCGGTCACCTCGCCGCTGTACGGGTCGACGTACACCGTTCGCTGCTTGGGCTTCAGCTCCGGCACCGACAGCACGATCCGCGTGGTGTCCTCCGCCGTCGCGGGTGAGATGACCGAGCTGACGCTGCCTTCCGGGTGAGCGGTACGGGCCGCCCGTACCTGCTCGGCCAGTGGACGGGGCGTGCCGGCGACCCGTTCGACGCGCAGCTCGTCGCCGTAGACGAGCCGGTCGAGCTGCGGTGTGAACGCGTAGGCCAGCCCGGTCAGCAGCGCCAGGATCAGGAACGGGGCGACCAGAACGCCCGCGTAGAAATGCAACCTGGTGATCAGCGGCCACGGACCGCGCCCTGAGCGCCTGCCATCAGGGGCCGGAACGGTCTTCTCGGACGGTTGATCGGCAATGGTCGACATGGACACCCACCAGCGGGAGCGGAATGGCGGATCCGGCCATTCGTCATGGCCGGTCGATTCGCTGCAACAGATCGCCGAAAGATTAAGAGCGGCTTCTGGTGGGGTCCTATCGGAATCCGATAAGTGGATCATGGAAAGGTGTCGGCGAACCACACGTTCGGGGGCACTCCGGCTGCTCAGACGCGACGGCCGGGCACCCCGTCCCGGGTACACCCGACCCGCGAACGGGCGATCTCGCCCTAGCCAGGATCACAGCCGGGCGCCGCGTTCGAGTGGTGTCCGTCCCAGCGCTTCAGCCGCGCGCAGCCCTCAAACGCGTGCAGCCCTTCAAACGCGTGCAGCCCTTCAAACGCGTACAGGAAGGGAGACCAATCCCCGGACGATCGAGCCGGTGGGGTGGTGGCGCAGATCCGTGGCGGGGACGGCGAGGGCGAGATCGGGGAAGCGGTCCAGCAGCCCGCCGATCGCGATCTGCCCTTCGAGCCGGGCCAGCGGGGCGCCCAGGCAGAAGTGCAGGCCGTGCCCGAACGCGACGTGGCGGTTGGGCGTACGGGTGACGTCCAGGTCGTCCGGGCCGTCGAACGCGCCGGGGTCGCGGCCGGCGGCGCCCAGCGAGACGTGTATCCAGGCGCCCTTGGGGATCGGGGTCCCGGCGATCTCCATGTCCTCCAGGGCGATGCGCTGGCTCGCCCGCTCGACCGGGCCGTCGTACCGCAGCAGTTCCTCGATCGCGGCCGGGAGCAGTTCGGGCCGCTTGCGGAGGAGTTCGAGCTGGTCAGGGGCCTGGAGCAGGGCCAGAACACCGTTGCCGATGAGGTTGACCGTGGTCTCGTGCCCGGCGACGAGCAGCAGCGCGATGGTGTTCAGCAGCTCGGTTTCGGTCAGCGCGGCCTCGGTCAGCGCGGCGGCACCGTCGCGGGCGTCGATCAGGCCGCTGATCAGGTCGTCCTGGGGACGGGCGCGGCGCTCGGCGAAGACGCCGGTCAGGTAGTGGTGGAACGCGAGGGCGGCGTCGCGGCGGCGCTCGCGAGCTTCGGCGGTACGGGCCGGGACGGTCAGCACGGCGGTCCACTCGCGGAAGCGGTCGCGGTCCGACGCGGGCACGCCGAGCAGCTCGCAGATGACCTGGATCGGCAGCGGCACGGCGAACGCCTCGATGAGGTCGGCCTCGCCGGCGGCGGCGAGCTTGTCGAGCAGCGCGGCGGTGATCTCCTCGACGCGGGGCCGCAGCGCCTCGACCCGGCGGCCGGTGAACGCCTTGGCGACCAGCCCGCGCAGGCGGGTGTGGTCGGGCGGGTCCATGCCGAGCATGGTGCCGCCGAAGAACATGTCGCCGTCCACGGGCACGCTGCTGTGCGCGCTGTCCTTGGACAGGCGGGGATCGCTGAGCGCGGCCCGCCCGTGCTCGTGGTCGACGACCAGGAAGGCCGTGGTGCCGCGCGGGAAGTCGATCGGATGGACCGGCCCCTTGGCCCGCAGTTCGGCGTACGCGGCGTACGGATCCTCGGTGAACGTCCGGTCGAACACGAACTCGTGCGGGAGCATCAGACCACCCTTCCCACGCCGCCGAGGAAGCCCGGCCTGCTCATGTCCGGCTCGAACGGGTCGCCATCGGGCCGCCAGTCGGCGACCTGGACCAGGCCGGATCCGACCAGCTCGGTGCCGTCGAAGAAGGCCATGACCTCCTCCGGACCCCGGGGGATGATGTCGCGGGCACCGGTCCTGCCGTACGCGGAACGCACCTGGGTCTCGATCTCCTGGGTGACCCTGCCGCGATGGCCGTGCGAGATGACCAGGTGGCTACCGGGGACGAGCGGCGCCCGAAGCGTCGACACGATCTCGGCGGGACGCGCCTCGTCCGGGATGAAGTGCAGGATGGCCAGGAGTAGCACGGCCACCGGCTGGTCGAAGTCGATCCTGGCCTTGACCTCGGGATGGTCGAGGATGCCCTGCGGTTCGAGCAGGTCGGCCTGGACGACCGTGGTCAGCGGGTTGTCGGCCAGCAGCGCGCGGGCATGCACCAGCACGATCGGGTCATTGTCGACATAGATGACCTGGGCGTCGGAAGCGGCGCGCTGGGCCACCTCGTGCGTGTTCTCCTGAGTCGGCAGGCCGGAGCCGATGTCGAGGAACTGCCGTACGCCCCGTTCGGCCAGCATCGTCACGGCCCGGGAGAGCAGCCTGCGGTTGGCGCGGGTGAACTCCAGCACGTTCGGCATGGCCGCCACCACCTGGTCGGCGGCCCTTCGATCGGCGGCGAAGTTGTCCTTGCCGCCGAGATAGTAGTCGTACATCCGGGCCACGCTCGGGGTCTCCGGATCGATCACCCATGCCGGATGGGGTTCGTCGCGCACTGGGTCGACCTCCCTGACTGGGCATCCGATCGCCCGATTGTAGGGGCGAATCCCCGCACCTTTACGTTGATCGACAATCCTCTCCGTTGATCGGCGATCCTCCATTGCGCACCTTCATTGGAAACCGTCGCCTACTGCAATCGAATGACCACACCATGCAATGACCGCACTTGCGATGACCACACTTTGCGCTGACTGCACCGCGCTGACTGCACCGCGCTGACTACACCGCGCTGACTACACCAGGCACTGACCGCACCAGGCGATCGGCATGATCGATCCGTTCACCCAACGCGGGAAGCCCCGACCGCCGAGGCAATCTCTGTTCCAAGAACGCGCTCATCGGACAGCGCGGATCGCCTCTCCGCCCGGCGCTGTGGCGTGCGGGGCGGATGGTGCGGCCCCGCTTCCCTGCCTGCCGCCCGTTTAGGACGCGTTTTGGGAGGTAGATGGCTCTATGTCGGTTTTGCGACCCGGATGCACGGGGCCATCACGCCTACGCACCGCCACGGCTCGCTGTGAGGGAGGTGAGCACGATCCTGACGTTTGTGCTGGCACCGCTCGCGGTGCTGCTCCTGCTGATGCTCATGGAACGGCTCGAAACGGCGCTGCTCGCACCATCGCGCCCGAAGCGGCCGAGACGGCCCCAGCACGCGCGCTCCGCGCGCCAGGACGCCGGGCGCTCCGCGCGCGAGAACGCCGGGCAGCGCTCAGGCTGAGCACCGCGCCGACCCCGAGCCCGGCCCCGAACCCGGCTCGGCGGGAGGCTCGGCGGAACGTTCGGCCCGGCTTGGCTCAGCGGAACGATCAGCGGCCCGGTAAGGCATGATCCATCCCATGAGCCTGCCGATCCTGCTGACCGTCGACGACGATCCATCGGTGTCCCGCGCCGTCGCCCGTGACCTGCGGCGCCGGTACGGGCGCGACTACCGCGTGATGCGGGCCGACTCGGGCGCCGACGCGCTGGAGGCGCTGCGGGAGATCAAGCTGCGCGGCGAGACGGTGGCCGCGATCCTGGCCGACTACCGGATGCCGCAGATGAACGGCATCGAGTTCCTCGAGCAGGCGATGGACCTGTTCCCGCACGCCCGCCGCGCCCTGCTGACCGCGTACGCCGACACCGAGGCCGCGATCCAGGCGATCAACGTGGTGGACGTCGACCACTACCTGCTCAAGCCGTGGGACCCGCCGGAGGAGAAGCTCTACCCGGTGGTGGACGCCCTGGTGGAGACCTGGCGCGCGGTCGGCGACCGGCCGGTGGAGGAGGTCAAGGTCGTCGGGCACCGCTGGTCGGAGCCGTCGTACCGGGTCCGCGACTTCCTGGCCCGCAACGCCGTCCCGTACCGCTGGTACTCGGTGGACGAGCCCGAGGGCCGGCGGCTGCTGGAGGCGGCGGCGGCCGGTCCGGACGACATCCCGGTGGTGATCACGCCGGGCGGGCAGGCGCTGAGCCGGCCGACCGGGGCCGAGATCGCCGCGGCGGCGGGCCTGTCGACGCATCCGGCGGAGGAGTTCTACGACCTGATCGTGGTCGGCGGCGGCCCGGCCGGACTGGGCGCCGCCGTGTACGGGGCGTCCGAGGGTCTGCGGACCGTCCTGGTGGAGAAGAAGGCCACCGGCGGGCAGGCCGGGCAAAGCTCCCGGATCGAGAACTACCTCGGCTTCCCGGACGGGGTGTCGGGCGCCCAGCTCACCGACCGGGCCCGGCGGCAGGCGCGCAAGTTCGGCGCCGAGGTGCTCACGGCGCGCGGCGTGGTGGCGCTGGAGACTCGGGGCTCGGCGCGGGTCGTCCGGTTCGAGGACGGCTCGGAGATCACCGCGCACTCGGTCATCCTGGCCACCGGCGTGATGTACCGGGCACTGGAGGCGCAGGGCTGCGCCGAGCTGACCGGCCGCGGGATCTACTACGGCTCGGCGTCGACCGAGGCGCAGGCCTGTGAGGACGAGCACGTCTACATCGTCGGCGGCGCCAACTCGGCCGGGCAGGCGGCGGTGTTCTTCTCCAAGCACGCCCGCTCGGTGACGCTGCTCGTCCGGGGCAAGGACCTCGCGCAGTCGATGTCGCACTACCTGATCGAGCAGATCAACGGCATCGGCAACATCGACGTACGCCTCGGTACCAGCGTGGTGGAGGCGCAGGGCGGCGAGCATCTGGAGCGGCTGACGCTGTCGGACGGCGTCAGCGGGACCACCGAGGTCGTACCGGCCGGGCACGTGTTCGTGTTCATCGGCGCGGCACCGCACACCGAATGGCTCGCCGGCACAGTGGCACGGGACCCGCACGGCTTCGTCTGCACCGGCCCCGACCTGCTGGACGAGGGACGCCGCCCGGTCGGCTGGGATCTGGACCGGGATCCGTACTACCTGGAGTCGTCCATCCCGGGCGTGTTCGTCGCCGGGGACGTACGGGCCCAGTCCGTCAAACGGGTCGCTTCGGCGGTCGGCGAGGGTGCCATGGCCGTGACCCTGGTGCACAGATACCTGGAGGAACGGTGACCACAGAGTCTCCCAACGCAGAGTCCTCGAACGCTGAGTCCGTGAATATTGAGTCCGTGACCACTGAGTCCCTTAATAAAGAGTCCCTCAGCACGGAGCCCCTGACGACCGAGGAACTGCGGACGCTGTTCCTGTTCGAACGGCTGACCCCCGAACAGCTGGACTGGATCGCCGCGCACGGCCGGGTCGAGACGATCTCGAAGGGCACCGCGATCTTCCGGGAGGGCGAGCCCGCGTCCTGCTTCTACGTCCTGTTGTCCGGAACGCTGCGGATGACCCGGGCCGTACGCGGCGAGGAAGTGGAGCTGAACCGCACCGGCCAGCGCGGCGTGTACTGCGGCGCGATCCAGTTCTTCGTGGACGGGGAGGAGGACCAGCGGTACGGGGCCTCCGCGTACGCGGTCACCGACTCCTCGTTCTTCCTGCTGCCGGCCGACGAGTTCGCCGAACGGTTCCGCGCCTGGTTCCCGATGCCCACCCATCTGCTGGAGGGGATGCTGCTGGGCAGCCGCAACACCCAGCTGGTGATCGGCCAGCGGGAACGGCTGCTCGCCCTGGGCGCGCTGTCGGCCGGGCTCAACCACGAGCTGAACAACCCGGCGGCGGCGGCCGTACGGGCGACGGCGTCGCTGCGCGAGCGGGTCGCCGGGATGCGGCACAAGCTGGCGGCGCTGGCCCGGCACGACATCGAGCCCGGCCTGCTGGAGAAGCTGATCGACGTGCAGGAACGGCTGGTCAAGCGGGTCGCGGACGTCCCGAGGATGTCGGCGATGCAGGTGGCCGACCGGGAGGACGAGCTGACCGACTGGCTGGACGACCACGACGTCGCGGACGGCTGGGACCTGGCCCCGATCCTGGTCCCGGCCGGGATCGCGGTCGCCGATCTGGACGAGGTCAACGACGCGGTCGGCGAGGAGTTCCTGAGCGCGGCGCTGCGCTGGCTCGGGTACGCGCTGGAGACCGAGACGCTGATGGGTGAGATCGAGGACGCCACCTCGCGGATCTCCAACCTGCTGGGGGCGGCCAAGCAGTACTCCCAGATGGACCGCGCGGCGTTCCAGTGGATCGACGTGCACGAGGGCCTGGACTCCACCCTCGTCATGCTGGCCGGCAAGATCGGCCCTGACATCCAGGTGGTCAAGGACTACGACCGGACGCTGCCGACCATCCCCGCGTACGCGGGCGAGCTCAACCAGGTGTGGACCAACCTGATCGACAACGCCGTCGCCGCGATGGACGGCCCGGATTCTTCCGCCACGGGCACCCTCACCGTGACCACCCGCGCGGTCGAGGACCGGCTGCTGGTGGAGATCCGCGACACCGGCGGCGGCATCCCGGTCGAGAACCAGGAGCGCATCTTCGAGCCGTTCTTCACCACCAAGCCGGTCGGCGACGGCACCGGCCTCGGCCTGGACATCGCGTACCGGATGGTGGTGAACCGGCACCACGGCGTCCTGCGGGTGGAGTCCGAGCCCGGCGACACCCGTTTCCAGGTCCTGCTCCCCCTGACCGAACGCCCCGAACCCTGACCAGTGTTTCAAAGACCCGGCACAGGTACTCGCCTGGCGGCTCGTACCTGACCGGTTCTTGTGCGAGCGCGGCATCGCTTCGCGATCTGCCCGGATGAGGCTCGCCTTCGGCTTCGCCTCCCCGGCCAGGTAACGCGCTCGCGCGGTGGCTGAGGCCACTTTGAGACAGGCCCTGGCCCTCAGCCCGCGCCCTTACCGGACACCGCACGGAAAGCGGGCGGGAACGGGGCGGAGGCGTGCGCTCAAGCGGATCCCTGGTGGGCGTACGGGTCGGCCGACTCCAGCGCCAGCCGCCGGATCCCCTCCAGGTCGGTGTCGGTGTACTCGGCCGGCAGCTCGATGGCCAGCCCCTGGAAGACCGCGCGGATCTCGTCCGGCGTGGGCTCCTCGCCCAGCGGGAGGCCCTTGACGTCGGCCAGCCGGAGCCGCTTGGCCTGCTGGAAGCTGACGTGCAGCTCCGACTCCCAGCACAGGTAGCTCGGCGTCCCGCTGGAGACCACGAGGGCGGGGAAGTCGGGCCCGCGCTGGGTGAAGATGATGCAGCTGGTGGACAGCTCGTAGCGCAGCAGCGAGTAGCTGGACGACAGCCGGACGTCGATGTCGAGCAGCTCGTACCGCTGCTGGTGCCAGCACGCGGCCAGGATGGTCGCGTACAGCTCGCGCCGGGTCTCCCGTACGGTCCAGGACCGTTCGGGGCTGTCGGTACTCGCGGCCATCCGCCGGTGCAGCCCGACGAACTCCTCGCACAGCGACGGGTCCATCGGGTCCAGGATCTCCAGCCGGAAGTCGAGCCGGCGGCGGTGCGGCCGCGCCGACCGGACGCACTCGGGCAGCGTGACCGCACGGATGTACGCGCCGGTCGCGCCGCGGAAGACCCAGCGCCCGGTCTCCCGCCGCGCCTCCTCCAGGACCCGGTTGGCCTCCGCGCCGCTGACCACGCGCACCTCGGGACGCCGCTGGAACTCGTGGGTCAGGGTGTCCAGCCGCCGGTGCGTCTCGCCGACCGAGTCCAGTACCGCCTGGCCCTGGGTGTCGCCGCGGAGCCGTTCCCTGAGCAGCACGATGGCGACCACCGCGAGCGTCGCCATCGTGGCGCTCTGCACGATCTTCGTCGAGGCCACGCCGGTGATGTCGAGGGAGAGGATGACGATGGCCAGGACCACCGCGACCATGACGTCGACATTGGCTCCAGCCCAGACCAATACCTTCTTCATCTGCCACCCTTTGGAGCGCCCGCCCGCCAAGACCGTTCGATCCTAGGCAACGCGGGCGCCTCCACTTATGGGATCAGATAAACGGGCGCAGGGATCGCCACCGTCCCGTTCCGGTCAGGACAGGGTCAGGCCGGACACCCCACCGGAGATGATCACGAGGTAGCGGTCCTCGGCCGTGCCGTAGCCGCTGGTCTGATCGATGAGGCCGTTGCCGACGGCTCCGAACGAGCGGTCGTCGACGGCCACCTTGGTCAGGCCCTTCGCGGCCTCGATCCGTACCGGAACACCCTCGGGACGGGTGATGCGGAGATCGTCGGCCGAGGCGAACCGGACCGTACGGGTCCCGCTCGGGCGGCCGAGCGTGATCGACACGTGCGCCACCCCGGCGTGGAAGGCCAGCGAACGCAGGTCAACGCCGGTGAAGTCGGCGTCCACGTGGGCGGCGCCGCCGTGGACGTCCACCGACCATGGGACGCCGGAGTCGAGCCGCATGCCGCTGGGCGAGGGCCGGCGCAGGAGGCGCGAGCCGAGCGGGTACTCGACATGCGTCTTGCCGTCCACCGACCAGACCGTCGGCAGCGGGTCGTCGAAGTCGGCCTCCAGCAGATTCCCGAGGCCGTCGCGGGCGGTGAGACCGAGCCGGGCGACCCCGTTGTCGAAGCTCAGCCGGGCGATACCGGGCTTGTCTGGCATCGGGACGACGACATGCGCATTCCGTACACCCTCGGACGTGACGTTCATGCTGTGCTCTTTCACGCCGTGCTCCTTCACGCTGTGCTCCTTCATCTCGGGCTCAGGCATCTCGGGCTCAGTCATTTTTGGGTTCCTGCATTTTTGGGCTCGTTCAGAACGAGGTGCGGATGCTGTGCAGGGCATCGGCGAGTGCGGCGGGCTCGGAGCCGCGCCACGCGACGAAGCCGTCGGGCCGTACGAGCAGCGCCTGGCCGTCCGGAACGGTGCCGTGGGCAGGCGCGGAGTCGATGCCGAGGTCGAGCGCCGCCTTCTCCCAGCCCGCGCCGTCGCCGACCACGACGAAGCCGCGGCCGTAGCGGTCGAGCGTGGAACGGCCGCCGCCCAGATCGGCATGCGGTGCCCGGCTGCCGGGACGCCCGTCGAGGTCTGCGGGGAGCATCGGTGTGGTGTCCTCGTCCGCGCCGATGACGGCGGCCGAGTCGTACCGGTATCCCATCGAGACGGCGCCGTAGTCGATGATCTCCGGCCCGTCCCCCGGCCCCATCCGGGCTCCGAAGCGGGCCATCGCCTGCTGCAACGTGACGGCGCCGGTGGGACGGCGTTCGGTGTCGTACGTGGCGAGCAGTCCGGGACGAGCGCGGCCGGCGAGGACCTCGGCGAGCTTCCAGGCCAGGTTGTGCGCATCCTGGATTCCGGCATTGGCGCCGAGTCCGCCGGTGGGCGGCCACGCGTGCGCGGCGTCACCGACGAGGAACACTCGGCCCTGGCTGTAGCGGCGGGCGATGTGCGCGCCGATCGGAAAGCCGAGGACCTTGAGCGCAGTGCCCGGGACCTGCGGCCGCAGCGTGACCGCCACCTCCGGAAGGCCCGCCGCGGCACGCACCATGCCGGCGACCCGCTCGTCGGTGAAGTCCTCGACGGACTCACGGGACGGGTCGTACCCGGTCCCGAAGACCCAGCGCTTCCCGTCGGTGTCGTGCGCCATGATGATCGTGAACGGCTGGGGCCGTTCCAGGTAGGCCGTCCCCACCGAGCGCCCGCGCACGGCCGGGGTCAGGTCGGCGTCCACGATCGCGGTGATCGTGTGGAACAGCGTGCCGGGGCCGTCCAGCTCGATGCCGAGCGCGGTACGGATCGGGCTGTGGAAGCCGTCGGCGGCGATGAGGTAGTCCGCCCGGACCGTCGTCTCCCCGCCATCGAGCTGCGCCGTGACGCCGCCCTCGTCCTGCTCGAGGTCTTGCTCAAGGTCTTGCTCAAGGTCTTGCTCGAACGAGGTCAGCTCCGTGCCGAACCGCACGTCCACGCCCAGCTCGCGGGCCCGGTCACGCAGCAGGATCTCCAGCTTGTCCTGATCGATCGGGCCGAAGCTCGTGGGGCTCGCGGCCGAACCGTCCCCCTCGAACGGCTCGTCGGGCTCCTCGTACACCTCGTCGTTCAGCGTCTCCGCCTTGACCGGCGCCCACACGAAGTCGTCGCCGGCGAACGCGGCGGCGCGGATGGCGGGCTCCAGGCCGGACTGGCGGTAGATCTCCATGGTGCGCGGCGTGAGCCCGCGCGCCCGGGGATGGATGAGCAGGTCGGGGTGGCGCTCGACCACAGTGCAGGCGACGCCGTGCTCGGCCAGGAAGACCGCGCTGGACAGTCCGGTCACCCCACCGCCCACGATCAGTACCGGTGTCTGGATGGTCGTGCGTCCGCTCTGGTCGGTCGGGTGTTCGCTCTGGTCGGTCGGGCGTTCGCGACGTATGGTCATGCGTTCGCTCCTTCGTCGTCCGATGACCAGAGCCTCCGGCGTAAGGGGGGTCAGGCACGTCCGGCAAACGCCTTACACGGGTCCTCAGATGCACGGGGTCCTCAGATACATGGGTCCTCGGTTGCTGGGGTCCTCGATTACTGGGGTCCTCGGTTACTGGGGTCCTCAGACGGGTCGCGAAGCGGGATGATGGCGATCATGGAACGGGGCGGGTTCGTGGGGCGCGGGGCGCAGCTCGCGGTGATCGAGGAGGAACTGCGCGCGGCCGAGACCGGCGAGCCGAGGTTCGTGCTCGTCGCCGGTGACGGCGGTGTGGGCAAGACCCGGTTGATGTCCCAGGTGGCGGAGCAGCTCGCCGCTTCTGGTGTCCGGGTGCTGCGCGGCTCGTGCGTGGAGCTGGGCGAGGACGGGCCGCCGTTCGCCCCGTTCACCGGCATGCTCCGCGACCTCGGCGCCGACGCGCTCGGCCCTGGCGCGGGCGACCGGACGTCGATGTTCGAGACGTTCGCCGGCCTGCTCGAACGCCTCGGGACGGAACGGACGACGCTGCTGGTCATCGATGACCTGCAATGGGCGGGCGGCTCGACCCGCGACCTCGTCGGCTTCCTGGCGCGCGCGCTGCGTTCGACACGGGTCCTGGTCCTCATCGCCGTACGGACCGACGCCCTGGACGCCCGCCACCCCCTGCGGCCGTTCCTTGCCGAACTGGGACGGCTGCCGCACGTTCAGCGCATGGACCTGCCCCGTTTCGATCGTGCGGAGACGGCGGAACTGATAGCGGCCGTCCTGGAGGAACGTCCTTCCGAGGCGTTGACGGACCGCGTCTTCGGCAGCTCCTCCGGTAACGCGCTCTTCGCCGAGGAACTCGTACGGACGCAGGGCAACGAGCTGCCCGAGTCTCTCCGTGACCTTCTCCTACGGCGGTTCACCGATCTGCCTGAGGCGTCCCAGGACGTTGTACGGGTGGCGTCCGCAGGTGGCCCGGTCGTCTCACACGAACTGCTGGCCAAGGTCGCTCACCTGTCCGAGGACGCTCAACTGTCGGAAAACAACCTGCTCGCTGCGCTCCGTACAGCCAGGGACGCGCAAGTCCTCGTCCCCCAGGGAGACGGCTATGCCTTCCGCCACGCGCTTCTGCGAGAGGCCATCGCCGGCGACCTTCTCCCAGCGGAACGAACCCGCCTGCACCGGCACTACGCAGAGGCGCTCAACGCTGACCCTGCCCTAACGCACCCTGACCGCTTCGCCTCCGAACTTGCGTTCCACTGGTACGAGGCAGGCGACGCGGCGCGCGCGCTGCCCGCCCTCCTGGCCGCAGCCGATGCAGCCGAATCCGTCTACGCCCACGCCGAAGAGTTCCGGATGCTCGTACGAGCCCTGAACCTCTGGCCCGAGGCAAGCCGACCAGTGTCCGAACGCAGGCCCCTGCTGGACAGAGCACTACGCGCCGGTGGCTGGGCAGGCCAGAACCTCCAGGTACTCGACCTCCTGGACCAGGCGCTCGTGGACGAGACGTCCCCGGACCGTACGGGGATGCTGCTCGCCCATCGCGGAATGGCCCTGCACAACCTGAACAGGGACGGCGCCTTCACCGCACTGGACGAAGCCCTGCACGCAGTGGCCGACGCCCAACCACTCGCCCGCGCCCGCGTACTGGACCTCACCGGCGCCGTCCTCATGCTCCGCGACCGCCCCCAGCAGGCCCACGACACCGCGCAGGAGGCCGCGCGCCTGGCCGCCGAGCTGGGCGAAGACAGCCTCACCGCCAACGCGACCACGACCACCGGAACGGCCCTCGCCCAACTCGGCCGCCGCGACGAGGCCCACGCCGCGTTCGACAGGGCCGAGGAGATCGCGTCCCGGCGGAACGACGTCGTACGGCTGGCCCGCGTCCACCTCAACCGCGCCGACCTCCTCGGCGACACGGGCTTGCACGCTGAAGCCATCGCGACCGCCCGTACCGGCCTGGAGGCCTCCCGCTCCGCAGGCCTCTCCCGTACCCTCGGCGCCCTGATCGGCCTGCGCCTGGCCACATCCCTGGCCTCCACCGGCCGCTGGGACGAGGCCGAGACCGCCATCACCGACGCACTGCGCCTGGACCCCGCACCGGGCTTCGCCGTCCGCCTCTACGCACTACGCGGTGAGCTGGCCCTGGCGCGCGGCGACGTCCAGATAGCGCGAGACCACCTGGCACTAGCCCGTACGCCGCCCCGTCTAGAGGCGGCCCTAGCCCTACACGACCGCCGCTGGGACGACGCCCACCAGACCATCACCAAAGCCCTGGAGAGCCCGGCAGCCCCCACCCAAACGTGGCCGCTCCTCCTGCTAGGCGCCAGAGCCGAAACCCAACTCCGCCGCACCGAATCGCCCCTCCTCGAACGTTCGGCCGCACTCCCCACCGACACACCACTCACCGCCGCGTACGCCGCCCATTTCCTAGCCGAGACAGGCCACGGCCCTTGGCCGGACGCCGTTGCCGCTTGGGACGAGGTAGGCGACCCGTACGCAGCGTCCCAAGCCCGCCTGCGCGCAGCCGAAACAGCAGCGGCCGAAGGAGACCGGGACGCGGCCACAGGACTCCTCCGTACAGCCACAGAACAAGCCGAACTCCTAGGCGTACACCCGCTGCGCGAAGAAATCGCCGTACTGGCCCAGGCCGCCCGCATCAACCTCACCGGCACCAAACACGCCCACGACACCAGCACCAGCACCAACACCAGTGGCCTGACAGAACGCGAAACCGAAGTCCTGCGCCTCATCACCGCCGGCAATTCCAACCGCCAGATCGCCGAGCAGCTCTTCATCAGCCCCAAGACCGCCAGCGTCCACGTCTCCCGCATCCTGGCCAAACTCAACGTCACCAGCCGAGGCGAAGCCGCAGCCGCAGCCCACCGCCAAGGCCTCTTCACCGACCCCGGCTAGCCCGACCGGCCCCACCCGTCCGACCGGCTCCCGCCCTGGCCCGGACGATTCATCCACAGCCTGTGGATAACTATCCCGTCCGAGGGAGCCGGACAGATGTCGCGCCACGCGCGAGCGCACCGAGGCTTCGCCCGCACGACAACTGAGGGCGAGGGGGGCTTTCGGCGGCGATCGCGACCCCCGTGACACGCGAAGGACGCGCCAATGGACCAAGCGCGGGACGACAGCGCGCTACACAGTCCGGTAATGCGTGATCAGCCGTCGATCCTCGAGTACATGCAACGCGAAGCCCGGAGGAGCCTCGTAGTCGATGACATCCTCAGCCTCCCAGGGCAGCCTCAGTGTGGAGACGACCCCGGGCGACACCAGAAGGGGCCGGCCAGCGAACGTGGTGGCCCCCGCCGTGTGGGCGTGTCCGCACAGGACGGCCACGACCTGCGGATACCGCTCGATCAACGCCGCCAGCCGCTCCTCACCGGCCTGCCGGATCTCGTCCACGTACGGGATCCCGAGGGTGACCGGCGGATGATGGAAGCACACGAACGCCGGAACGCCGGGATCCTCCGCGAGCAGCCGATCGAGCCAGGCGAGCGTCGCATCGCCGAGAAAGCCGTGGTCTTTGCCGGGAACGGTGGAATCGCACATCGCGAACACCGCGCCCGCCACCCGATGCACCCGGTCGATCGGTCCGCCGTCCGGCCTCTCGTCCAGCAGGACCTCCCGGTACGGACCCCGGACATCGTGGTTGCCGGGGCACATCAGCACCGGATGCGGGGACGCCAGCACTTCGCGGGCGTGCTCGTACTCAGCGGAAGTGCCGTTGTCAGCGATGTCCCCGGTGATCAGGACGGCGTCGAGCGGCAGCGCGTTCAGCCGGGCCATCACCCGCCGGGCACGCTCGGCACGGCGCTCGCCGCCGTCGAAGTGGGTATCACTGAGCTGCGCGAAGACGGTCATACCGCGAATCTAGAGGGCGCTGCCATCGAGGGGACTGTCATCTAGGGGACTGTCATCTAGGGGACTGTCATCAAGGGACGCTGCCACCTTGCGACACCGGCCCCCGCCACCCGGACGCCACCACCCAGATGCCGTCGGCCGAATACCACCAGTCGGATACCGCCATCAGTGTCCACAGGCTGTGGATAACCATCACCTCCTGACGAGGCGACTCGTCCGGGGGAACCACCAGTTGCGGTCGCCGAGGAGTTCCATCGTCGCGGGCACCAGAACCATCCGGATCAGGGTCGCGTCGAGGAATACGGCGGCGGCCATGCCGATCCCGAGGGTTCGCAGGGCGCGGTCGTCGAAGGTGCCGAACGCGGCGAACACGCAGATCATGATCGCGGCGGCCGCCGTGATGACACGTGCCGTCCGTGCCACGCCCGCGGCGACCGCAGCGGAATTGTCACCGGTCCTCGCGTACTCCTCCCGGATCCGGGAGAGCAGGAAGATCTCGTAGTCCATCGACAGCCCGAAGGTCAGGACGAACAACATCATCGGTACCCACGCGTCGATCGGCCCGCCGGCGCCCCCGCCCAGCACGTCCTGCTGAAACACGTCCCACTGGAACACCGCGACCACCACACCGTAGGCGGCACCGATCGACAGCAGATTCACCGCGACCGCCTTCATCGGCACCACCAGGCTGCGGAACGTCCGCACCAGGAGCAGGAACGAAGCCAGCAGCACCGCGCCGATCATCCAGGGCAGCCGCTCGGCCGCATGCTCCGCGAAGTCGACTCCGGCAGCCGTGTGGCCGGTCACCAGAACGGGCGCCGGCAGATCCGCGCGCAGGGTTCGGATGAGATCGCCGGTGGCCTCGTCCTGAGGACCCGTCGCCGGTACGACCAGCGCCGAACGCTCGTCGAGGGAGACGGTCCGGGCCACACCAGGCGTCCGGCGGGCCTGTGCCAGAGCGCCGTCAAGGGGCCGGGCCGAGGCAAGCAGGAGTGGAGATTCGGCGCCGGGCCCGAAACCCGCCTTGAGTAGTTCATGCGCGCGCCGGGTGGTGTCACCGACCGGCCGGTTGCTCGCGTCCGACCAGCCCAGCCGCAGGTCCATGGCGGGCAGCGCGAGGACGAGCAGCACACCCATCGCCGCCAGGCCGGTCGTCCAGGGACGCCGCTGCACGACACGGCTCCACCGGTACGACAGGGGCGTCCCTCCGGTCCGGCGCGGCAGGCCGTACCGGTCGATCCGGCTGCCGATACCGGCCAGTGACGCCGGCAGCAGGGTGAGCGCGGCGAGCATCACGGCGAACACTCCGCAGCCGGCCGCCAGCGCGAGGCCCGCACCGAGCGAAGCGCCGAGGAACAGGATTCCCGCGCCGGTCACGATGACCGTGATGCCCGCCACCAGGACCGAACGTCCGGCAGTGGTCATCGCCGTGACGACCGCGGCGGTGATCGCGTCCCGGCCGACCGGGACGCTGCCGGCCAGTCCGCTGCCGGCCGGGACGCTGTCCACCGGTCTGCTATCCGCGGACCCGCCGTCCGCCAGCTCCGCCAGGCGGGAACGGAAGCGCGTGACGACAAGGAGCGCATAGTCGATGCCAACGCCCAGTCCGAGCATGATCGTAAGGAAGACGGCGAAGTCGGGAACCGGGACGAGGTTCTGCAGGAGCAGCAGCAGGCAGACGCCGCAGATGACGCCGAGCACACCCACGGCCAGGGGAAGCACCATGGCGATCAGCGAGCGGAACGCCACCAGCAGGATGACCGCGGCGGCGAGCAGGCCCAGGCCCTCGGCCAGCCCGCCGGGCGCCGAATCGGCGAAGTCGTCGCCGGACAACTCGACCGTGACACCATCGCGCCTGGGTTCCTCCGCCAGCCGGGCGACCGGCGCCGCCTCGCCGTAGGAGACGTCGATGGCGGCGACCGTGCCGTCAGGTGCCAGGCGCGGCGGCGAGGCGGTCACGCCGGGAAGCGCATCCGCGCGAGAGCGCAGCTCGTCGGCGGCCTGCCTTAACTGCGGACCCGGCCCGCCCAGGACGATCGTGCCGGGCGGGCCGGTGGCCCGGTCGCCGAGGAGTTCGGCCGCCTGGGCGCTCTCCGAACCGGGAAGCGCGAGTTCGTCGTCGGCGGGTCCGGCCGCCACCGCTGCGCCCGCCACCAACGCCACCGTTGCCATCAGCCAGAGAAGCGTTACCAGCACCGGACGCCGCGCGCAGAACAATGCGAGTCGACTCATGCCGTCAGACGCTAGGAACCGGGCCCGGCCCCGCACATCCGCCAGGTGCGGACGATCCTCTACACCGTCTACACGAGTCTCTACACCAAGCTCTGCACCAGCGGCGGTGCGGGTCTCTGCACATCTCTACATCAGCGGCGGTACGGGCGGACGCTCAGCCGCTATGGCCAGGGCGGACCAGGCCCGTCTCGTACGCGATCACCACGAGCTGGGCCCGGTCGTGCACATCCAGCTTGGCCATCATCCGATTGACATGGGTCTTGACCGTGGCCGGGCTCATCGACAGCAGCGTTCCGATCCGCTCGTTGGGACATCCCTCCGCGACCTTGGCCAGTACCTCCCGTTCGCGGCGGGTCAGCGGCGCCAGCCGCCCGTCGTCGAGTCCGCCGCTGACCGGACGGGTGGCGAACTCCTCGATCAGGCGCCTGGTGACACCTGGCGACAGCAGCGCGTCACCGCGGGCGGCGACCCGTACCGCGTGCCGGATCTCGGCCGGCTCGGCGTCCTTGACCAGGAACCCGCTCGCGCCCGCGCGCAGCGCCTCGTACAGGTACTCGTCGAGGTCGAAGGTGGTGACGATCAGTACCCGGGCCGCCGTGCCTATCCGCCGGGTGGCGGTCAGGCCGTCCATTCCGGGCATCCGGATGTCCATCAGCACCACGTCCGGCCGCATCTCGGCCGCCATCCGGACCGCCTCGTGACCGTCCGCCGCTTCCCCGACCGGCGCGATGTCCGGTTCGGACTCCAGCAGCGCCCGCAGCCCGGCCCGTACCAGCGGCTGGTCGTCGGCCAGCAGGACCCTGATCACGCCGGCAGCCAGGCGACGACCTGGAACCCGCCCGCGGGGCGGTCACCGAGATCGAGCCGACCGCCGACCGCCGCGACCCGCTCCCGCATCCCGGTCAGCCCGTGACCCGGCGGCTCCTGGCAGCCTCGTCCGTCGTCCTCGATCCGCACGAGCACGCCTCCCGTTTCGTAGCGCAGGGTGACCGCGGCGCGGGTGGCCGCCGCATGCCGGACGGTGTTGGTCAGCGCCTCCTGCACCACCCGGTACACCGTCAAGTCGACCGCGGGCGGCAACGCACGCCTGACCCCGACGGTGTCGAACGCGACCGGCAGTCCCGCCGAACCGGCCAGCTCTCGCAGTTGGCCCGCCCCCGGTGGAGAGGCACGTCCGGCGTCCTCGCGCAGCACGCTGAGCACGCCCTTCATCTCCACCAGCGCCTCCCGGCTCGCCGTACGGACGACGTCCAGCGCCACCCGCGCCTCCTCCGGGCCGCCCGCGCGTTCGACCGCGTCGGCCGCGACTCCGGCGTGCAACGCGATGAGCGACACGGTGTGCGAGGTGACGTCGTGCAGCTCGCGAGCGATCTTGAACCGTTCCTCCTGGGCCCGGCGCAGCGCCTCCTCCTCACGGCCGCGTTCCGCCTCCGCCATGCGCTTCTCCACCTCGGCCGTATAGGCACGCCGGGCGCGGGAGATCTCGGCGAGCTGGCCAAGCCCGACCACTCCGAGGGTCCATATGGCCAGGCCCGCAAGGTTGCCGGGCTCCGGGGCGAACGCGGTACCGGCCGCCGGTGCCAGCACCAGCGCCCCGTAGCCGACCCATCCGGCGGTGCGCCGCCCGTTCGAGATCGTCACGAACGCCGCCACCAGGGCCGGCGCCGCCCACAGCGAGTAGGCGTACCCACGTGCGAAGAACACGGCCGTCGCCCCCAGCGCGATGGCCAGCGCGATCTCGGGTCGCCGGTCGAGCCACCACAGGCCCCCGGCCATCGCCGCCATGAGCCCGTAAGCGAGCACATCCAAGGGGCGCGCATCCGGCTGATTGCCATAGGCAAGGATCGTGGTCGTCACGACCCCTGCCAACATGCTCGTCACCAGGACGACTCTGCTCACACCGGCACGCTAACCGGCCACCGTTCCGGACTGCATCCACCTCTTGGGGTATTCGCCTACCGCCGACGCGGTACAGGTCGCGGCCACCGTTCCGGAGAACCGCGCCGGTGGCGCCGCGAGGAAGGCCTTCTCTAGATGATCGCTGCGACCGAGGCGGTCGAGCTCCCGGAAGGCCAGAGCTCCCAGAAGGCCAAGTTCCCGGACGGCCAGACCTCCTGGACGGTCAGGCCTCCTGGACGGCCAGACCTCCTGGACGGCCAGACCTCCTGGACGGTCAGACCTCCTGGACGGTCAGAGCCCCTGGAAGGACAAGCCTGCCGGAAGCTCAGGCATCCGGGAAGCCGAGTTGGTCGGCCAGGTCGAGGAGATCCTCGGCGTACAGGTCGAAGCGATCCGAGGGCGTCGGCGGATCTCCAACGGGCCGGGCGACGTAGGCGGTGCGCAAGCCGAGTTTCTGCGCTCCGCGCAGATCGAAGGCGTGGGCGGCGACCATCAGCAGGCGCTCCGGCGGCGCCCCGGACACGGCGACAGCAAGTTCGTAGACGGTCGGGGCCGGCTTGTAGGTCCGCGCATCCTCCGCGGAAAGCGCCTGGTGCCAGCGCAGGCCCGCGTGGGCGTTGAGTCCCAACAGTGCCGTCCGGCTGGCGTTGGAGAGCCCGATCAGCGGAAAGTGTTCAGCAAGGCGGGCAAGCCCCAGCACAGTGTCGGGCCAGGTCGGCAGGCGCCGGCCAGCCAAGGCAAGCGCGGCGACGGCGGCAGGGTCGTCGATTCCGGCGGCGTCGGCGACGAGACGGGCGGCTTCGCGGTCCAGAGCGTCGCTGGCGATGTACGGCCGGCTGCCGTCGACGATGCGCCGTATCTCGATGTCGATATGCCGTTGCCACAGCTGCAACAGCCCGTCGACAGCGGGACCGGCAAGCGACGGAGCGAGATCACGGATACCGGCGCGGATCCCGGCGGGTTCGTCGACGAGCGTGCCGAGGACGTCGAGCACGAGGGCATCGATCTCCAGGGCGTCGAACTCAGGGACGTCGAACTCAGGGGCCTCGACCTCAGGGGCGTCCATCCCGAGGGCATCGATCTCAGGGGCTGGCATGAGCAAAGCCTCCCTGGCGCAGAGGTGGCGGCCGCGAACGTCCACCCCGTACCATCATGTAAGAGCTAAAATGATTGTTAGCCGTGAACCTAGCGAGAGGCCGGTAAGAGATGCAAGTTGCGTTAGACGATTACGTCTGGGCGGCGGGCATCGCGACCGAACTGATCAACACCACCGCCGAGGTCTGGCGCGGCGACGACCGCCTGCCCGACCTGGGCGCCCTGATCGCGTTCGTCGATCTTCACGCGAGAGACGGCCACGAGGGCCCCGGCGAACTGTCCGCGCTCGCCCGCCGCGCCCGTCCCGCTGACCTACAGGCGGTCCGTTCGCTACGCGCCACGGTGCGCGACCTGGTCGATCACCCCGACCAGGGCCATCTCATCGCCGGCGCCGCCGCACTCACCTCCTCCGCCGGTGGCGCCACCCTCGTTCCCGACCCCGCGTACGATCACCGCACCCGCTGGGCCGTATCGCTCCGCCCAGAGGCGACCATCTACGACGCTCTCTCACTGATCTGCGGCGTCGGAATCCTCGGCGTTGTCCACACCCTCGGCGAGGGGCGATTCCGCCCATGCGGCGCGCCCACCTGCCGCGGCGCGTTCATCGACACCACCCGGCCAGGCCGGCGGCGCTACTGCATGCCCGGCCTGTGCGGGAACCGCATCAACGTCGCCAACCACCGCGCCCGCCAGGCTGCGGCACGCGAACCGGACACCACTGAATAGACCTCAGCGAGGAACGCTCAGGCATCGAGAAAGCTCCCATGACCGAGCCGCACCTCGCGCGACCGTCATGCGTCGAGATGTCGTCAGCGGGTTGGTGACAGGTTCGTGTCAGCCGGTGAGGCCACGTTCCAGCAGCCGGCGCAGTTCGGCGGCCGGCTGGACACCCAAGACCGGTGGCCTGCCGTCGATCACCAGAGAGGGGACGCTCGTGACACCGTGCTCGGTCGCGCGACGCCGGTCGGACCGAACCCGTTCGGCGTAGTCGTCACCGACGAGGACGGCGCGCACTCGGGTGGCGTCCAGTCCGGCCTCCTCCCCCAGACGCTGCAGGATCTGGAGGTCGGCCACGTTGAGTCCTTCGGAGTGATAGGCGGCGAGCAGGCGCTCCATCATCCGGTCGGCCCGGCCATCCTCGGCGGCCAGCCCGCACAGCCGGTGGGCGTCGAAGGTGTTCACCGGCCGGGCCAGACGCAGGTCGAGCTCCAGCCCTTCCGCGGCGCCCAGGGACTGGATCCGGGCGATCCGGTCGGCCGCCTGATCACCCCACCATCCGGCCATGGCCTCGGCGGCCGTGAGGCCGGGAACCCGGCCTGCCTCCGGCCCCAGCTCGTAGCCGCGCCAGACGATCTCCACACCGGTGCGATCGGCGAGGCCCTCCAGCGCCGTGGTCAGGCGTCTCTTGCCGATGTAGCACCACGGACACAGCACATCGGCATAGATCTCGACCTTCATGGGACGTCCTTCGCTGTGATCGGCCTTCATTGCGATCGGCGGCGTACAACAGACGTGCCGCCCGGGTGTACGCAGCACGGGGGTTCGCCGGCACTGGGGTAAGCGCTGCCCCAGCGCGCCCTGCCATCTGGCGAGAGCGCGGCTGAGGCTTCCGGTTCGATCAGGGGTCCAGGCGCTGCGGCCCAGGTGCGACCTCTGCGACGACGGTGTAGGTCGGAATCCCGCTCATGCGCGCTTCCGCCTTGCCCGACAGGCCCTGCAGGGCCTGGTCGATGGCGGCCATCCGGCCTTCGGTGTCGGAGATTTCCACGAAGTTGCGGTAGTCGGCCTCACCGGCCCAGTGCACGATGTTGTACACACGGGTGCCATCGGTGCTGACGTGCAAGCGGGCCGACCGGTAGCCGGGGTAGAAGCGCACCCACCGCTCCTGGATCTCGGCGAAGGCCGCCACGAGCTCCCTTTGGGTGTCGACGCCGTCGACGGTGTAGTCGATGATCGAGTAGAAGCCTGCGTCCGTGCTCACGGAGATCCTCCTCAGCCAGCGGCAAGGGCGGCGCCCCTGATCACTGCTGATCTTTGAGCCTCAACCGCAGTTGAGGTCAAGGGTGACTCTGGTCGCCGCCGTTCGCCACGGCTCACCCGGCCGCACGACGCCCCGCCCGCCTCGGCCGCCTCGGCCGCCTCGGCAACCGTTGCCTGCGAGCTCCAACGCGAG
This sequence comes from Actinomadura sp. 9N407, assembly GCF_044326315.1. Classification (NCBI taxonomy): domain Bacteria; kingdom Bacillati; phylum Actinomycetota; class Actinomycetes; order Streptosporangiales; family Thermomonosporaceae; genus Actinomadura; species Actinomadura sp. 9N407. The sequence continues at coordinate 52,650 of NZ_JBIRAW010000026.1, read as the reverse complement.
TGCCCCCGCGATCATCGGCCCTACCAGCCCGGCTCCGCCTCGACGGGGAAGTGCGGCGATCCGCGGGGCGAGTCGCGGCAGCCGGTGGAGCGTTCCCGCAGCCACGGCATGCGCGATGTGCAGGGCTGCGAGCGGGTGAATGTCGAACGCGCTGTGCGCCGTACCGGGCAGCGGAACGAGGACGCCTTCGGGGAGCAGGCCGACGACGCGTTCGGCCACCGGACGTGGCGTCCGCAGGTCACGTTCACCGGAGACGACGGCCGTCGGCCAGTGGAATCCGGGCAGTTCGGCGAGCATGTCGACGGGGAACCCGGCGAACGCGGGCCCCCGCCGCGCGGCGTCGGCGAACACCTCCTCCGGGTCGAGCGGCAGGCCGTCGGGCGCGGCACCGTACCCGAGCTGGCCGTACGAGATGCCCGCGACCAACTCCGGCTCCATGACGTAACGGCTACCCGGGCCGTCGATCTCGCCGGCGCCCAGTTCGGCGACCCACCGCCAGGTTCGCCGGGCACGGCCGCGCAGCCGGGCCGCGAGCAGCCGTTCAAGGGTGGCTGGACCGGCGAACTCGTATACGACCTGAACGACGTGGCCGGCCTCGGCGACGGGTACCTTGCCCGAGCCGACGAGCTCGCGCAGCAGCGCCGACGCGCGGCCCGTACCGTCCCAGAGGAGCCCGCGACGGTACGCGCGGACGGTGTCGACATCGTCGGCGGAAAGGATCGGCGAGTCGAGCACCATGCCCGCGACCCGCTCCGGGTACCGCACTCCGAACACCTGGGCCAGATAACTGCCGTACGACGCGCCGTACACGACCGCCCGTTCGACGGCGGCGGCATCGAGGACGGCGGCCAGGTCGTCGGCGGCGTTCTCGATGGTCACCTGCTCGATGGCCAGATCGGCGCCCGTCGTGTCCGTCCGCGACAGCCCGACGCCCCGGTGCTCGACCATGAGCACGTCCAGCTCCCGCCGGGCGGCCTGTTTCCTGAAGCCGCGATAGGGCAGCACCGACGCCACTCCCGGCCCGCCCGGAATCACTAGGATCGGCACGGTGCTTCCGTCCCCGTGACGCGAGCGCACCGCAGCGATCTCGACGGTACGTCCGTTCCCCGCCTGCCTGAGCACCCGTATCCCGGCCGGCGGCCGCATCTCCCGCTCGGCCAGTGCCGGCGCCCGTTCGTGCCTCACATCTTGATCAACGAACGGGAGTGATCACAGGTGCCCCTGATCAAGACCGCCCTGGTCGAACGCCTCGAACAGGACGCCGCGTGAGCGCCGTCGTGCTGCGGCCGGCCACGCCCGCCGACTGCGAGTTCTGCTTCCAACTGCACAAGGCCGCCATGGGCGACTACGTCACCGCGATCTGGGGGTGGGACGAGCAGGCCCAGCGCGACTTTCACACGCGCGGATTCGACCCCGGCCACTGGCAGATCATCACCACCGACGGCGCCGATATCGGCATGCTCAACGTCGAGTACCGCGCCACCGAGATCTACCTGGGCCGCATCGAAGTCCATCCCGACCATCAGGGACGCGGCATCGGCACCCGCCTCATCACCGCGCTGCTGAACGAGGCCGAGCGGCGAGAACAGGACCTGGTCCTGGACGTACTGGTGGTCAACCACCGTGCACACGCCCTCTACCAGCGACTCGGCCTGCGGGAAGTAGCACGCCACGGCGACGGCAACATCAAGATCACGATGCGCTCCACCCGGCGACCCCGCTGACCGCACGTGATCCGACGGACCGTTCAGGCGCACATGATCGCTGGCCGCGCGCGCAGACCCGCGACGATCATGACCAGGCCTATCGTGACCAGGCCTTGACTCTGTCAGCGGGCCGCAGCGGTGCGAGTGCGGCGCCTGTAGTAGGCGACGGTGACGATGGCGAGCAGCGGCCCCCACGCGATCAGCGGCGCGTACGTGATCTCCAGCGCGAGCGCGGCCGGTCCGGTGGTCGGCAGAGTCTGCCCGGTGTCGTTCATCGGCGGTACGAAGTGGAAGAAGTAGTTCAGGATGCCGTAGGCCCACACGGCGGTGATCACCACGGCCCCGACCGCCGCGGGGACAACGACCGCCAGCGTCGGGATACGCCTGCCGCCGACGACGGGCACCCACCCGGGCACCGTCTCCCCCCAGGGGCGGACGAGCCCCAGAGTGAGCAGCGCCAGCCCTTCCGTGATGATGGACAGCGAGAGAATGTAGAGCACTTCCGACGTCGGCAGGGTGCTGGTGTCCAGGCCTGCCACCCCGGCCACAAGAGCGATCCGCCACAGACCAGAGGGCAGCACGCACAGCGGGACCGCGTGAGCCAACCAGACGAGCCGGCGCGACACTGGTGGGAAGACAGGTGCCGGGGTACGCACGGCGAGAGTGTTCGTCAACGTTTCCTACTTACGGTCGGGAAGCCATCGCTTCCACGATCTCCTGCACCCCTGGCCAGAGACCTCCCCCGCCGGCACCACCCCTCTCCCCCTCGCGGGTGAACCCTATCCAGGCTCTCGAGCCGTGGCCCGGTCTACGAGGCCACAGTTCACCAACCAATAACGCTTTCGGGGGTATTTCTGAGAATGAATGGTTTTCAGTACCTCTCTGCGTCAAGCGGCGGCGAGCAGAGAGATATTCGTTAACTGGATACAACCGTATTTCTCCAGGTTTTTCCGAGACTTCCGTGGTGACGGATGGTGCTCACGCGAGGAGTATCCGTTTTCGGAGTAGTGGTAGCCGGGCTCGGCCGTAGGTCTGCCGATTGAGCAGCTTGATCTTGTTGACGACTCCATCCCAGGGGCCGCTGCTGTAGGGCAAGGCGAGACCGGCGGCGACGGCATCGTGGTGGACGAGCAGGCCCTCGGTGAGCAGGCGTAGGTGAGCAGGCGCAGGGCAAGCACCGCCGGGGACGGCGCGGACCTGCGCGATCCAGGAGTCCAGGCGTGCGGTGTGCTGGTGGAGGTTCCCATCGTGGTCGGCGTGAGCAGCGCGGCAAAGAACCGCACGTGTTCGGCGTCGGCGCGCGGTTCGGGGCAATGCTTGAGGCCGTGTTCCGGGCGCGTCTGCGTGGTCGCGGTGAGGCGGGCGGGGCCGCGGTGAGGCGGGCGGGGTCGGTGGTGATCTAGCCGGCCAGGCGGCGAGGCAGGGGCGGTGGGATGCTCGCCGTCGGCGCGACCTGGTCCAGGTAACGGTAGAGCGGCCTGGATCCGCCCTGGTAGCCCATCGCTTTGATCTCGCCCAGCAGGATCCACGGGGGTGACGGTGGGCTCCCGGGCGTGGCGGCGGCGCAGGCCTGGGTGATCTCGTAGTCGATCAGGCTCGTCATTGCTGTGGTGGAGTGGCGTCGGAGTGCTCGCGTGATGTTCACGCCGCTGTGGTGTGGGGACCGGCGCGGTTGCGGTGGAAGATCGTCTTTGTTGGGCGCCCCTCTCCCGGTGACCAGGGGTAGAGGGTTCGGGGTCTGTGGTCGTGTCCGGACGGTGGCAGGAGTTGGTAGACGAATCGTCCGTTCTTATCTGTCTCGATGCTGATTTGGTGGGGGTTGGTGTGGCGCCAGCGGTTGTGCCAGCCGCAGCACAGGGTGAGGCGGTCGATGTCGGTGCCGCCGTTGTTCAGGGCCCATCCGTCGACGTGGTCGACTTCGGCCAGGGTGCCGGGGACTTGGCAGCCTTGGACGGCGCAGGTGGGGTAGAGGGCTTCCAGGACGCGGCGCTGGGCAGGGCTGGCGAACCGGGCCCGCCGCCCCAGGTACAGCGGGAGACCACCAGATCCCAGCAGCAGGGGCGACACCCCGGCCGACAGCGCGATCCGGCGTGCCTGTGCGGCGGGGATGGGGGTGCCGTCGGGCAGCCGTGCGGGGGTATCACCGCCGGTGAGGGTGTCCAGATCCACGATCAGGGTGACCTTGGTGGTGTGGTGGCCGCCGGACAGGACGGTGGTGAGGGCGGCGGCGGTGCGTTCGGCCAGGTCGCGCAGGTCCTCGGGACCGGCAGGCTTGGCCAGCGGCCCTAAAGTGCCGTCGAGGACGGCGGCGTCTTCGGCGTTCAGCCAGCCTTTGATGTACCGGCCGCCGTCCAGGGACCGCGTGGAGGTGAGCCAGGAGCGCTGGTACCCCCGTACCGCGTCGTCGGGAGCCTGCTCGGTGCCGTCGCGTTCGGCGATGACGTCCCGGATCCGGGAACCGAACGCGGCGACCTTCCCGGCGGAGAACCCGTCGTCGGCCATGGCCAGCAGCAGCGTCTCAGCCCTGCCGCAGTCCTCATCGTCCAGCCGCGCCACCGATTGAACGATCGCGACCGCATGCCCCAGCGACAGCGAACCGCCGGCGAGCCGCTCAGTGACCACCGACAGCCGGGGCAGGTGCCGGGCCAGCAGGACGCGTTCCTTGGCGCGGGCATCACGCATCCCCAGGCGGGAGCGCAGCCACGCCTGCGCCGATGGATAACCCCACCGGCGCATCTCACCAGCGGCGTCCACCTTCGCGATCAGACGAGCCAGGAAGCTCTCCTGCACATCAGACGCGCGCGCCAGGATCTCGGCCTGCTCCATGCAGGCGGCGGCCGATTCGGGGGTGTCACGGCGGGCCAGTTCGGCCGCGATCGACGCCGCCGCGTCCACCAGCTTTCCGGTGGACAGCGACTCCACATCGACTCCGCTCGAACACATGAGCTAATACTACTGACCGCATCCGCATGATCACAATGAGTTTCCTCATGAAAGCCCACCATCTTCGCCTCACCCGGCTCCGCCGGCTGACTACACAGCGGTCTTAACTACGCCACCGGCAGTTCCGTCGCTGCTCGGACGCCGGTTGCACCCGATGCGGATGGACGACAGCGTGCATAGCTGCTGCGCTAGATGGTGTCTCAAAGGGGCGCGGCGGGCGGCCGGTGAGGCGGCGCAAAAGGATCATGCTCATCTTCGGGTAGATGACGCTCTCGGAGGTATTGGCCCCCGAGTCGGCCGCCCGTCCAAGTTCGACGTCCAAGTTCGGCAGGACGAACGACTGCAAGCAAGCGGCATGCGGTCGAGTGCGGGATCAACCGGCTCAAGCGCTGCGGCGCGGTCGCCACCAGGTACGGCGAACCCGCAGTCCGCTGCCATGCGAGCGTGCTGGTCGCCGCCAGCAACGAATGGCTTTGACCAGCGCATTGTCAGCCGGGCCTATCCGCCTTGCACGATCTGGCCCGCTGGAGTTCCGTAGTACCAGTGCCGCTCGGCCGGAGCCGGAGGGAGGGTGCCGGCAGCCAGGTCGACCAGAGCCTGTGCCAGTTCAACAAGCGGAGCCGCGTTGATGTGCTCTGCACCGCGCAGGAAACTGGTCGCGCTCTCCTCCAGTTCGGGCCAGGTCGAGACTTCGGCTCGGTCCACGCCGCCCCGAACCTCGATCCGGCGAGCCGCCTCCACGACACAGTTCAGGAGCACCTGTCGCCGGTCCTCGCCGAAGCCGTCCAGCAGGACTGCGGAACTGCTGCCTACCAACGCATGTGTGCGGAGATCCTGCTCCAACTCCGGCCACCATGAGGGCCGGAGGTCCGTCGGCGCCTCCGCACCGACTCGCGCCGCTTCGATGAAGAGAACGCCGAGCGCCACGTCATAGGCCCACAACATCGTGCCATCGAAGATCACCGGTACTGCCTTGCTCAACGGCGCTCCTCCGAAGCCGATTGCTTCCAGCGCAAATCACTGCCTAGCGCACATCATGGCTTATCGACCTGAGTGCGCTTCCCTCGGCAGATCGCGCCTTGAACAGCGATCAACACTTTCACAACAGGCCCTAGTCCTCGTCCAAGGGCTCATCGCTCCAGCGGAACCACGCCTGATCGTCCTGGATGTGAAGTAGGAACTCCGCTACCGGTCCATGAGGCGCCAGCAGTTGCACACTACCGGCGATCTGCTCATAGACCGCCTCCCACGCCTCATAGTCACAATCGATCTGGTCGAGAAGCGTCAACTCTTGGGAGAACAACGGTTCCAGGCGGGGGAATCCAGGCCCCGCAGCGAATCGCCCGTTGAGCCAAGGCCAATCCGCCGTCTCGATGGTGATCTCGCCGACCAATTCGTCCTGGCACATGACCCGCCAGACGTTGCCCTCGAAGCCCACTGCGAGCGTCCTCTCCGCACACCGCCCAATCCAAGCGGCTCACCCTACTCAGGGACACCGACACTGACCGAGCCTCGGGTGGAGACCCTCATGTGACCCGCCGGGTCGGTGGCGGCCCGCGTCATGGCTCCGTTGCCCGCCGGGCGCGGAGGGCCCGGAGCTTGTGCCGGTTGCCGCACCGTTCCATCGCGCACCAGCGTCGGGCCCCGGGACGGGACGTGTCGACGAACACCAGCGGGCAGTTGTCGCTCGCGCATTCGCGGATGCGCTCGGCGAACGGTCCGGACAGCAGCTCGATCATCTCCCGCGCCAGTGTCGACAGCGCTTGCGTCGCCCGTACCGGCGGCGCCCACCCCGCGATCGAGGTGTCGGCGGCCAACTCGGGGACCAGCGGCGCAGCAGCCGCGGCCCGGTTGATGGTCGCCACCGCCCCGTCGGGGAGCGCGCCCCGCGCCGCCCGTACGTGCGCCACGTCCCAGATCGCCTGGCGGAGGGTCTTGGCCGCGGTCAGCTCACGGGCCGTCACAGGGACCGTCATGACTGCCGCCAGCGGCGGCTGGGCCAGCCATTCGCCCAGGTCGGCAGGCTTATGGAGGGACTCGAAAACCGCGTACCGACCCTCACCGCCCGTGTGGGCGAAGTCCAGGCAGACGGCGCCGGCGTCGAACCGGAACGACCCGCCCTTGGGGTCGTGCAGCACTCGTCCGCTTGTGTTCGCTCGCATGCAACCACTATAACTGGTGTCGTACGACACCGCTATTACCGGTGTTATCACCCACTATCGCCAGTGGCATCACCTAGGAGGGCGACACATGACCACACGGCACATCAACCCCGAGGGACTCCACCGCAGCCCGGCCTTCAGCCAGGCCGTCGTGGTCGAGCAGCCCACGAAGACCATCTACATCGGCGGGCAGAACGGCGTCGACGCCGAGGGCAAGGTCGTCGGTTCGACGATCGGGGAACAGTCCGTCCAGGTGTTCCGCAACCTCGCGACCATCCTGGAAAGTGAGGGAGCGACCCTGGCGAACATCGTGCACTGGACCATCGCCACGGTGGAGGGCCACTCGTTCGACGAGGGTGTGGCCGCCTTCCAGCAGGTGTGGAACCAGGCCGACCCGCCGCCGGCCATCACGGTCCACGTCGTCGCAGGCCTCAACCCCGGCTGCCTCGTCGAGATCGACGCCATCGCCGTCGTGTGACACCCATCGCCAGAAGACCAGACGTCGAGGTGGCCGATTTTCAGAGCACCACCGAGGTGCCCGGGATCAGGTGCCCTACTGTCGTGGACGCCAACACGGTCGTGGTAGAACCGGGCAGCGGCCGTAGCGTCGTCCACCTCGACAAGGACGAATTCAATGGAAGCCATGCGGTGAGTCTTCGGCTGGCGGCGTACGCCGTGTGCATTGAGGGCGGGCGCGTGCTGCTCGCCCGTCACGTACCTCCAAAGGGCGGGACCAACTGGACTCTTCCAGGCGGAAGGGTCGAGCACGCGGAGGATCCGTTCGACGCGGTGATCCGGGAGGTCGCCGAGGAGACCGGCTGCGACGCGGTGGTCGAACGGCTGCTGGGCGTGGACTCAAGGGTGATCCCCGCGGCTGAGCGCACCATCCCCGGCGGACCCGAGCACCAGAATGTCGGCATCTTCTACCAGGTCCGCGTCACCGGCGGCCGGCTCCGGCCTGAGCCGAACGGCGAAACCGCCGAGCCGACCTGGACTCCGATCCCCGACGTCGCCCGCCTGCGCCGATCGTCACTGGTCGATATCGGGCTCACCCTCTCGCAGACCCTCCCGGCGACCGGCCACGTCGCTTCCGTCCCGGTCGGTGGCCTGATCCAGCACTGAGGCGGTGGCCTGATCCAGCACTGAGGTCAACGGTCAGACTGGATCGTTGCACCACCGCTATGGGGTGGACTCCCGCCAGCGCTCCATGATCCCCCTCCCGTACCGAAGCCGGAGAGGTGCTCGCCCCCGGAACGACAGGTCAGGTGTCGAGGTGGCCTTGCTTCACAAGGTCAAGAAGCTCCGCAAAGCTCGCGGCAGGGAGGGTGAGATGTCCGGCGTCGGGGGCCTTGCTGTCACGGAGGCCGATGCCTTCGTTGAGAGATGCCAACTCAACGCACTCCTGGCCGCCTGCGCCTCCGCCACCGCTGTGCCTCGACTTACGCCAGGTGATCACGAGAATCGCTTTATCGCTTGCGCTATCAGGTCTCGAGAAGAGTCCCATGGCAGGGCACTTGCGCCGATTCGATCCCAACGTACCCTGAACTCGCTTACCTCTGTACTCCCTTGGATCAGCCTCCCGCCACCCGGCGCCTCAACGAAGGCCAGTTCTCCTGTCTCCAGGCTCAGGCTGTTGAACGAGCCCTCCAGGCTAAGATAGAAGCCCGCCGCATGAGGCACGACTCGTATCATTACATGCGGCATCTCTACCGCTTCACGCAGTCGATCAAGTTGCTTATACATCACACCAGTACTCCCTATCTGGCGATAGAGAACGCTCTCGTCTATCAAGCCCCAGACAAGCGGCGGATCTTGTCGAGCGAGCACCTCTTGCCGCATCATGCGAGCCTCCACTGCAGCTTCGATGTCGTTCACCATTCGTGACGCAGAGAGGAGGGCGCAAGTGTAGTCGGGGATTCGAAAGAGGCCGGGAATGTTCAGGCGCTCTCGCAGGAATGCGGCGTACGGCGGACCGAGCCCACGGGCAAATGGGTCTGGTCGCGGCTCAAGGTCTGATGACGGAAGGTCAGCCCGTACGGGCCGTGATCACCGCCGTACGAGAAAGGTGGAACCCACGTTGGGGAAGCTCTCACTGCCGGACGCGTCGGCGGGCATGGTCGCCGCGCATCCAGAGGTGGCGCAGGCCAGGGTGTTGCTGCGGCTCGTGTACGACGAGGCGATGCGGCGGGGCGGGATACGCGCAAGACGGGTCGCGAAGATCCATGTGCTCGCGGACCGGATCCTGAACGACTTGGACGATCAGCCGGTGTAAGGCACGGCGTAGGGCACGCTGCTGACGAGAGCATGTGGAGAAGCCCGCAGGCAAGCTCGGGATGCTCGGGATGAATGTGGCGCCCGGCCCCGGAGGTGAGCGACGGTGGTCCTATGCGCCAGGCTCGACCGCCGTGTCGACGTGGAAGCGTTCCGTGAGGAGGAGGCGTGACAGTGGCACGAGTACTGGTGGTCGGCCTCGATCCCGCCAAGCTCGAAGGCTGGGATCCGGAGCCGGTCCAGGCGGCGATGGCGCGCGGTCAAGCCCGTTTCGACGATCTCGGCCTCGGGGCCGACTGGTGCCTCGTGGCACCCGATGAGAACCCCGAAGGAACGATCGTCGAGTCCCTGACCCGTGAGAAGTACGCCTGCGTGGTGATCGGGGGCGGCATCCGCAAGCACGAACCGTTGCTCGAACTCTTCGAGCAGGTGGTCAACCTGGTCCGGCAGCACGCACCCGACGCCGCGATCGCGTTCAACAGCAGCCCGGAGGACTGCGCCGACGCGGCTCTGAGGTGGCTGCGCTAGCCGCGGGCGGCGGACGGCGGCCTGCCAGAACCACCGTTCACAGGCCCAAACGCCCGTGGCAGAATCAGCGGGTGCAGATCGGAATGCTTGGCCCATTCGAGGTCCGCACTAACGCAGAGGTCGGCACTGACGCAGAGGTCCACACTGACGCAGAGGGCCACACTGACGTCGAGGGCCACACTGACGTCGGCGGTTTGGCCGACGTGCCGGGCGCACGGCTGCGCGGACTGCTGATCGCCCTCGCGCTCAGGCCGGGTCATGCGGTGCCGAAGGCGTCGCTCATCGACTGGATCTGGGGAGAGCACCCGCCCGCCGATGCGACCAACTCCCTGCAGCGCCTGGTCTCCCGGCTGCGGAAGGCGCTGCCGGACGGGGTGATCGAGGGGCGGCCGGACGGTTACCGGCTGGCAGTGGAGCCCGACGCCGTTGACGCCGTGCGGTTCGAGCGCCTCCTCGTCGCGGGCCAGGCCCGTACCGAGGACGGTTCCCGGCGGGTACGGCTGCTGCGCCAGGCCCTCGGACTGTGGCGCGGTACGGCCATGCAGGACGTCGGTCTGCATGACAGTGCCGCGTTCGACGCCGCGGTCGCCCGGCTTGAGGCGTTGCGCCTGACGGCCACGGAGGAGTGGGTCGACGCGGAGGTCGCCCTCGGGCGCGGTGCGGAGATGGTCACGGAGCTGACCGACCTGGTGGCCGCTCATCCGGTACGGGAACGGCTCGTCGCCGCGCTGATGCGTGCCCTCGCCGCAGCCGGTCGCGGCAACGAGGCGCTGCTCGTGTTCCAGCGTACGAGAGAGGCTCTGGCCGACGCGCTGGGCGTCGATCCGTCCCCGGAACTGTCCGCGTTGCACGTCGCGCTGCTGCGGGGCGAGTTCGGAGGGCGGGAGGAGAACCGGAAGACCAACCTGCGTGCCGAGCTGACCAGCTTCGTCGGCAAGGACGCCGATGTCGCCGCGGTCCGCGAACTCGTCGCCGAGCACCGGCTCACCACCCTGATCGGGCCGGGCGGTTCGGGAAAGACGAGACTGGCCGCGGAGGCCGCGCGCACGCTGCTCGGCGACCTGCCGGACGGGGCCTGGCTGGTGGAGTTCGCGGCCATCGGCGCCGACGGCGACGTGGCGCAGGCGACGCTCGACGGGCTCGACCTCCGGGACGCCCTGCTCAGCGAGGCATCGAGCTCGCAGCAGTCCGACCGGGAGCCGGCCGACCGGCTCATCGCCGCGATCCGCGAGCGGGAGGTGCTGCTGATCCTGGACAACTGCGAGCACGTGATCGAGCCGGCGGCGGTGCTCGCCCATCGCATGCTCGGCGAGTGCCGGCGGCTGCGGATCCTGGCGACGAGCAGGGAACCACTCGGCATCACCGGCGAGGCGCTGTGGCCGGTCGTGCCGCTGGCCTTGCCGGAGGGGGACGCCGGCCCTGGCGAGATCGAGTCCTCGCCTGCCGTCCGGCTGCTGCGGGATCGGGCGAGCGCGGTGCGCAAGGATCTGGTGGTCGACGCCCCCACGCTGGCGACGATGGCGCGCGTCTGCCGGACGCTGGACGGGATGCCGCTGGCGATCGAGCTGGCGGCGACCAGGTTGCGCACCATGTCCATCGATCAGCTCGCCAACCGGCTCGACGACCGGTTCCGCCTGCTGACGGGCGGCAGCCGTACCGCGTTGCCCCGGCACCGGACGCTGCGCGCGATGGTCGACTGGAGCTGGGAGCTGCTGACCGTCCCCGAACGGATGGTCCTGCGCAGGCTCTCGGTGTTCTCGGGCGGGGCGAGCCTGGAAGCGGCCGAGCGGGTCTGCGCCGGCGCTCCGGTGGAGCAGGTGGAGCAGGAGCGGGCGCGGGGACAGGTGGGCGGGGAGCAGGTGTTCGAGCTTCTCACCGCGCTGGTGGAGAAGTCGCTGCTGGTCGCCTCGGATGACGGCGCACCGCGCTACCGGATGCTCGGCACGATCAAGGAGTACGCCGCCCAGCGGCTGGCGGAGGCGGGGGAAACGGACCTGACTCGCCAGGCGCATCTCGCGTACTTCACCGAACTCAGCGAGACCGCGGATACGCACCTTCGCCGCGCCGGCCAACTGGAATGGCTCGCCACGCTCGATGCCGAGCACGACAACATCGGTTCGGCGATGCGCGGTGCGCTCGCGGCCGGGGAGGCGCACGCGGCGATGCGGCTCGCGGCGGGCGCCGGCTGGTACTGGTGGCTCGGCGGGCGCAAGGCCGAAGGCATCGAGCTGATCATCGCGGCCACGAGGACGCCCGGCGAGGTGCCCGACGAGCTCCGGGCCATGGTGTACGGGCTGGTCGTGCTGTTCGAGACCTCCGGGCTGGGCGACGAGCACAACGCCGAGGAGTGGATCCACCAGGCCTACCGGCTCAGCAAGGGGGGCTACGGCCGCTACCCGCTGCTGAGCCTCATCGTCGCGATGGAGCACATGTTGCAGGCACCGGACGCGATCCTGCCCGTGTTCGAATCCTTGCTGGACGATGACGACCCCTGGGTACGCGCACTGGCCCGCTTCCAGCTCGGCAAGATGCGAATCTGGCACGGCGACAGCGACGACGGGCAGGAGGCGGACGCCCATCTCGAGCTGGCGCTCACCGAGTTCCGAGCCCTCGGCGAACGGTACGGGATCTCGCTGGCCCTCACCGAGCTGGCGAACCGGATCGCCATGCGCGGCGAGTTCGCCCGCGCGTGCGAGCATCTGGAGGAGGCGATCGCGGTCGTCACCGAGATCGGCGCCGTCGACGATGTCATCCGGATGCGGTCGCGACAGGCACAGCTGTACCGGCTGCTGGGCGATGAGGACTCGAGCGCCGCCGCGATGGCCGAGGCCGAGCAGTGCGCGGAACGGGTCACCTGGCCGGACTCGCTGGCCGCACTGGCCCTCACGAAGGCGGAGCTCGCTCGCTGGGGCGGCGACGGCGAGGAGGCCTACCGGCAGCTCGGCGTCGCGACGGCGCTGCTGGGCGATGAAGCGGAGCAGGCGCCCATCCGCATGATGATCGACGACCTGCTCGGCTACCTCACCGACGACCTCGGTGAGGCCCGTACGCACCGCATCGCGGCCTTCCGGGCGGCGTCCGAGCTGGGCAGCGTACTCATGATCGCGCAGGTCCTCGTCGGGGTCGCGGACCTGGCACTCCGCCGCGACGAGTACGAGCAGGCCGCGCGGCTGCTCGCGGCGAGCACCGGCTTGCTCGGGCTGCCGCTTCGCTCCCAGCCGGACACGGCCAGGATCGAGCGGGACGCGAAACGTCACCTCGGCGAGGCACGGTTCGCCGAGGTGACGCGGGAGGGGGCGCGGACGAGCCCGTCCGAGCTGGTCGAGGCCACGCTCGCTTCCTGAGGTCAGGCTCGTTCCCAGGGTCACGCTTGCTTCCCAGAGTCAGGCCCGACTTCTGGAGTCGGGCCCGCTTCCTTGGTCGGGCCCGCTTCCTTGGTCGGGCCCGCTTGCTTGGTCGGGCCCGCTTGCTCGGTCAGGCCCGCTTCTTGAACGTGGACCGCGCCCACAGGTACCCGACGAGGGCGATGCCGACGCACCACGCGACGGCGGTGATCGCGTCGCCGGAGGACGGGGTGCCGTTGAGCAGCCCGCGCAGCGTCTCGATGATCGACGTGAAGGGCTGGTACTCCGCGAACTGCCGGATGCCCGGCCCCATCTTGTCCGCCGGGACGATCGCGCTGCTGAAGAAGGGCAGCATGACCAGCGGCACGGCGGCCATACCCGCCGTTTCCGGAGACTTCGCCGCCAGTCCCAGGGCGACCGTGAGCCAGCCGGCCGCGAAGCCGAGCAGCAGGATCATGCCGGCCACGCCGAGCCAGTCGACGAGACTCGCCGACGGGTCGAACCCCAGCAGGAAGGCCACCCCGACGAGCGCCACGATGGCGATCAGGTTGGTCAGCAGGCTGGCGACGACGTGACCGGTCAGCACCGCGCCGCGGGAGACGTCCATGACCTTGAACCGGTTGATGATGCCCTTCGTCATGTCGGAGTTCACCCCCGTCGCGGTGGCCCCCAGCCCGTAGCAGACGGCCATCAGCATCAGCCCCGGGGTCGCGTAGTCGATGTAGTCGACACCGACGTTGAAGGCGTCTCCGAGCATGTAGACGAACATGAACAGCATCACGATCGGCATCAGGACCGCGTTGAACACCGAGGTCGGATTCCGGGCGATGTGCTTGAAGTTGCGGCGCAGCATCACCGTCGAATGGCTGGTGCTCATTTTGCGGCCTCCGTGGTGCGGCCCGTCAGGGCGAGGAAAACGTCATCGAGATCGGGGGTGTGGACGGAGAACTCCTCCGCGCTGAGCGAGTACTCGCCGAGCCTGTCGAGCAGGGCCCGGAGCGATTCCGTACCGCCATCGCTGGGAACCCGCAGCGCCAGGGCCTCGTCGTCCCGCGTGGCGTCGGCGAAGAGGCGCTCGGCGGCGTCGAGCTGGGAGACGGTGGTGAACCGGAGCCGGACGTGCGTCCCGGGCATCTGGCGCTTGAGCTCGCCGGGAGTGCCCTGGGCGACCAGGCGGCCCTGGTCGAGGACCGCGATCCGGTCGGCCAGCTGGTCGGCCTCCTCGAGGTACTGGGTGGTGAGGAAGATGGTCACGCCGTCGGCCACCAGCTCCCGGATGATCGTCCACATCGTGCGGCGGCTGCGCGGGTCCAGTCCCGTCGTCGGCTCGTCCAGGAAGATGATCCGCGGTTCACCGACGAGCGTCATCGCCAGGTCGAGCTTGCGGCGCATGCCTCCCGAGTAGGTCGTCACCGGCTTCTTCGCCGACTCGACCAGATCGAACCGTTCCAGCAGCCCGGTGACGATCCGCTTGCCGTCGCGGGAATTCACCCGGCGGTTCAGATCCACCATCAGCTGCAGGTTCTCCAGCCCTGTCAGCAGTTCGTCCACCGCCGCGAACTGACCGGTGACCCCGATCGTCGAACGCACCGCCTTGGCCTCGGTCGCGACATCGTGGCCGGCGACGCGGATCGTCCCACCGTCGGCGCTCATCAACGTGCTCAGCACGTTCACCGTCGTCGTCTTCCCGGCCCCGTTCGGACCGAGGAGGGAGAAGACCGATCCGGCGGCGACATCGAAGTCGATGCCGTCGAGCACGACCTTGTCGCCGAATGCTTTGCGCAGTCCTGAAACTGCAATCGCTGAACTCTTCATGGCTTCACGATCTCGGCCGGGCCTGTCACCCGTCTGTCACGCCCCTGACGCGGCCAGTGACGCGGCCAGTGACGCGGCCAGTGACGCGGCCTTCGTGCAGATCAGCCCTGGTCAGGGCGTCGCACAGCCCGCAGTCCTCAGCAGGGACGGCCGTTCAATCAGCAGGGACGGCCGTTCAGGATGCAGGGGCTCGGGGGTCCCGCACGGCCGCTGCCCTGGAAGTTGATGGTGGTACGGCCGCCGGGCGGCAGGGAGGGCCCGAAGCCGCGGAGCCGGTCACCGTGATGGCCGATGCGGACCGTTCCATCCGACGACCAGGCCGAGTAGATCCTCCGGCCCGGGAACACCGCCGACAGGTGCCAGCCGGAGATCCGGGACGAGCCGCGGTTGGTCACGGTCACGCTGCCGATGAACCCCGAGCCCCAGGTCCTGGACGTCGCGTACGAGGCGCCCAAGCCGCCTCCCGCCGACGCGGGCTTCGGTGACGCGGTCGTACGGGCAGGCGACGGGGAGACCGTGGGGGTGGCCGAGGCGGTGGGACGAGTGGTCTGCACGGCCGAAGAAGGACGGGTCGGAACGAATTCGCCGATCGTGTGCTCGGCCGACGGCGTCGCGGCCACCATGGCGCAGCCGCCCGGACATTCCTCCGCCGCAGGCTCCCCGCCGCCATCGTTCATCGCGTTCACGCCGAATCCCGCCACCAAGCCGACGGCCAGAATCCCGGCGGCGAAAGCGCCCATCCGGCGCGGCGAGGAAAGGCGCAGGCGCTCGCGCACTGCGGGCTTAGGGCGGCGACGCCGTCCACCATGTCCACCGGGGCGGTTCTGGCCGCTCGCCGCATCGTCGCCCACCCGGACACCCCGTTCACGCTGCCATGACACGCTCGCGCACCCATGAGGCCACCGGGGTGGCGGCCACGCCATGAATGCCAGAAACCTACCATTTAGTCTTTGGAAAGCAACGCAGGATCTTTGGAAAGCAACGCAGGGCATTCGGCGGCCGCCTGCCTGCCCCGGCAACAAAAGTTCGATGCCGGGACCGGCCCGGGGACTTTTCGACGAATCGGCTGTCCAGGATCGGCCGTCCAGGAAGGAGTGCCCCTCAAACGCGCTTCGAATCGTTCGGGTAGCGGAGAGTGATCACGGTGCGAGGCGGGCCTAAGACAGGACCAGGAAAGGGCGAGGGGCTAGGAAAGTGGTGCAGCGTTGAAATCCGAGCTGGAGAAAGGCGCGTCGGCCTTTCCGGTACGGCGCAGGAAGTAGGCGCCCGTGACGATCAGGAGCAGCGGGCCCCATGCCAGCAGGGGCGCATAGCAGGCGGTCATCAGCACTGCGGCCGCGCCGTCGGGAGCT
The DNA here is from genome assembly GCF_044326315.1 of Actinomadura sp. 9N407. Taxonomy (NCBI): domain Bacteria; kingdom Bacillati; phylum Actinomycetota; class Actinomycetes; order Streptosporangiales; family Thermomonosporaceae; genus Actinomadura; species Actinomadura sp. 9N407. Next base: position 36,529 of record NZ_JBIRAW010000026.1, on the reverse strand, counting down.
TCGGGAACGCTCATCTGCTCCAGCCAGCCGCCCATGCCGAGGAAGGTGATCAAGGTCATGGCCACGGCGCCCAGGGTCGCGGCGGTGACGGCCGCCATCGTCGGTACGCGCCGTCCGCCGAGGAACGGGATCCAGCGCGGGAAGACCTCCCCCCACGGCCGGACGAGCCCGAGGGTCAGCAACGCCAGCGCCTCCACGAGGATGCTCAGCCCGAAGACGTAAGGCGTACCGATCGGGTGCGGGAAGTCCGCCAGATCGCTCCCCTCCGCGAAGCCCAGCGGGACTCCCAGGCCCATCGCGAACCTCCAGAGCCCTGAGGGCAGGGCCGTCAAGGCGGTGACGCGGGCGGTCCAGACGACCCAGCGGGGCACTGGGCGGGCTGTGGTCGTGGCTGCGGCGGTGGCCATGAGTTCTCCAGGTGAGGCGGGCTTCGCGGTCACCTCATGCTCTTGGCGCGGCCTTGCTCGTCGCTTCCCGCTGCGGTACCGCGGGATTCCCCCGCAGGGGTGATCCACTTTGCGGTCGCCCAGTGTGGGTGGCCGGTGTGGGTGGCCGGTGTGGGGGCGGGAGTGTGCGGCGCCACGTGAACCTAACCCCCAGCCCCGCAACCTTTGGTCATGGGGCGTTCGTTGTGTGGGTAGGGCTCCGGTCCCCGACCGGGGGCCCGCCACCCAGGAGGAACCATGGCACTCGTCGACAAGATCAAACGCTTCATCTCCGGCCCCCAGGGCCAGAAGGCGCGTGCGCGTGCCGAACGGCTGGCCCGCGACCCGCGCAACCAAGCGAAGGTACGCGGGCTGCTGGCCCGGTTCAAGGGCGGTGGGCGCCGGCACTGATCGCCACGGGCGATTTCACCGATCACCGGTTACCAGGGAGTACGTACACTGGCCGCCGTGAATGCGGACTACTTGCACTGGTTGAGCGTCCCCACGCGCTGGAAGGACAACGACCTCTACGGCCACGTCAACAACGCGGTGCACTACTCGCTGATGGACACCGCCATCAACGAGTGGATGATCAACCGGGCGGGGTTCTCGCCGCAGGCGGCCGACGAGATCGCGCTCTGCGTCGAGTCCCACTGCGCGTTCAAGGCGGAGGTCTCCTTTCCCGACACGATCGATCTGGGCCTGCGGATCGGCAAGCTCGGCCGTTCCAGCGTGCGCTGGGAGGCCGGGCTGTACCGCTCGGACGGCACCCTGATCGCCGAGGGGCACTTCGTGCACGTCTTCGTGGGACGCGAGGACCGGCGGCCGACGCCGATTCCCGACCCGATCCGCGCCGAGATGCAGAAACTGGTGGCCAGCCCGTGATCGGAGACACAGCCTGATGGGGACGCGAGAGCCGCAGGAGACGCGGGCGGCGGTGCTGGTGGAGTCGGGACGGCCGGGGCCGTACGGCGAGTCGGGGCCGATCGAGATCGCGACGCTGGCGCTGGATCCGCCCGGGCCGGGCGAGATGCTCGTCAAGGTGGGTGCGGCCGGGCTGTGCCACTCGGATCTGTCGGTGATCAACGGATCCCGGGTACGGCCGCTGCCGATGGCGCTCGGGCATGAGGCCGCGGGCGAGGTCGTGGCCGTGGGCGAGGGCGCCGAGTTCCAGCCGGGCGATCATGTGGTGATGGCGTTCGTCCCGGCCTGCGGCAGTTGCGACCGGTGCGTGGGCGGACGACCCGCGCTGTGCGGGCCCGGCGCGCAGGCGAACGGGGCCGGGACGCTGCTGGGTGGCGGGATGCGGTTCACCGCGCAGGACGGGAGCCGGCCGTTCCACCATCTGGGTGTGTCGGCGTTCTCCGAGTACACGGTGGTCTCGTCGAAATCGGCGGTGAAGGTCGATCCTGAGCTGCCGTACGAGATCGCCGCGCTGTTCGGCTGTGCCGTGCTCACCGGGGCGGGGGCGGCGTTCTACAGCGCCGAGGTCAAGCCGGGTGACAGCGTCGCGGTGTTCGGCCTGGGCGGGGTGGGGCTGGCGGCCCTGCTCGCGGCCAAGGCCGCCGGGGCGTCGCGGATCGTGGCGATCGACGTGGTGGCGTCCAAGCGGGAACTGGCGCTCAAGCTCGGCGCGACGGACGTGGTCGCGGGCGGGCCGGACGCGGTGGACGCGATCCGCGAGCTCACCAAGGGCGGCGCCGAGAAGGTCATCGACACCACGGGTGTCGTGCCCGTTCTGGAGCAGGCGTACGCGGCGACCAGGGCCGGCGGTACGACGGTGACCGTCGGGCTGCCCGCGCCGGGCAAGCCGGTGACGCTGCCTGCGCTGAGCCTGGTCGCGGAGGAGCGCACGCTGCGCGGCAGCTACCTGGGCTCCAGCGTTCCGAGAAGGGACGTACCGCGCTTCATCGACCTGTACCGGGCCGGGAACCTGCCGGTGGACGCGCTGCTCTCGCACCGGCTCAGGCTGGAGGAGATCAACTCCGGGTTCGACCGGCTGCACGGCGGCGAGGCCGTACGGCAGGTCATCACGTTCACCTGACCCTCAGCCCCACCCGACGCCTCGACGCCCCGACGTCAGCCCTGCCAACGTTGACTCGTGGCATGTTCGCCCTTCCAGGGCGGGAGAACAGGCGAACACGCCACGAGTCAACGGAGGCGGGCGAGCTAGTCGTTTCGGGCCAGCAGGGAGTGGCGGCGGCTGTAGACGAAGTAGATCAGCGTCCCGAGCAGGAACCAGGCGGCGAAGCGGAGCCAGGTCTGCCACTGCAGGAACGTGATCAGCCAGACCGAGAACACGACGCCGATCGCCGGGATCACCGGCATCCACGGCGTACGGAACTCGCGCTCCAGGTCGGGCTCCCGGTAGCGCAGGACGATCACGGCGATGCAGACGACGATGAAGGCCAGCAGGATGCCGATGTTGGTCAGCTCGGCGGCCTCGGCGATCGGCAGCAGGCCGGCGATCAGCGCGGAGCCGATGCCGAGCAGCCAGGTGATCCGGGTGGGGACCTTGCGGGTCGCGTGGGTCTTGGCGAACCACATCGGCAGCAGCCCGTCCCGGCTCATCGAGAACCACACCCGGGTCGCGCCCATCATGAACGTGAACAGCACGGTCAGGATGCCGAGGATGGCGCCGACCGCGATGATCAGGCCGACCGTCTCCATGCCCACGGACTCGAACGCCGACGAGAACGCGGCGGTCGGGTTGATGTCCTGGTAGGAGACCATGCCGGTGAGGACCAGGCAGGCCAGCACGTACAGGACCATCGAGAACACCAGCGAGTAGACGATCGCCTTCGGCATGTGCTTGCGCGCGTCGTGCGACTCCTCGGCGGCGGTCGACATCGCGTCGTAGCCGAAGACCGCGAAGAACACCGTCGCGGCGCCGGTGACCGCGCCGCCGACACCGAACGGGAAGAACGGCGAGTAGTTACTGGTGTTGATCTTGAAGACGCCGACCACGATGACCAGCAGCACGATGCCGACCTTGAGGTAGACCAGCGCCGTCTCGAACCGCGCCGCGCTCTTCATGCCCAGGTTGAGCACGTACGCGATGAGCAGGCAGAGCACCACGGCGAACAGGTTGACCTTGTAGCTGCCGGCGGCGACGCCGTCGGGTTCGGTGCCGGGCGCGCCGGACATCCACAGCGGCAGGTCGATGTCCATGAAGCCGAGCAGGTCGTTGAAGTAGCCGGAGATGCCGATCGCGACCACGGCCACGATCGCGGTGTACTCCAGCAGCAGGTCCCAGCCGATGGCCCACCCGGCGAACTCGCCGAGCACCACGTAGCCGTAGGTGTAGGCCGATCCGGCCTTCGGGATCATGCCGGCGAACTCGGCGTACGAGAGCGCGGCGGCGGCGCTGGCGATGCCGGCGATCAGGAACGAGAGCAGCACGGCCGGTCCGGCCTTCTCGTTGGCGACGGCACCGGCCAGCGAGAAGATCCCGGCGCCGATGATGCCGCCGATCCCGATCGCGGTCAGCTGCCAGAGGCCGAGCGTCCGGCTGAGCCCGGTGGTGTCCTCGTCGATCTGCTCGATGGGTTTGCGGCGGATCAGATCGTTCAATGCCTTGTGGGCCATGGCCCTTTCTTCCCCCGAACGTGGGATTCGGGCAAGGCGCACCCGATCACGATTTCGGCAAGGGTTTGTTCAGAGGGCTTTGTCCAGGCAGAACGTGTTCAGGCGGGGCTCGTTCGGGCGGACAAAGACCTGGTCCCGGCCTCAGGCGAAGATGTGCTCGGCCAGCAGGTGCTCGAAGCCGGTCTCGAAGCGTTCGTAGTGCTCGCGCAACTCCGGACCCGGCCAGTCGGCGGGGAGTAGCTCGGCGGGCAGCAGCGGGTCGCGCAGGAGGTGGCGCAGTACGGCGGCGGACACGGTGAACTGCTCGGCCAGCGAGCCCGCCCGGTCGAGCGATGCGCGCAGCTCGCGCGCCGTACCGGCCCAGCCGTCCAGGTCCCACAGCGTGCCGGCCAGCTCGGCCGGATCCTCTTCGGGACGCCCGGTGAGGAACGCGCACTGGCGCTGAACGATCTCGGGCCGCGGACGGTTCAGGTTGGCCGGGCGAAGCCAGGTGCCCTCGCGCAGCTCGGCCAGGCGCAGCGCCGACATCGCCTGGCGGAGGGCCGCTCGTTCGGGGGCGGCGCGGCGTTCGGCGGTGATGACGGCGATCTCCCAGGCGCCTTCCCAGGGGCGGGTACGGGGGAAGCGGCTCTCGTCCTGGCGGGCCTGGCGGCGAACGAGCCGTTCGGGCAGCTCGTACGCGCCGTCGGCCTGGACGAGATCGCCGGCGGCGACCATCCGCGACAGCGCGACCCGGATCGTCCCCTCGGCGATGCCGAACAGCTCACCGACCCGTACGAACTGCCGCGCGCCGAGCCGGGGCGGGTGCGACCCCAGCAACGTGCTCAGCACCACCGAACGCGCGGTGAGCGGTCGCAACCCCAGAACCTTCGCCATGGCAGCCAGCATGCACCAGCCCGCACCCCCCGGTTGACTCGTGGCGTGTTCGCCGTGGAGGCCCGCTCGGAATGGCGAACACGCCATGAGTCAACGGGAGAGAGGGCAACGGGTGAGGAGGCGACAGGTGAGGGGAGTTTAGGACAGGAACTGGCCTATATGGCTTCTAACGTCTGTGATGACGGTGAGCGAGAGCGGCGAAAGAGGGAGCATTCATGTCGGTCAAGGCGATCCCCGAGGGCTACACGAGCGTGACGCCGTGGATCATCAACCGGGACACGGCTGGGCTCATCGACTACATGACTCGGGTGTTCGGTGCCGAGGAACTTGCGCGGGTCACCGACGAGCACGGCCGGATCGGGCATGCGGAGGTACGGGTCGGCGACACGTTCATCGGGATGTTCGACTCGGCGCCCGAGTGGCCGGAGACGCCGGCGTTCCTGCGGCTGTACGTGGAGGACGCCCGGGCCGTCCACGAGAAGGCGGTGGAGGCCGGCGGTACGTCGGTCTCCGAGGTCACTCACCTGGCCTTCGGCGATCTGATCGGGCGGGTGCGCGACCCGTTCGGCAACCTGTGGTGGATCATGACCCGGATCGAGGACGTCACCGAGGAGCAGATGGCCGAGCGCTGGGCCGACCCGGTCTTCGTCAAGGCGATGGAGTACGTCGCGGGAGCCGACTTCTTCCCGGGACGGTGAGCACGTTCCCGGGACGGTGAGCACGGTTTTCCCGGAACGGTGAGCACGGTTTTCCCGGAACGGCTAGCCCCGAATTACAGTCTTTTCACACGTGTGTTGAGAGTGTAATGTCCGGGACATGGCGTCCTATCTGATCGAGCCCGTGGACCGGCTTCCGTTCGGTGGTCCTGAGAAGGCCCGCCGGTACGCGACCGAGCGCTACCAGGGGGCGGTGGGCCTCAACTGGTACACCAGCGATCCCACGCTGCGGTTCCTCATGCGCCAGCACCTCGGCGCGGAGGGGCTGGCGTGGGCGGAGCCGCGGCTCACCGAGCTGGGCGGGCTGATGGGCGGGGCGATCGCCGAGCGGGCCGAGGAGACCGACCGCAACCCGCCCCGGCTGGAGAAGTACGACCGGTGGGGCCGCGACATCAGCCAGGTCGTGATGCCGCCGTCGTTCGAGGCGGCCCGGCGCGATCTGGTCGCCACGAGCTTCACCCGGCCGGACTTCATCGCCGAGGCGCGGGCGGCCGGGGTGGACCCGGCGCCGATGGGGGTGGCCTGGAGCTACCTGCTCGACCAGGCCGACATCGGGATGGCGTGCGCGCTCGGGACCGGCGGCGACATGGTCGTGGGGCTGAGCGAGCTGTTCGCGCCCGAGGACGTCAAGGCGCGGGTACGGGAGCTGTTCGCGGCCGGGGAGTTCTCCGGCGAGGCCGCGCAGATGCTCACCGAACGGTCGGGCGGCTCCGATCTCGGCGCGCTGGAGGCGACCGCCACGCAGGACGGGGACGCCTGGCGGCTGAACGGCTTCAAGTGGTTCGCGTCCAACGCCAACGGGTCCGCGTACGTGGTGCTGGGCAAGCCCGAGGGCGCCGTGGACGGGGTACGCGGGATCGCGCCGTTCCTCGTACTGAGGGAGCGCCGGGACGGCTCGCGCAACGGCATCCGGATCCGCCGGCTCAAGGACAAGCTCGGTACGCGCTCGGTCGCGAGCGCGGAGATCGAGTTCACCGACGCGGAGGCGTTCCTGCTGGCACCGGCGACCAGCGCGCCCACCGTGGGGGGACCGGGCGCGGGCCAGGCGGGCGCGGTGCAGGCGGGTGACGGCCGGGGCCTCGCCCGGATGATGGAGTTGACCAACGGCGCGCGGCTCGGGATCTCGATGATGGGCGTGGGTTGCGCGCGCCGCTCGCTGGTCGAGTCGCTGTGCTACACGCGGGCCCGGGAGGCGTTCGGGGCGCCGCTGTACGAGCAGCCGCTGATGCGCCGCAAGCTGGCCGAGCTGATCGTCGAGACGGAGGCCGCGCAGGCACTGGTCTTCGACGGCTACCTGGGCCGGCCGCGGCTGCGGATCGGCGCGGCGCTGATCAAGATGCGCGCCGCGCGGCTGGGCGTGACGGCGGCGAGCGACGCCATCGAGATCCACGGCGGCAACGGCTACATCGAGCAGTGGCCGGTGGCCAGGATCCTGCGGGACGCCCAGGTCAACCCGATCTGGGAGGGCGGCGACAACATCCTGTGCCTGGACGTACGGCGCGGGATGGAGCGCGAGCAGGCGCACCTGCCGTTCCTCGAACGGCTGGAGGAGGCCGCCGGGCGAGCACCCGAGGGCGATGGCGCGACGGCCGACCTCGTCCAGCGGCGCATCGACGACCTGCGGAAGGCGATCGGGCGCTGGCAGGGGCTCGACCGGACCACCGCCGAGGCGCGGCTGTACCCGCTGGCGCGGTACATGGCGGACGTGTACGCGGCATCGCTGCTGCTGGAGCAGGCCGGCTGGGAGCGTTCGGAGACGGGCACGGACCGGAAGGCGCTGGTCGCGCGCCTGTACGCGGACGCGCATCTGGCGGATCACGGCGCGATGCGCGGGATCGACACGCCCGCCGAGGACCTGGACCGCTTCAAAGAGCTCGCGGACGGATCTCTGACGGATTCCCGCACCGGATGAACGCTGATCCCCGAAACGGAACGCTGCTTCCCGAACGGTGAATCCTGTTTCTCGACCAGCTCGACCTTGGCTTTTTCGAAACCGGTGAACGCTGTTACCAAGGCGCCTGAACGCTGCTTCGCAACTCGCGTGAACACTGTCCCTGACCCGGATGCCCACGGGGCGCGCGGCATGATTGGGTGATCTCTGGCGATATGTGATCGATCCGGTTGACCGAATAGGATTCGGGTTCTAGGTTCCTAGCGGGCGGCCTCGTTCGTGAAGGAGTCGAGAGATGAGTCTCACCGTGGACGAGGCGGGCCGCGCGCTCGCCGATCCGGCGGCGTACGCCGACGATGAGCGGCTGCACGCCGCGCTGGCGCTGCTGCGCCGCGAGAGTCCGGTGCATTGGGTCGAGCGGCCGGGCTACAACCCGTTCTGGGCGATCACCAAGCATGCCGACGTGCTGGAGATCGAGCGCGAGCACGAGGTGTTCCTGAACGCGCCGCGCCCGCTGCTGGCCTCGGCGCTCCAGGACGAGATCAACAAGCAGCGGGCCGAGGCGGGCATCGGGCTGCGCACGCTGATCCACATGGACGACCCGGATCACCGGGTGATCCGGGCGATCGGTGCCGACTGGTTCCGGCCCAAGGCGATGCGTGATCTGGAGCCGCGGATCCGGGAGCTGGCCCGCCGGTACGTGGACCGGATGGCGGTCCTGGGCGACAGCTGCGACTTCGTCAAGCAGGTCTCGGTGCACTACCCGCTGTATGTGATCCTGTCGCTGCTGGGGATGCCCGAATCCGACTTCGACCGGATGCTCAAACTCACCCAGGAACTGTTCGGCGGGGACGACAGCGAGATGCGCCGCGGGGAGACCCCCGAGGAGATCCAGCAAGTCCTGATGGACTTCTTCGCGTACTTCCAGGAGCTGACCGAGGCCCGGCGCGCGAACCCGACCGATGACCTGGCCTCGGCGATCGCCAATGCCCGGATCGATGGTGAGCCGCTGAACGACTTCGACACCACCTCGTACTACGTGATCGTGGCCACCGCCGGGCACGACACCACCAGCTCCACGATCTCCGGTGGCCTGCAGGCCCTGATCCAGAACCCCCGCCAGCTCACCCGGCTGCGCGCCGATCCGGGCCTGATGCCGCTGGCGGTCGACGAGATGATCCGCTGGGTCACCCCGGTCAAGGAGTTCATGCGGACCGCCACCCGCGACTACAAACTGCGCGACGTCACCATCCGCGAAGGCCAGTCGGTGCTGCTGTCCTACCCCTCGGCGAACCGCGACGAGGACGTCTTCGACGACCCGTTCAGCTTCGACGTCGGCCGCGACCCCAACAAACACCTGGCCTTCGGATTCGGCGTGCACTACTGCCTGGGCGCCGCACTCGCCCGAATCGAAGCCCGCGCCTTCTTCGAAGAACTACTCCCCCGCCTGGAGTCGATCGAACTCGCCGGAACACCCGAGAACACCGCCACCACCTTCGTCGGCGGCCTCAAACGCCTACCCATCCGCTACTCACTCCGGGGCTGACGGCAGATGCGCATCGACGCCGCGGTGCTGCGCACCGAGGACGGGCCGTACACGATCGAGCCGCTGGAGCTGGCCGATCCCGGGCCGGGGGAGGTACTCGTCCGGATCGCCGGTGCCGGGATCTGCCACACCGACCTGCTCGGCCGCGTGCCCGGCGGCTTCATCCCCAAGCCCGTGATCCTCGGGCACGAGGGCTCCGGCGTGGTCGAGGCCGTCGGCCCCGGGGTCACCGAGGTCGTGGAGGACACGCACGTCGTCCTGTCGTTCGACTCCTGCGGTGCCTGCGCGAACTGCCATACGGCCCATCCCGGCAACTGCTCCGAGATGACGATGCTCAACATGGCCGCCGTACCGCTGGACGGTAGGCCCCGCGCGACGGACGCCGACGGGAAGGCCGTCCACAACCGGTGGTTCGGCCAGTCGTCGTTCGCCACGCACGCGCTCGCGACCGCCCGCAACGTCGTCCCCGTGCCCGACGAGGTTCCGGTGCACCTGCTCGGCCCGCTGGGCTGCAGCATCCAGACCGGCGCGGGATCGGTGTTCTTCTCGCTCGGGGTCCAGGCGGGCGACAGCATCGCGATCTTCGGTACGGGCGCGGTCGGGCTGGCCGCCGTGATGGCCGCCCGGGTCGCCGGCGCCACCACGATCATCGCCGTGGACCTCAAGGAGAGCCGCCTCGAACTGGCCCGCGAGCTGGGCGCCACCCACACCTACAACGGTGCCGAAGACGGGATCGCCCTGCGGATCAGGGATCTCACCGGCGAGGGCGTCCAGTACTCGTTCGACACCACGGCCGTGCCCGAGGTCGTGTCGACGGCCGTCGCCTGCCTCCGTACGACCGGGGTCTGCGGCCTGGCGGGCGTCGGGCAGCAGGAGTACCGGCTCGACCCGAGCCTGCTGCTGCTGGGCCGTACGGTCAAGGGGATCATCGAGGGCGACGCCGTACCGCAGACCTTCATCCCGGTCATGATCGACCTGTGGCGGGCGGGCCGCTTCCCGTTCGACCGCCTGATCGAGACCTACCCCCTCGACCAGATCAACGAGGCCGAGGCGGACACGCTGGCCGGCAAGACCGTCAAACCGGTGCTGCTTCCCGGTAGCTGATGCTTCCCGGTAGCTGATCCCCGGTACCTGAGAGGACCCGAGTGACCCTGCAAGACGTAGCACCCGAAGACTTCAACGCCCCTGCGTCGTCTCCTCAGCCAGCGTCTCCTCAGGACGTGTCCTCTCAAGATGTGTCCTCTCAAAACGTGTCGGCCCAAGACCGGCTGCTCGCCCTCGTCCAGGGAACGGGATCCGCCGCCCCCGGCGAGCTGGAGCGGCTCTACGACCGGCTGGCGCCCGTCTCCCCGACCTTCATGCTCGGTACGTGGCAGGGCGGCGTCTTCGAGCGGGCCGACGCCATGGCCGCGATGCTGATCAAGATGCGCTGGTACGGCAAGCGCTTCGCCGGCATCGAGAACGTCGAGCCGCTGCTGTGCCGCGACGACGCGGGCGAGATCTACTCGTTCACCGGCATGGGGATGGCCCGGCTGCGCGAGATGTCGTACCGGGGTACGGTGTCGGCCGCCATGATCTACGACGATCAGCCCATCATCGATCACTTCCGCCGCGTCTCGCACGACGTGGTGATCGGTGCCATGGACGCCAAGGCGCAGGAGTCCGTTCTCTACTTCCACCTCACCCGGGTGGAAGAGGCGTGATGAAGATGCCTGTGCTGAAGGTCCGCGTCGTCATGGCGGCCGTGTTCGCGCTCGGCCTCCTCTTCAGTACCGCGTCGAGCTGCACCAGCGCCAAGTGCCACAACGGCGAATGCACCGTGACGTTCGAGGGCGGGCCGGGCTCCACCACGGTCAGCGGCCTGGACGACGCCGAGGTCGCCCTGATCGCGGTCGAGGGCGACCGGGTCCACGTGTCGATCGGCGGGCAGCAGGCCGAGCTCACCAAGGGCGTGCTCGCCCGGCTCGCCGGCAAGCAGGTGGTCGCGACCGAGGTCACCGCCGAGAAGGTCGTCCTCAGGATCGTCTGAAGCCCCGAGAACGACAGAAGCTCGAGAACGAAAGACCCACTCGTACGGCCGGTCAGTGAACGCGGTATCAGTGAACGCGGTGTCAGCGGACGCGGTGGAGGAGGTCGTCGCCTCGGACGAGGCGGTGGCAGTTCTCCACCGCGACGCCGAAGTAGCGGTTCCAGGTCTCGCGGGTCAGCCAGGCCACGTGCGGCATGACGACCACGTTCTCCAGGGCCATCAGCGGGTTGGCGGCCGTGGCCGGCTCCTGCTCGAAGACGTCCAGGCCCGCTCCGGCGAGGTGGCCTGAGGCCAGCGCCTGGACGAGCGCGGACTCGTCGATGATCGCGCCGCGAGCGGTGTTGACCACGATCGCGCCGGGCGGCAGCAGGGCGAGGCGTTCGCGGTCCAGCAGGTGATGGGTATCGGCGGTCAGCGGGATGTGGACCGAGACGATGTCGCTCTCCCGGAGCAGATCGTCCAGCTCTCGCCAGGACGGGTCGTCCGGACGGGGGCGGCGCGAGGTGTAGAGGACGTTCGCTCCGATGGCGGTCAGCATCCCGCGCAGCAGGCCCGCGATCTGCCCGCCGCCGAGCAGGCCGACCGTACGGCCGCTCAGCTCGCCGCCCACGAGGGCGCGGTCGGCCGGCCAGCCACGGCCTTCCCTGGTACGGGCGTCGAACGTCACCACGCGGCGCAGCGCGGCCAGCATCAGGAGCAGAGCCGATTCCGCGACCGCCTGGGCGTTGGTGCCAGGCATGTTGGCCACGGCGATGCCGCGCTCGGCGGCGGCGTCCAGGTCGATGGTGTTCACCCCGGTACCGAGCTTCTGGATCAGGCGCAGCTTCGGCGCGCGGTCGAGATCCTCGGCGGTCAGCGGGCGCAGCACGTGCCAGAGGACCTCGGTGTCGGGCAGCAACTCGGCGAACCGCTCGTCGTCCTCCTCCGCGCAGCTCACCACATCGAGATCCGCGCCGTCCTGGGCCGCGCCGTCCTGGGCCGCGCCGTCCTGGGCCGCGCCGTCCTGGGCCGCGCCGTCCTGGGCCGCGCCGTCCTGGGCCGCGCCGTCCTGGGCCGCGCCGTCCTGGGCCGAATAGTCCGTGTCGTAGTGCAGCAGTACCCGCATCCAAGCCCTCCTCAAGGTCTCTCGTAGTATTTCGCGCATGCTGGAACGGCTGGACCGCCCCATCGTGCAGGCTCCGATGGCGGGCGGCGGCTCGACGCCCGCGCTGGCCGCGGCGGTGTCCGGCGCGGGCGGGCTCGGGTTCCTGGCCGCGGGCTACAAGAGCGCCGAGGCGATGCGCGAGGAGATCGCCGCGACCCGGGCGCTGACCTCGCGGCCCTTCGGGATGAACGTGTTCATGCCCTCGTCCGATCCGGTCGACGAGGCCGCGGTCGCCGCGTACCGGGAACGGCTCGTTCCCGAAGGCGAGCGGCTCGGCGTGGCGCCCGGCACGCCGGGAGGCGACCGGACCGACGGCTACGCGGCCAAGATCGAGAGCCTGGTGGCCGAGGCCCCGGCCGTGGTGAGCTTCACGTTCGGCTGCCCGGAGGCCGAGGTCGTCCGGGCCCTGCGGGATCGCGGCACGTACGTGATCGTCACGGTGACCACCCCGGACGAGGCCCTGATCGCGGTCGAGTCGGGCGCCGACGCGCTCTGCGTGCAGGGGGCGGAGGCCGGAGGCCATCAGGGATCGTTCACCAACGCCGTTGGACCACCCATCGAATTGCGCCCCTTGCTGGCCGCCGTACACAGCGTCACCGGTTTGCCACTGATCGCGGCCGGCGGGCTCGGGACGCGCGAGCATGTCGCCGAGGCGCTCGCCTTGGGCGCCGTCGCGGCCCAGCTCGGCACCGCCTTCCTGCGAAGCCCGGAGAGCGGGACCAGTGCGGTCCATCGGGCCGCGCTCACCGATCGTCGCTCTACACGTACGGCTCTGACCAGGGCTTTCAGTGGACGGCCCGCGCGGGGCCTGGTCAACGGCTTCATGACGCGGTACGAGGAGTTCGCGCCCGCCGTCTATCCCGAGGTTCACTACGTGACATCGCCGTTGCGCAAGGCCGCCGCCGCGCAGGGCGACCCCGAGGGCGTCAACCTGTGGGCCGGAACCTCGTACAGGCTGGCCTCCGACGCCCCGGCAGCCGAGATCGTCGCCGCCCTCACCCCCTAGCTCCGCGCCTGCTTCGGGCCGCGATGGCGTCTTTGCGGCACGTTGGGCATAGGGCCCGATCTCCCGGGTAGGCGGGCCATCGAATCAGATGGCACGAGACCGGGGGTAGGACGATATGGCGGACTCCGCCGATCGTGATGACGACAAGCAACGGCAGCTCGCCGGCGACCGCGTGAGCCCCGAGGGCCCGGCGCTGACCACCGACCAGGGCATTCGGGTCGACGACACCGACAACTCGCTGACGGTGGGCGAGCGCGGCCCGACGCTCATGGACGACTTCCACTTCCGCGAGAAGGTCACCCATTTCGACCACGAGCGGATCCCCGAACGGGTCGTACACGCGCGCGGCGCCGGGGCGTACGGCCAGTTCCACGTGTACGACGGGTCGCTGGCCGAGTTCACGGCGGCGGAATTCCTGACCGATCCGTCCCTGACCACGCCGGTGTTCGTCCGGTTCTCCACCGTGGCCGGATCGCGCGGATCGGCCGACACCGTACGGGACGTCCGGGGATTCGCGACGAAGTTCTACACCCGGCAGGGCAATTACGACCTGGTCGGCAACAACATGCCGGTCTTCTTCATCCAGGACGGGATCAAGTTCCCCGACTTCGTGCACGCGGTGAAGCCGGAGCCGCACAACGAGATCCCGCAGGCCCAGTCCGCGCATGACACGCTCTGGGACTTCGTCCAGCTCCAGCCCGAGACCATCCACATGATGATGTGGCTGATGTCGGACCGGGCGCTGCCGCGCAGCTACGCGATGATGCAGGGATTCGGCGTCCACACGTTCCGGCTGGTCAACGCCCAGGGACGTGGCACGTTCGTGAAGTTCCACTGGAAGCCCAAGCTCGGCACGCATTCGCTGGACTGGGACGAGACGCAGAAGATCGCGGGCAAGGACCCCGACTTCAACCGGCGCGACCTGTGGGACAACATCGAGTCCGGGCACTTCCCCGAATGGGAGCTGTGCGTGCAGCTCGTACCGGAGGAGGACGAGCACAGGTTCGGCTTCGACCTGCTCGACGCCACCAAGCTCATCCCCGAGGAAGAGGTCCCGGCCCGGCCGGTCGGCAAGATGGTCCTCAACCGCAACCCGGACAACTTCTTCGCCGAGACCGAGCAGGTCGCGTTCCACCTCGCCAACGTGGTCCCGGGCATCGACTTCACCAACGACCCGCTGCTCCAGGGCCGGCTGTTCTCGTACCTGGACACCCAGCTCATCCGGCTCGGCGGCCCCAACTTCCCGCAGATCCCGGTCAACCGGCCCGTCGCCGACGTCCGCAACCACCACCGCGACGGCTACCACCAGATGGGGATCCACCAGGCGCGGTCGGCGTACCACAAGAACTCGCTGTCGGGCGGCTGCCCCGCGATCGCCGGGGACGGCGCGTACACCCACTACCAGGAGCGGGTGGACGGGCAGAAGATCCGCAAGCGCAGCGAGAGCTTCAACGACCACTACAGCCAGGCCACGCTCTTCTGGAACAGCATGGCGGGCTTCGAGAAGGAGCACATCGTCGCCGCGTTCCGGTTCGAGCTGGGCAAATGCGAGACGATGTCCATCCGCGAGGGCGTCGTCCGGCACCTCAACCACGTGGACCACGAGCTGGCCGTCCAGGTCGCCGAGGGCATCGGGGTGGCGGCGCCCGCCGCCGCCGGTTCGCCCAACCACGGCCGCAGCTCGCCCGCGCTCAGTCAGGCGAACGCGCCGACCGACACCATCGAGGGCCGCAAGGTCGCGATCCTGGTGGCCGACGGGGTGGACTCCGGCGACATCGCGTCCGTCGGCGAGGCCCTGGTGGACGCCGGCGCGGTCTGTGAGGTGCTGGCGGCCAAGGGCGGCGAGGTGCAGGCCGCCAACGGCGCCCAGGTCGACGTCACCAAGGCCATGCCGACGATGGCGTCGGTCCTGTACGACGCCGTACTGATCCCCGGCGGCCCCGAGAGCGTCCGCGCCCTCAAGGCCGACGGGCTGGCCGTGCACTTCGTGGCCGAGGCGTTCAAGCACGGCAAGGCCATCGGCGCCATCGACGCGGGGATCGAACTCCTGGAACGCGCCGGCGTCACCGGGGTACGGGTCGCGAGCGAGGGCGCCCTCACCGACCAGGGCGTGGTCACCCGGCGCGGCGGCGACCCCGGCTTCGCGAACCAGCTGATCACCGCCATCGCCGCCCACCGCCACTGGGAGCGCGACCGGGACTCGGTGCCCGCATGACCGCCCCCGGCCGCCCGACGATCACCGGCCGCTCGACGATCACCGGCCGCTCGACGATCAAGGAGAGAGCACGATGACCGACAGCACGCCCGCGGATGTCGAGCTTCTGTGGGACGAGTTCCACGAGGTCGTCAACATGACCTCGGACGAGATCCGGACCTGGCTGCTCACCGACGCCTCGGGCGAGGAGGCCTTCCCGGCCGATCCGGGGATGCGGCTGCCCGAACTCGGCGTCCAGGTCGTCGACCTGCTGCGCAAGCGCAAGGTCGACCTGACCCGGGAGGACACCGAGGTCATGCGGAAGGTCGTGGAGTTCGTCGAGGAACGGGTCGACGACCGTCCCGCGGACGCCGTCCAGAACGAGCGGTGGCGGCACGAGCTGATGTCCGTCGGCCACGACCCGCTCAAACCGTAGACAAGCCGAAGACAAGGGGGGAGAGAACCATGCCGAACCCGCAGCAGCGCGAGATCAGCAGGACCGAGCGCACGGCGGTGAACCAGGAGCCGCCGGCGGAGGCGACCGACCCGAAGGGCACCAAGCCCAAGGGCCACGCCCACGGGACCGACAAGGGCAAGAAGGGCGGCGGCAAGGGCGGCGGAGTCCCACCGGACCAGCAGCCCGACCACCCCGCCTGACCAGCACGCGAAACGGGCGCGGACCACCACGGTCCGCGCCCGTTCGCGCGCGTTTCCGGAAAGTCGAGCAAGGCGGCATAGTTGCGGGGCCCCTGCGGTGTCTGAGGAGATGACACCCCAAAGGAGGCCCCTTTGAACCGAGAGGCCCGAGAGAGCTTCAGCGCGTTCGTCGCGGCGCGGTCGAACAGCCTCATTCGGACGGCGTACGTCCTGACCGGTGACCAGCACGCCGCCGAGGAACTGCTGCAGAACGCGCTGGCGAAGACGGCCGCGCGGTGGGGACACGTGCGCGACAATCCCGAGGGCTACGTCCGCCGTGCCATGTACAACGAACAGGTGACCCGGTGGCGGTGGCGCGGCCGCGAGTCGGCCTTCGCGGAGCCGCCGGACCTCCCCTCGTCCGGGCCGGACGTCGATCTGCGGGTGACACTGGAACGCGCGTTGCTGGCACTGCCGCCGCGCAAACGGGCGGTACTCGTCCTGCGCTACTACGAGGACCTGCCGGAACGTGAGATCGCCGAGATCATGGGCTGCTCGGTCGGCACCGTCCGCAGCCAGACCCACCGCGCCATCGCCCGGCTCCGGGAACTGGCCCCCGACCTGACCGCCCACCTCACGCCCTCGGGAAGCCGACCATGACAGACCCGATGCTCAGGGAAGCCTTCACCGCTATCGCCGACCGCGCCGAGCCCGTCGACGACCTCACCGACCGCGCCCTGCGTACCGCCACCCGCCGCCACAAGACCAGGGTGGTCGCCGGCGCGGCGGCCCTCGCCCTGGCGGTCGCCGTGCCCGTGACGGTCGTCGCGGTGGGCGGGGACTCCAACACCGAGGTCCTCGGCCCGTCTGACCGGAGCCCGAGCGGACCGCCGCAGAACGCCCCCAGCGGCCTGCCAGAGAACACCCCCGAAGAGCGAGCACTTGCCCGCGCCTGCATGCGGAACGGCCCGCCCGTCGGCTCCATGGGCGAGAACCGTCCTGACATGGGCAGTGCTTCGGACTTCCGGCTGCTGACGACGATGCCGGTGCGGGGCGGACGGCTCGCGGAGGTCGGAAGCCGGCACGGCTACGTGCTCTGTGTGAGCGACGGGCGCGGCAACACCGAACCACCGAAGTTCAACGCCTGGCCAGGGAAGCCGCACGGAGGACTCTTCGGGTTCGGCGCGCCGTTGCGCGTGGACGGGATCCGGCAGGTTCAGGCGGTGAGCGGATGGGACGAACTGCACGCCGTGGTCGTCGGCCGCGCCAAGCCTGAGGTGGTCAAGATCAGCGTGGCCTGGGCGGGCGGGCGCACGGACGAGGCCGCCGTCCGGAACGGCTTCTTCCTCGCCCAGACCCCGGCCAAGATGATGCCGGACCATGGGGTCACCGGGCCCATGGCGAACGGGGCGATGTCCTCGCCCACGATCCGCGTCCTGAGCGTGACCGGGTACGACGCCGGCGGCAGGGTCCTGCACACCTGGCGGCCGAAGGTCAGAACCGAGGAGGCGGGCTTCACACCCGAGGACTGCACCGACGGGCTGACCCGCCCCCGCCCCACGCTCTGCGACTGAGCCGTTCCCATCCCGCACCGCCGCGTACGAGATGGTCCCGTCCCAACGCCACCCCGAACGCCCGTCCGTACACCGGCGCCGTTCTAGGGCGGCGGAGTCCCGCCGGTGTCAGCCCCGGCCGTTCTGGGCCTAGCCTCGACTTGCTCGGTCGCGAGCCCTGTCTGAACTTGAGGAGTCCAAGATGCTCGTTGCCTTCTCCATCACCCCGCTCGGTGTCGGCGAAGATGTCGGCGAGGTCGTCTCCGAGGCCGTGCGGGTCGTTCGGGCGAGCGGCTTGCCGAATCAGACCGACGCGATGTTCACCACCATCGAGGGTGAGTGGGACGAGGTCATGGCCGTGATCAAACAGGCCGTCGACGCGGTCGCCGAGCGTGCTCCGCGGGTCGGGTTCGTGATCAAGGCCGACATGCGCCCCGGCGTGACGAACGGGCTGACGTCGAAGGTCGAGACCGTCGAGCGCTACCTCGCCGACACCTGATCCCGGACGGCGCTCCAGGGGGTTAGGGGATTTCGGTTTGGGGGGTGTAGCCCTCTTCCTCGCCGCCTGGGCCGTCGGCCGGGGCGTTGGGCGGGTCTGTGGGGCCGGGCTCGTGTTCACCTGCGATGTCCGGGTCGTCCTCCTGTGGTGCTCCGGCCTCCGCTCGCCGGTCGGCCAGCGGCTTGTCCCGGTCGTCGCCGCCCTGGTCCTTGCGTTCGGTCATCTCGCCCACCCTCGTCTGGATCGCCTCTGAACTGGATCGCCTCTGTCTGGATCACCGCTGCCTGAACGGCGCGTACCCACACGAGGCGCGTCCATCCAGGGCCGCCAGAATCGGCTCATGACCGAACGCTTCGTCGTGCTGACCGGCGGCCCGGGGTCGGGCAAGAGCACGCTGATCGACCGGCTGGCCGGGTACGGGTACGCCCGTTCGGAGGAGGCCGGGCGCGGTGTGATCCGCGACCAGATGGCGATCGGCGGCCCGGCGCTGCCCTGGAACGATCCGGGCCTGTTCGCCGAACTCATGCTCTCCTGGGAGCTGCGCTCGTACCGGATGGCGGAGGCCGCCGAGGGAACGGTCCTCTTCGACCGGGGTGTCCCGGACATCGTGGGCTACCTGCGGCTGGAGGGTCTGCCCGTACCGGATCATGTGGCCGGGGCGGCGCGGCGCTTCCGCTACCGGAGCACGGTGTTCATCGCGCCGCCGTGGCCGGAGATCTATGAGCACGACGGCGAGCGCAGGCAGTCCCTGGACGAGGCCGAGCGGACGTACGCGGCGATGGTCGAGACCTACCGGGGGTACGGCTACGAGCTGATCATTCTGCCGCGTGTGTCCGTCGAGGCCAGGGCCCGGTTTGTCGTGGAACGACTCGGTTAGGGTTGCCGACATGCGCTTGCACGGCCGGGACGAGGAGATCACCCACATCGACCGGCTGGTCCGCCGGGCACGGGAGGGGCGCAGCGAGGCCCTGATCCTGCGGGGCGAGGCCGGGATCGGCAAGACGGCGCTGCTCGAACGGGCCGTGGACACCGCCGCCGGTGAGGGCATGCAGGTGCTGCGCGGTACCGGGATCGAGACCGAGAGCGGGATGCCGTACGCGGGCCTGCACCTGCTCCTGCGCAAGCATCTGGACCGGATCGGCGCGCTGCCGGACGGGCAGGCGGGGGCGCTGCGCGCCGCGCTCAGCATGGGCACCGCGGAGGGCTCCGGTGACCGGTTCCTGGTCGGGCTGGCGGTGCTCACGCTGCTGGCCGACCTGGCCGAGGAACGCCCGCTGCTGTGCGTGGTCGACGACGTCCAGTGGCTGGATCCCGAGTCGGCCGGGGCGCTGCTGTTCGCCGTCCGCCGGCTGGAGGCGGAACCGCTCGCGGTGCTGCTGGCGGCGCGGGATCAGGATGGGCCAGGGACCAACGGACCGGAGAACGGCGGGGCGGAGAACACTGCCGAGTTCGCGGCGCCGGGGGTTCCCGAGTTGCGGCTGCGTGGGCTGGACCAGGACGCCGCCGCGAGCCTGCTCGCCGAGCGCGCGGCCGAGCTGCCCCGGTACGAGGTGACCGAGATCCTTGTCGCGGCGTCGGGCAATCCGCTGGCGCTGGTGGAGCTGCCGACCGTCCGTTCCAGTGGGTCGCCGTCCGCTCCGTCTTCGACGTTCAACCGCATCCAGCGCTCCTTCGCCGAACGGATCGCCGGGCTGCCCGCCGCGACGCGGACGCTGCTGCTGATCGCGGCGGCCGACGACGTGGGCGATCTGGCCGTGATCCTGCGCGCGGCCGAACGGCTCGGGGGCTCCGTGGCCGATCTCGAACCGGCCGAGCGGCGGGGCCTGCTGGCCTCGTCCGAGGGGCGGCTGGAGTTCCGGCATCCGCTGATCCGTACCGCCGCGAGCGCGGGCGAGCCGCTGAGCGCCCGGCTGGCGGCGCACCGGGCGCTGGCCGACGCGTACCGGGAGCTGGGCGACCCCTGCCACCACGCCTGGCATCTGTCCAGTGCCGTCACCGGGCCGGACGAGAGCGTGGCCAGGGTGCTGGAGGACGCGGCGGAGCTCGACCGCAACGCGGGCGGGTACGCGGGGGTGACCGCGATGTACGAGCGGGCCGCCGCGCTCAGCCCCGACCCCGCGCAGCGCGGCCGGCGGCTGGCGGCCGCCGCGCGCGCCGCGGTCGACGGCGACCTGCCGGAGAAGGCGATCGCCCTGGCCGAACGGGCCGCGGCCGACCTGGCCGATCCGGTCGACCGGGCCGATCTCGTACTGATCAGGGCCTCGCTCGCCGACGAGGCCGACCGGGGCAAGGAGGCGTACCGGCTGCTGTACGACTCGGGCGTCGCGGTGGCGGAGGCGGCGCCCATGACCGCCGGCTTCCTGTTCTTCAAGGCCGCGTCCGCCGCCGCCAACACCGGCGACATCGAGGCGCTGCGCGAGGCCGCCGACCACGCCGAGGGCCTCGGCCTGCCGAACGCGTATCTCGTCCGGGCGATCGCCACGATGTTCATCGGGCAGGACCCGCTGGCCGAGCACGAGACCGCCGAAGGCGCGTCGGCCCTGCGCGTCCTGCTGGCCGACACCGGGCCCTGCGTCGGGATCCGGGACGTCCTGAACACCGCCTGGTGGCAGCTGCTCTTCGGAGACATCGAGGGCGCGTACGAGGCCGCCGAGGACCTGGCCCGGCGCTGCCGCGACCAGGGCGCGATCGGCCTGCTGTCCCTGGTGCTGCCGCTGCTCGCGCGGACCGGGCTCATCCTGGGCCGGTACGGCGAGGCGCTGACGGCGGCGACCGAGGGGATGCGGATCGCCGAGGACACCGGCCGGCACCGGCTCCGGATCTACAACGCGACCGTACTGGCGCTGCTGGCGGCGATCCAGGGGGACGAGCGGCGCTGCGAGGAGCTGACCGCCGAGGCGCTGCGCCGGGGGCTGCCGCCGAGCGGGGCGCACGCCGCCGGGGCGCTGAGCCTGCTCGACCTGGGACTCGGCCGGCACGAGGCCGCGCTGGCCCGCCTGTCCGACATCGTGGCGGGGCCGGGACGGCAGGGCGCCATCGCCAGCCTGCCCGATCTCGTCGAGGCCGCCATACGCGCCGGGGATCCAGAGTCGGCCCGCGACGCGGCCGGCCGGTACCAGGAGTGGGCGGCGCAGATCCGGCGGCCATGGGCGGAGGCGGTCGCGCTGCGATGCGCCGCGCTGGTCGCCGACGACCCGGGCAAGGCCTACGCGCGAGCGGTCGAGGTGCATCGGGAGGACGGGACGATTCCGTTCGAGCGGGCCCGTACCGAGCTGCTGTACGGCGAGTGGCTGCGCCGGTCCCGCCGCCGCAACGACGCCCGCACGCATTTGCACTCGGCGCTTGACCTGTTCGAGCGGCTGGGCGCCGTGCCGTGGGCCGAACGCGCCCGTACGGAACTGCGCGCGGCCGGGGAGAGCATCGCCGCCGGAGACGTGAAGGGCCAGAGCGGCGGTGGATCGGGGCCTCTCGCCGCCCTCACTCCGCAGGAGCTCCAGGTCGTACGGCTCGCCGCGACCGGGCTGAGCAACCGCGACATCGGTGCCCAGCTGTTCCTCAGCCCGCGCACCATCGGCTACCACCTGTACAAGGCGTTCCCCAAGCTCGGCGTGGCCTCCCGCGCCGAACTCGCCCGCCTGGACCTCGCCGCGGCCTGACCCCGCCCGTCACCCGGGGCGTGAGGGGGTCACCTCGCGGGAGTGGACGGCCACGTCCAGCCATCCGGCCACCGTGCCGCCGGCCATGTGGTGGTCGGCGTCGTCCTCGGGGCGGTAGCCGGGGCCGATCACGCGCAGCTTGGACGGGGCGTTCAGCCAGGCGGTGACCTCGGGCGCGGCACCGGGATCGCGCAGGTCGACCAGGTAGTGGCCGGTGGTCGCGGCCGTGTCCAGGACGGAGTCGGCGTAGTCGCCGGGCGGCGGCGGTACGGGGACGCCGCCGTGCACCGCGCCCTGGCCGAAGGTGACGCCCATGGAGAGATAACCCTTGCCGAGGTGGCGGCGGAGAGTGCCGCCGGTGTTGAGTTCCGCGTCGCCGTTACCAGGGTTACCAGCGCCGGAGTCGCCGCTACCGGAGTCGCCGATCGAACGGCCGGGGGCCGAGTGGGCGGTGCCTCCCCAGTAGACGACCTTGGAGCCGGTGTACTGGTGCCACCAGAGGAGGTTCTCTGCCATCCGCCGTTCCGCGTACGGGAGGGCCTCCATGATCGGGCGCGAATGGAAGATGTGGAAGTCCACGACGGCCCGAGCCTGCTGCAGCGCGACGTCCCGTCCGGCGGTAGGTGGCAGCGCTGCGGCCAGCTCGTACGCGCGCTCGGCGTGTGCGATGTGCGGTGCCTTGTCGGGCAGGCTTCGGTAATGCCCGACATGCTCGTCGATCTCGCCGGTGGGGCGGAGCGGCGCGTAGTGCGCGTCCAATTCGGGAAGCCGGTCCGGTGCCGCCCGGCGCACGTACTCGGTGACGGTGTCGTACGCGACCTCGCGGATGCCGGTGAAGTCGATGCCGACGAACCGGACGGGGTCGTTCGGATGCCGCTCGTTGAACTCCCGCATCCAGGTGATGACATCGAGGATCTCCCGGGTCCGCCAGGGCAGCCACATCTCGGCGAGGAGCTCGCGCGGGTCGCCCTCGCCGGTACGCACGTACGCGTCGAGGCTCAGGCTTCTCGTCCAGTCCTCTTCCAGCGCGAGCGTCCGGTACCCGAGCTCCTCGACCAGGAACCGGGCGACCCGGTGCTGCAGGACGGACACCTCGCGAGCGCCCCGGGTCGACGCTCCCATCCCCACGACCGTGGCATCGGCCGCGAGCGCGCGCAGCGGTTCGAGATCGGTGAGCGGCGCGCCGGCCTCAGGCGCGTCCAGCGGGTGAGCCCGTCCGGAGATCCACCGGGTCGCCGCGGCCCGTCCTGCGTCGTTCTGCCTGGTCATGGGAACCCCCTTGGTCCGAACGTGTCCGGTGTGGACGTGTCGTCTTCGACGCTAGGAGGGGCCGGTGAGGCCGGGCATCCGTCAGGTGACCGGTCCGGTGTCGGTGCGGGTGCGGGTGCCGGTGCGGGTGTCGGTGTGGGTCAGGAGGGCGGCGGCCAGTTCGTCCAGGACCTGGGGCGGGAGGGTGTGGCCCATTCCCTCGATCATGAGCAGTCCGGCGCCGGGGATCTCCGCCGCGATGAGCGCGCCGTGGCCGGGCTTGGCGGGCTCGCGGGTGCCCTCGACGACCAGCGTGGGGGCGGTGATCCGGCCCAGCAGGCCGACCGGCTCGACGGTCAGGTCGGCCATGCCCGCCCGCTGGTGCCCGGCCTCGGAGCCGGGACGGCGGGCGCGGTCATGGATCCGCTCCTCCTGGCGGCGCTGCTCGTCCTCGTCGAACGGCAGGTCCGGGCCGGCCAGCATCCGGGCCGTCTCGATCGCGAAGTCGATCATGGACTTGCGGTCGGGGGCGGGCGGGTTCGCCGCGACCCTGGTGAAGAAGTCCACGAACTCCGGGGTGGGCGGGGGCAGGTCCCCCGGGCGGGCCGGTTCGCCGGTGAGCGCTCGGACGATGACCTCGCCCTCCCGGCGGCCGAGCGGGGAGGAACCGATGACCGTCAGGCTCAGGGCGCGGCCGGCGTGCTCGCCCGCGATCCACTGCGCCACCAGCCCGCCGGCCGAATGCCCGACGAGGTGCGCCGCCTCGATCCCGTACGCGTCCAGCACCGCGAGCGCGTCGTCCTTGAGGTCGGCCCAGGTGTACGGATCGGCCTCGAAGTCGATCACGCTCGACCGGCCGGTGTCCCGGTGGTCGTACCTGATCACCCGGCGGCCCGCGGCGGCGAGCCGGCCGACGAGCGCGTCGGGCCACAGCAGGCCCTGCGACATCGAGCCCGCGATCAGCAGGACGGGCGGGTGCGCCGGGTCGCCGAACTCCTCGGTCCACAGCTCGATGCCGTTGGCGTTGATCATGCGTCCCGTCGTCAAAACGTCTCCTCGTGTCCGTGCTCCTTGAACACTTATGAGCTTGGCCCGTGTCGGCCCCCGTGGCTTCAGTAGGACCACTGGGCTCGCGTCACTGGGCCGCGCGCGTCACTCGGCTCGCGTCACTGGGCTCGCGTCACTGGGCTCGCGTCACTGGGTAGAGAGCCGGACCAGTTCGGTACGGGAGGAGATGCCGAGCTTCGGATAGATCTTGTAGAGGTGGTACTCGACCGTACGGGGGCTGAGGAACAGCCGGGCGGCCACGTCGCGGTTGGAGGCGCCGTCCGCGACGAGGCGGGCGATGCGCAGTTCCTGCGGTGTGAGCTGGTTGAAGGCGTCGGGCTTCGCGGGTGCCGAGGCCCTTTCCCCTGTGGCGCGCAGCTCGTTCAGGGCGCGCTGGGCCCAGGGGTCGGCGCCGAGCCGCTGGAACGTGTCGGCGGCGGCCCGGAGGGGCCGGCGTGCCTCGCTCGTACGGTGGCCACGGCGGAGCCGTTCCCCGTAGAGGAGCTGGGTACGGGCCAGCTCGAACGGCGATCCGCCGTCCACGGCGTGCAGCCGCAGGGCCTCCTCGTAGAGCGGGATCGCCTTCTCGCCCGACTCCAGCAGCGCCCGGCAGCGGGCCAGCAGCGCTCGCGACTGCGGGGTCTTGGCCTTCACCGACCATCGCTCGTAGGCCGACACTGCGGCGCGGGCGGCTGCCGCCTCGCCGCAGCCGATGGCGGCCTCCACCCGGTCGGGGGTCGAGCGCCAGACCGAAGTGGGATGTCCCGCGCCTGGGCCCGCCGTGACCATGCTCTCGAAGCGGGCGTGGGCGGCGGCGAACCGGCCGAGGCCGAGATCGAGCAGCCCCAGCGCGTACGAGGCGATCCCGACGCGCAGCCCGAGCCGGTGCGGGATCGCGATCGCCAGGGCTTCCCGCGCGTACCGCTCGCACTCCTCCTGGCGTCCCTGGACGGCCGCGACCGCCGCGAGGTTGGCCAGATGGGCGGCGGCGGAGTTGACGTACCCGGCCTCCCTGGCGAGCCCGAGCCCCTCGTCGGCGATGGCGGCGCTGAGCGCGAACCGGCCGTTGATCCGTTCCGCGGTGGCCAGGAACTCCAGGACCACCGGGAGCTGGCCGGTCATCCCCGACACCCGTGCCACCTGGCCCGCCCGTACGATCCACGCCGCCGCCGCGTCCGCCTCGCCGAGGTAGCTCGCGGCGGCCGAGGCCCACAGGAACCCGGCCGCGTCGGTCCGCTCGTCGGCGGACTCCAGGGCCGCGCGCAGCAGGGCACCGCCGCGCTCGGCATCACCGTCGAGCATGGCCCCGATCCCCGCCACCGCCTGCCGGAGGAAGCCGCCCGGGAGGGCCTCGGCGCGCCGCCCGATGTCGATGATCGCCGCGTCGTCACCGACGCCGCCGGCGGCTTCGGAGGCGTCGGCCAGCAGTTCCAGCGCCCGGGACGGATCGGTCCCGCCGGCCAGCGCGGCGCCCTCCAGGAAGATCCGGCAGGCCTCGTCGGCGTTCCCGAAGATCAGCTCGAACCGGCCGCGCAACCCGAGCAGATCGGCGCGCAGCGACGGCTCCTCGGCCAGCTCGCGGGCCTCGGCCAGGCAGGTCTCGGCCAGTCCGGGACGGCCGCCGAGCCAGGCGGTGGTGGCGGCGCCGGCGAGCCGTCCGGCCCGTACGGCACGGTCGGGGGTGAGCTCGGCGGAACGGATCAGCGCGGTGGCCGCGTCCGCGTAACCGCCCCGGGCCTGGGCCCGTTCGGCCGCGCCGGCAAGGGCGGCGGCGACATCCTCGTCCTGTCCCAGCGTCGCGGCGGCCCGGTGCCAGGCCCGCCGGTCGCGGTCGCCGGTCTCGCCCAGCACGTCGGCGAGGGCCGTGTGTACGCGCCGCCGTTCCGAGGGGCCTGCCGTCGCGTGGGCGGCCGGACGGATCAGGGGATGCCGGAGCCGGAGCCGCGCCCCGTCCACCTCGGCCAGACCGGCGGCCTCGATCGTGTCCAGGGCCGCCGGGTCGCCGCCCAGCCGCTCGGCGGCGCGCAGGATCAGTTCGAGATCGCCCTGGCCTTCGGCGGCGGCGACGAGGAGAAGCAGGCGGGCCGCGTCGGGGAGCCGCTTCACCTGGTCGCCGAAGAGATCGGAGCCGACCGGGAGCGGGTCGGGCAGCGGCGCACGGCCCGCCATTTGCCCGGGTGTCAGCAGGTCGGTGGCCTCGCGAAGGGCGAGCGGGTTGCCGCCGGTCAGGGCCACGATCCGGTCCCGTACGGGCGCGGCCATGGAAGATCGTTCCGTCAGGAGTTCGGCGGCGCTCCGCGGGTCGAGGTCGCCCACCTTCAGTTCCGGTACGTCGCGTACGGCCGGGCCTTCGCGCAGTGCGAAGAGCATCGCCACGCCCTCGTTCGCCAGCCGCCGGGCCGCGAAGAGCAGCGCGTCGAACGAGGCCTGGTCGAACCACTGGAAGTCGTCGATCAGGCAGAGCAGCCCGCCGTCCACGGCGGCCTCGGTGAGCAGCGAGAGCACGCCGGCGGAGACGAGGAAGCGGACGTCGGAGGGGGACCGCGCCAGCCCCAGCGCGCCGCGTACGGCGTCCCGCTGGGGCTCGGGCAGGGCTTCCAGAAGGCCGGTGCCGGGGAGGGTGACAGGCAGGAGGAGTTGGTGGAGCGCGGCGAACGCCATTTCCTGCTCGGGCTCGGAGCCGGTCGCGCGCAGCACCCGCATACCGGGAGCCGTGGTGGCCGCGTACTCCGCCGCGTACTCCAGGAGCGCTGACTTGCCGACGCCTGGACGTCCGCGCAGCACCAGCCCGCGCCCGGCACCCGCCGCGGCGGCGGTCACCAGCTCGGCGACCGCCGCCGTTTCCGTCTCCCGTCCCCGCAGCATGCGGAGATTGTCCCGCACGCGCTCGGGAGTCGTTGCGGTAGGCCCCGCAGGCCCGGACAGGCGGAGACTTCCCCGCACCCGCTCCGGTCAGGCGTTGCGGTAGGACCCGGCGGGGCGCCGGATGGTCACGTTGATCCGGTTCCAGGCGTTGATCGTGGCGATCGCCGTGATCAGCGCGGCCAGCGTCTCCTCGTCGTAGTGATCGGCGGCGTCGTTCCAGACGTCGTCCGGTACGCCCGCCGGGTTGTCGGCGATCCGGGTGGCGGCCTCGGCCAGCGCCAAGGCGGCGCGCTCCTCGTCGGTGTAGTACGGCGCCTCGCGCCAGGCGGCCACCGACCACATCCGCTCGTCGGTCTCGCCCGTCTTGCGCATCTCGTGGGCGTGCATGTCCACGCAGAGGCCGCAGCCGTTGATCTGGCTGGCGCGCAGCTTGATCAGGTTCAGCGTGCGCTCGGGAAGGCTGCTGTCGTGCAGGGACTTCTCCAGCGCCAGCAGCGCCTTGTAAGCGCCGGCCGTGAGGGTGTTGATGCCGTCCATCCGTGACTGCATGTCACTCCTTCTAAAATGGATATTCAGTATCCAGATTCGCTACCTGAAGCGGCGGTCCCGCTCAGGGGTCAGGGGGTCGGAAGGCCAGGGGGTCAGAAGGTCAGGGGGTCAGAAGGTCAGGGGGTCAGAACAGATCAGTTGCGGGCGTACCAGGTGCGGATGCGCTCGCCCAGGCGGGGTGCGACCCGGTCGGCGTCGGCCTGGACGTCGGCCAGGGTCTGCGCGGCCAGTTCCCGGCGCCAGGCCAGCTCGGCGCGGCGCATCGCGGTGCTGATCGAGCACGGGGTACGGAACGCGTCCTCCAGCGACTCGGCGCCCATGCCGCGCTGCCGGATCTCGGTGCACTGGAACGCCTCGTCCGGGCCCTCGATCGCGGCGACCAGGTCCATCATCGTGATCGCGGTCAGCGGGCGGGCCAGCCGGAAGCCACCGCGCGCCCCCGCCGTCGAGCTGACGATCCCGGCTCTGACCAGCGCCTGGAGCTGCTTGTTGAGGTACGCGGGCGGCAGGTCGTAGCCCGCCGCCAGCCGTGTCGTGGACACCGGGCGATCGGAGTCCAGCCAGTCGAGGAGGAGGCAGACGTGCGCCGCCCACTCGACGCCCTCGTTCATCCTCATGGCGCCCCGAGGTGGGCGAGGACGCCGGCGGTGTCCGCGGCGTCGAGTTCGATGCCGAAGACGCTCGCCAGGATCCCGGGGACCTCGGCGGGCTCCAGGACGCTCTTCTCGATCGCGTCGGCGCGGCCGTCGGCGTGGGTGGTGATCAGGGTGGTGTCGTCCAGCGCGTGGTGGATCTCCGGCCCGTAGCGCTGGCAGAAGATCCGGCCGGTGAACGGGGAGTTCGGGCTGGTCGAGATGAAGTGGTTCCCGAGGTCGTAGTCGATCCGGTACGACGGGGACAGGATGAACGTGTGCCGCTGGATCCGGCCTTGCGGGCCGTTCTGGAACAGCGTCCAGTGCTCCACCCCCGGCAGCCCGCCCAGCGACGCGTCGAGCTGGTGCAGCTCGTACGACCAGCCGCCCTGCTCGGACACGGTGCCGTCGATGAACGGGAGGGGCTCCAGCGGCCCGGCGCCGAACCCGACATCGCAGAGCCAGAGCCCGCCGTCCACCTCGACGCGCAGCACGGCGTGGGTGGCGGGCAGCAGCTTCGGGATGCCCATCGAGACCCGTGCGGACAGGGCCGTGAACGTGAACCCGAGCCGTTCCAGCACCGCCGCGAGCAGCTCGGTGTGCTCGAAGCAGTAGCCACCGCGCCGATGCCGTACAAGCTTGTCCTGGACGGCCTCGACGCCCAGCAGCACCGGGCGCCCGAGCACGACCTCCAGGTTCTCGAACGGGATCGCCGTGACATGGGCCCGATGCAGCGCGCGCAGCGTCTCAAGGGTCGGGGAACGGTCCCCGTCGTACCCGATCCGCTCCAGGTAGGCGTCGAGGTCCAGCAGCTCGCCCTGCCAGGCGAAATCCTCGGCCGGAAACGTCATCGGGCCCTCCACGCGCTTGATCAAGTTTCTCGGTCAACCAAGATGTTGGTTCATCGGGATGGTCGGTTAATCGGGATGTTCGATGTCCAGATTAAATCATGCCGGTGATCTTCTTGTGAAGGAACCTCGTGTGAAGGAACCTCGTGTGAAGGAACCTCGTGCGAACGCCCTGGCGAAATCTTCCTCGCCCAGCGCGGCCCGCGCGGAGGAGGCGATCCGGTCGACGTCGCCGCGTTCGGCGGGCGGGAGCGGGGCCCCGGCCGCCGCGCGCAGGGCGGCGGCCGTACCGAGCAGCCGCGCGGCATGGGCGTGGTGACCGGCCAGCGCCCGCGCGCCGGCGATCCCCTCCACGGCCAGCGCCACGGCCCGTGGATCACCGGTCGAGCGGGCGGCGTCGAGCGCTTCGCGATGCAGCGCCAGGGCGCCCGCGGCGTCGCCGCGTTCCGCTGCGACGAAGCCGAGCTGCGCCAGGATGAACGAGATCCCCGACCGCCCGCCGATCCGGCGCAGCCCGCCCAGGCAGGCGCGCAGATGGCGCTCTGCCGTCTCGTGCTCCCCCAACCGCCGGGCCACCAGCGCCAGCCCGACCTCCGCGAACTCCGTGACGTCCCGGCTGGCCAGCTCCGTCCCCATCCGCAGCGCCCGCTCGTGCAGCTCCCGGGCCTGGACGAGATCGCCGGTCAGCAGGGCGACCCGGCCCAGTTCGGCCATCCGGAACGCGGCCTCGGGCCCCATCTCCAGCTCCTCCGCCAGCCGCAGGCCCTCGCGGCGGAGGGTCGCCGCACGCCCATAGTCGCCAGTGATCTCGGCATGGCGGCCCAGCGCCTCGGTGGCCTCCAGCCGTCCCCACCGATCGCCCAGCTCGTCGAACAGCACCAGCGCGCGCTCGCCGTCGCGGCGCAGCCCGTCCAGGTCGCCCCGGACCATCGCCTGCTTCGCCCGGGTGCTGAGGGCGGCGGCCGTCCCCCAGCGGTCGCCGTGCTCCTGGAACGCGGCGAGCGCCCGATCGGCTCGTACCTCGTTCGCGGCCAGATCGCCATAGGGCCAGTGGACGTACGCCAGGAACCACTCCGCCCTGGCCCGCGCCAGCACATCGTGCTCGTTGCCCACGTCTTCGTTGCCCACGTCTATGTTGCTCACGTCCTGGTACGCGGCGAGTGCCTCCAGCCGGAGCCGCTCGGAGTCACCGCCGTCGCCGGACATCATGGTCATGCCGTTCCGCCAGGTCAGCGCCTCGGCCCGCCGCCCGGGCGCGGCCGGGCCCGGAACGTCCAGCGCGAGCGCCAGCGAACGCCGCGCCTCGCCGTACCGGCCGCGCAGGTACCAGTGCCAGGCGAGCGCGTTGACCAGGCGCAACGCCAGATCGGCGAACCCGTTCCCGGCCGCCCACTCCAGTGCGGCGCTCAGGTTGGCGCCTTCGCGGTCGAGCCGTTCGATCGCGTCCCGCTGGCCCGTGCCACGGAGCAGGGGCGCGACGCGTTCGGCGAGACCGGCGTAGTGGCGCGCGTGGCGGTGCCGGATCTCCTGCTCCTCGCCGGCCTCGCGCAGCCGTTCCAGCCCGTACGCGGCCACCGACTCCAGCAGCCGGTACCGGGCCTCGCCGTCGTGCGTGAC
Source organism: Actinomadura sp. 9N407 (assembly GCF_044326315.1). Classification (NCBI taxonomy): domain Bacteria; kingdom Bacillati; phylum Actinomycetota; class Actinomycetes; order Streptosporangiales; family Thermomonosporaceae; genus Actinomadura; species Actinomadura sp. 9N407. The sequence goes on along the minus strand of NZ_JBIRAW010000026.1, from coordinate 5,964 downwards.
CGTCACCAGCGAGCGGTCGACCAGCCCGGCGAGCAGGCCGACCACATCCAGCTCGGGCTCGCCGCAGACCCGTTCGGCGGCCTCCAGCGCGCAGCCGTCGGCATGGACGGCGAGCCGGCGCAGGAGCAGCCGCTCGGGCTCCTCCAGCAGCTCCCAGCTCCAATCGATCACCGCCCGGAGGGTGCGCTGGCGGGCCGGGGCGTCCCGCCGCCCGGCGGCCAGTACCCGGAACCGGTCGTCCAGCCGGGCGGCCAGCTCGGTCACGCCGAGTGCGCGGACCCGGGTGGCCGCCAACTCCAGGGCGAGCGGGATCCCGTCCAGCCGCCGGCAGATCGTCGCCACCGGACCGGCCGTCCGCTCGTCCAGCGCGAACCCCGGCGCCGCTGCGGCGGCCCGCGCCACGAACAGCCGTACGGCACTGAATCGTTCCGGCTCCTCCGCGCCGGGGCCGGGCAGATCGAGCGGCGGTACGACCTGGAGCCGCTCGCCCTCGATGCCCAGCGGCTCCCGGCTGGTGGCGAGGATCCGCAGCTCCGGCGCCGCCGCCAGCAGCCGCGCGGCCAGCTCGGCGGCCGTCGCGATCACGTGCTCGCAGTTGTCCAGGACGAGCAGCGTCCGGCGGGCCTTCAGGACGGAGGCGAGGCGCTCGACCGGGGACGCCGGGCCCGGCTCGTCCCGTACGCCCAGGACCCCGGCCACGGTGTCGGCGAGCGCGGCGACGTCGGCGGGGTTGCCCGGGGCCAGCTCCACCAGCCACACGCCATCGGGGTACGAGGCGTCCGGGTACGAGGCGTCCGGCCGCGTGGCGACCGCGGCGACCTCCAAGGCCAGGCGCGTCTTGCCGACACCACCAGGGCCCGTCAACGTGACCAGGCGGTCGGTCTTCAGCAGCGCGCGGGCCTCGGCGGCGGCCCGCTCGCGGCCGATCAGCTCGCTGCGCGACCCGGGAACGTTCGTACGGGGACGCCCGGCGACCGGGACGGTCACGGCGAGCGCGGGATCCTGGGTGAGGATCGCCTGATGGAGGGCCATCACCTCCGGGCCCGGATCGAGGCCCAGTTCCTCGGCCAGGTTCTCGCGCAGATCCTGGTACGTCGCGAGGGCCTCGCTCTGGCGACCGGCGAGGTAGAGGGCGTGCATGTACGCGGCGCGCAGCCGTTCGCGGGACGGGTGCCGTTCGACCAGCTCGGCCAGCTCGCCCGCCACTCGCGCGTGCTCGCCCAGCCGCAGCCGGGTCGCAGCCAGCTCCTCCAGGGCCGCGAGCCGCCGTTCCTCCAGGCCCGCGATCGCCGCCCGGGCGAACTCGGCGTCCCCGAAATCGGCGAACGCCGGGCCCCGCCACAGCGCGAGCGCGTCCGCGAGCAGCCCCGCCTTGACGCGCGGATCGCCCGCCTCGCCCGCCTCGCCCGCCCGTACGATCAGCGTCTCGAAGCGCTCGGCGTCCACCGCGCCGGCCGGGGCCTGCAGCGCGTACCCCGGCGGTCGGAACACCACGAGATCGCGATCACCCAGCGCCTTGCGCAGCTGCGAGACCCGCGCCTGGAGCGTGCCGGAGGGATTGCGCGGCGGGTGATCGCCCCACAGGTCGTCGATCAGCCGGTCGGACGGAACGGGCCGTCCAGGGGTGACGAGCAGGCCCGCCAGCAGCGCCCTGACCTTGGCCTCCGGAACGGGCACGGGACGTCCGTCGTCCGTCCACACCGAAACCGGACCGAGCACCCCGAAACGCACGCTGCCAGGCTAACCGCCTGAACAGGAAAAGCGGCCGGACCCCGCGCACGACTCGTTGCAGTTCTGGGGACGCGGCGTTTTGATCACGGCCCCAGTGTCGCGCTGCCTTCGCGCACGTCAAGCCCGTACCCGTAGCGGATCCGAAGGGATTCCGTAGGGGCTCGGCACATCGTGGTCTCCGACGAAGGGAGCACGAAATGACTGAGCAGAACCTCCCCCCGGTGACCGTCATCGGCCTGGGCCCCATGGGTGCGGCGATGGCCGAGACGTTCCTTGCCAAGGGGCATCCGACGACGGTGTGGAACCGTACGGCGAGCAAGGCCGATCCGCTGGTCGCCAGGGGTGCGACGCCGGCCGCCACCCCCGAAGAGGCCCTCGCGGCGAACGAGCTCGTCGTGATCAGCCAGACCGACTACACGGCCATGTACGACTCGATCGGCGCGGCGACCGGCGCGCTGAAGGGGCGGGTGCTGGTCAACCTCAGCTCCGGAACGCCCGACGAGCTGCGCGAGGCGAGCGTCTGGGCCGTCGAGAACGGCGCTGAGCTGCTCACGGGCGGGATCATGACTCCGCCGCCGGGGATCGGCCAGCCGGGCGCGTACGTGTTCTACAGCGGCCCTGAGGCGGTCCTGAACCGGCACCGTGGCACGCTCGAGACCCTGGCCGACGCGACCTACGTCGGGGCGGACTCGGGCCTGTCGATGCTCTACTACCAGGCCCAGCTCTTCCTCTTCTGGACCACGCTGGTCGGCTACATGCAGGCGGTCGCGCTGGTCGGGAGCGCCGGGGTGAGCGCCCGGACGTTCCTGCCGTACGCCGCCCAGACGGTCGCCGACCTGGCCGTCGACGGGCCGATGGGCTTCCTGAAGATCATCACCGAGGAGATCGAGGCGGGCGCGTACCCGGGCGAGCTCAACAGCCTGCACATGCAGGCCGTCGGCTCGGACCACGTCGCCGCGGCGAGCCGGGCCGCGGGGATCGACACCGGCATGCCGCTCGCGCTCAAGGACCTGTTCGGCCGCGCGGTCGCGGCCGGGCACGGCGCCGAGGGGCTGGGCAGCCTGTACGAGATCATCCGGCGTCCTGCCGGGTGAGACGCGGTCGGGGGCAGGGGCCGGGCAAACGTATCCTCCATAACGGTACGTGCACATACAAAAGTCGCCCGAAAACGTCGAAGGAGCATGTATGCCCCTGTCCCCCGGGAGCTCCGCCTCGCCCGCCACGGTGTCCGCGCTGAAAGAGTCCTACGAACGGATCCTGCGCCGCAACCCGGGCGAGCCCGAGTTCCACCAGGCGGTACGGGAGGTACTGGAGGCCCTCGCCCCGGTGCTGGACGCCCGTCCCGAACTGCTGGACGCGAAGATCGTCGAGCGGGTCACCGAGCCCGAGCGGCAGCTCATCTTCCGCGTCCCCTGGCAGGACGACAAGGGCGAGATCCACATCAACCGGGGCTTCCGGGTGGAGTTCAGCGGCGTCCTCGGCCCGTACAAGGGCGGCCTGCGCTTCCACCCGACGGTCAACCTCGGCATCGTCAAGTTCCTCGGCTTCGAGCAGATCTTCAAGAACGCGCTCACCGGGCTGAACATCGGCGGCGGCAAGGGCGGCAGCGACTTCGACCCGCACGGCCGCTCGGACAACGAGGTGATGCGGTTCTGCCAGTCGTTCATGACCGAGCTGCACCGCCACCTGGGCGAGCACACCGACGTCCCGGCCGGGGACATCGGCGTCGGCGGCCGTGAGATCGGCTACCTGTTCGGGCAGTACCGGCGGCTGGCCAACCGCTGGGAGGCCGGCGTCCTCACCGGCAAGGGCCTGGCCTGGGGCGGCTCCGCGGGCCGTACCGAGGCCACCGGGTACGGCAGCGTGCTGTTCACGGCCGAGATGCTCAAGCTGCGCGGCGAGGACCTCGAAGGCCAGCAGGCCTCGGTCTCCGGCTCCGGCAACGTCGCGATCTACACGATCGAGAAGGCCCAGGCCCTGGGCGCCAACGTCGTCACCGTCTCCGACTCCGGCGGCTACGTCGTGGACGAGAAGGGCATCGACCTGGAGCTGCTCAAGGAGATCAAGGAGATCAAGCGGGGCCGGGTCAGCGACTACGCCGACCTGCGCGGGCCGTCCGCCCGGTACGTACCCGGCGGCCGGGTCTGGGACGTCCCGGCCGACATCGCGTTCCCGTCCGCCTGCGAGAACGAGCTGAACGCCGACGACGCGGCCACCCTCGTCCGCAACGGCGTCAAGGCCGTGTCCGAGGGCGCGAACATGCCGACCACGCCGGACGCGGTGCACCTCTTCCAGAACGCGGGCGTGTCGTTCGGTCCCGGCAAGGCCGCCAACGCGGGCGGTGTCGCGACCAGCGGGCTGGAGATGGCCCAGAACGCGGGCCGCGAGATCTGGTCGTTCGAGAAGGTCGAGACCGAGCTGGCCCGCATCATGAAAGCCGTCCACGACGAGTGCTACGAGACCGCCGAGCGCTACGGCGCCCCCGGCGACTACGTCAAGGGCGCCAACATGGCCGGCTTCGAGCGCGTCTCGGACGCCATCCTCGCCCAGGGTCTCATCTAAGCCGGCCTCATCCAGGCCGGTCTCGTCCAGGCCAGCCTTATCCAGGCCGGTCTCGTCCAGGCCGGCAGGCTCTTCCGTCCACGCAGATCGCCTGGGGCCCCCGGCCCAGGCGCTCAGTGTGGGCGGGTATGCGCGATGCTGGCCTCTATGACCAACAGCACAGCCAACAGTGCGCCCAACGGCACCAGGACGCTCAGCGACACCGACTTTCCCACCCCCGCCGGGGAGCGCTACTTCGAGGACTACCAGGCCGGCGCGGTCTACGAGTACGGGCACCTCACCGTGACCGAGGCGGAGATCCTCGATTTCGCGGAACGGTTCGACCCGCAGCCGATCCACATCGACCGCGCGTACGCCGCGTCCGGGCCGTTCGGCGGGATCATCGCCAGCGGCTGGCACACCTCGTCCCTGTGCATGCGGCTGTTCGCCGATCATTACCTGTCCCGCATCGCGAGCCTCGCGTCCCCGGGCATCGACGAGCTGCGCTGGCCGTCCCCGCTCCGCCCCGGGGACGCGGTGCGGCTACGCGCGACGATCGTCGAGGCGCGGCCGTCCCGGTCCAAGCCCGACCGCGGCCTGATCGTCACCGGCGGTGAGCTGATCACCAGGGACGACGACCGTACGGTGCTGACCCTGCGCGCCATGAACCTCATCGGCCGCCGCCCGGCCTGACGGAGCGCCGAGCCGATGGAGGCCCCGTGCCGATGCAGACCCCCGTTCAGATCACCCCTTTGATCGTTCCCGGTGCCACCGCGCACAGCCGCCGCTTGGCCTGGCTGGCCTCCGACTCGGAGGGCGCCCCTGTGGGATCGGCCTTCCTGCTCGTGTTCCTGCAGGAGGGCCAAGGCCATCTGGCGGAGCTGGAGCTGAACGTCCATCCCGCCGAACGGCGCAAGGGCGTGGGCACCGCGCTGCTGGCGCGGGTGATCGAGTGCGCCCGGGACGAAGCGCGGCGTTCCGTTGTCGCTCAGGCCAGAGCCGGTGCGCCCGGAGACCTGTTCCTCGCGGCCTCCGGATTCAGGAAGGTGCTCGGCCTGAGATTCAGCAGGCTGGACCTGGCCGACGCCGCCTTGGAGACTCCCCGGCCGTCCCCCGGCTACCGGCTGCGTTCCTGGGAAGGCATGGTCCCGGACGAACTGGCCGACACGTTCACCGCCTCGCGCCGCGCCATGGACGACATGCCGATGGACGACACCGACTACGGGATCGTGGTCTGGGACGTCGAGCGCGTACGGGCCGCCGCCGAGGCGGTCGCGGATCGCGGCGAGTCGCTCCACACGGTCGTCGCCATCGACGAGTCCGACGGCTCGGTCGCCGGTTTCACCGAGCTGGTCGTCCCCGGCGATGGCAAGGGGGACGGCCAGCACTACGGGACGGGTGTCCTGCCCGAGCACCGGGGCCACGGGCTCGCGCGGTGGATGAAGGCCGAGGCCATCCGGCAGGCCCGCGAGCGGCACCCGCACCTGGACGGGCTGCTCGCGGACACGGCCGAAAGCAACACCCACATGCGAGCCGTCAACGACTCGCTCGGCTACCGCCCCACCCACAAGGAGCACCAGTACCAACTGGGCCTCTAGCGCAATGACCACGACCCCACCGTGCCGCCCGCTTCCGTTGACTCGTGGCGTGTTCGCCTACACGGGCGGTGCGAGGGGCGTACACGCCACGAGT